>NZ_CP054041.1:0-345000 GCF_013282665.1 Listeria monocytogenes
ACAAATTTCTAACGTATAACCAAAAATGTAATGAAATGCCTGATTCTTGTCGTGAATGATTAAAAACGAACCTTATTTAAAATTATTCTTACACAATTTGTGCAATATTGTGTTTTTGGTCGCAAAATAATACTCAACACGAGTTATTATTCACGATTTATACATCCTTATTTTTATTTGTTACAAAAAATACACATTCACTCAAAATATATGTTATTAAAATTATAAAATTTTATCTTTTATTTAATTATTATCATTTTTAATTATCGCTTGATGAATAATATAGTATAATTATTCACCGAAACTCAAAATCATTAATCCTTAATCAATGCTCATACAATAATAAGTGCATAGATTTTTTTGCATCTAGTAATTTCATTCAACTATAGCTGTTTTATATGAATGCAATCTCGGAAAAATTTCGGAGTATTTATTTACATAAAAAAGCCCCAACTACGGATTAGTGTTTCGGTATTATAATTTTTATTTAGGCACCATTTGCATGCTTGTCTACTAGTATCAGTTGTGTTGTTACTACCAACCTCACTTGGATAAATAAGATGGTGATAATCAATAAATAACAGTCTAACAATACTATAATCATCTTCTCTAGTTACGCTTGCAATTATTCTTGAGCTGCCGCCAACTCCAAATTCCCAAATCTCCAATTCTTCCTCATATTTAGGATAAAATTGCATCATCACTTTTATCGCAATTTCCTTATTAGCATTTCAATAGTGTGGTAATGTGGAAGTGAACAAGATAAAATATTTTTCCAGTTTATTTGAATGTGAGGAATTATTTTATTGATACATTTAAGGATGATATTTAAATGAAACCCCAAAAATAAAAACCCCGTATTTCCTAAGAAAACACGGGGTTTTGATATCATATAAAATCAATTTAAAGTGGATTTATTTTTTCACTTGGCTCATTACTTCTTCAACAAAGTTATCTTCTTTTTTCTCGATTCCTTCGCCTACTTCGAAACGTACGAATGATACAACTTTACCACCGCTTTGTTTCACGTATTCACCTACAGTGATGTCTGGGTTTTTAACGAAAGGTTGGTCTTCTAAGGAAATTTCGCTTAGATATTTTTTCAAACGGCCTTCTACCATTTTTTCAACGATATTAGCTGGTTTACCTTCGTTTAATGCTTGTTGCGTTAATACTTCTTTTTCGTCTTCCACTTCTTCAGTAGAAACGTCTTCACGAGAAATGTATTTAGGGTTGATTGCAGCGATGTGCATTGCAACGTCTTTAGCAACTGTAGTGTCAGTAGTTCCTTCAAGAAGTGTAAGAACACCAATACGTCCGTTCATGTGGATGTATTCACCGAAAGCAGAGTTGTCTGCTTTTTCTTTTACTTCAAAACGACGAAGGGAAATGTTTTCACCGATTTTTGTAATTGCTTCAGTAATGTAGTCTTGAACAGTTTGGCCATTAGGCATTTCTGTTTTAAGTGCGTCTTCTAAACTATCTGGACGAACTGCAAGAATTTGTTTAGCTAAAGCGTCAACTAATTGTTGGAAGTTATCGTTTTTAGCAACGAAATCTGTTTCAGCATTAACTTCCAGTACTACGGCATGTTTTTCATTGCTGATTACATGAGTCATACCTTCAGAAGCAACACGGTCAGATTTTTTCGCAGCTTTAGCGATTCCTTTTTCACGAAGATAATCAATTGCTTTTTCCATATCTCCTTCTGTTTCTACAAGTGCTTTTTTACAATCCATCATACCAGCACCAGTTTTTTCGCGTAATTCTTTTACCATTTGAGCTGTAATATTAGCCATTTATTTTCCCTCCAATTTTTCTCTTTAAAAAAGGTGATAAGAATAGTGCCTTATCACCTTGAAAGTTTCAAATAAAATCTTATGCTTCCGTAGTTTCTTCTGTAGCTTTTTCTTCTACAGGAGCAACTTCCGCTTCCGTTAACTCTTCCCCTTGGTTCACTTCAATGATAGCGTCAGCCATTTTAGCAGTTAAAAGTTTAACCGCGCGGATAGCGTCATCATTTGCAGGGATTACGTAGTCGATTTCATCCGGATCACAGTTTGTATCAACAATACCGATGATAGGAATATGAAGTTTACGAGCTTCTGCAACCGCAATACGTTCTTTGCGTGGGTCAACGATGAATAATGCATCAGGAAGACCTTTCATGTCTTTGATTCCGCCTAAGAAGCGTTCTAATTTTTCTTGTTCTTTTTTAAGAAGGACAACTTCTTTTTTAGGAAGGACTTCAAAAGTTCCATCTGCTTCCATTCTTTCGATTTTTTTAAGGTGTTGAATACGTTTTTGAATAGTTTCAAAGTTAGTTAAAGTACCACCTAACCAACGATGATTCACGAAATATTGTCCAGAACGGATAGCTTCGTCGCGAACGGATTCTTGCGCTTGTTTTTTAGTTCCTACGAACAGGATAGTTCCGTTGTCGCTAGCTACTTCACGCATGAAGTTGAAAGCTTCGTCTACTTTTTTCACTGTTTTTTGTAGGTCAATGATATAAATACCATTTCTTTCTGTGAAGATATATTTCTTCATTTTTGGGTTCCAACGGCGAGTTTGATGGCCGAAGTGAACTCCTGCTTCGAGTAATTGTTTCATTGAAATAACAGGCATGTGTTATTCCCTCCTATTGGTTTATTTTTTGCGGATTAACCGCCCTCCGCATGGATCAACCAGCTGAAAAACTTAAGCGAACAAATCATTAAGCACCTTCTCAGTCTGTCACCGTGCGTGTGTGATTTAACACTGTTTCCTAATATACCATAAAAACAGGAAATATGCAACCTATGTTAGCTATCTTCTTTCTTCTATAACTAATTTTTTTCAACAATCATTTCAAGCTTTTCGGCTAAACTAAGAACAGCATATTTTTTTATTCTTTTAAATTGCGCACTTTCATAAGGCATTTCCATCATTGTTAGAATATCTTTTTGCTTATTGATATAACATTTAATTAAAATAAAACGATGTATTGCTTTCATGTCATTTAATATTCCTATATAGAATTGAACTAAATGGCCTATAGGAGTCAAACTTATTTTATTACCTGTTAACACTTTTATTTCTATTAATCCGTCTGTATTGAGCTTTATTTTATTTTTAGAACCTAGTAGAAAAACCAAATATTGGAATTCATCAAAAAAATTTTTTATGTTTTGTACTGTTTTAATGTAATCTATATTGTTTTTCGTCGTTGACACCTCATTTTACTTTAATACTATCAAAATGAGGTTTTTATTTGTTATGCTAGCTGCGTAAAAAAAAGCTTCAAAATTAGTAATAAAACTAATTTCAAAGCTTTTCCAATCAATTCGCAACAATATTTACAAGTTTCCCTGGAACGACAATCACTTTACGGATTGTTTTTCCTTCTAGGTTTTCTTTCATCTTGTCGTCTTCTTGTGCGATTTTTTCTAGTGCTTCTTTTTCGAGAGATTTGGCAACGGTGATTTTACTTTTTACTTTGCCATTGACTTGAAGAACTATTTCTACTTCATCTTCTACCAGTTTGGTTTCATCGTATGTTGGCCAAGCTACGTAGCTGATTGTTTCTGTGTGACCTAGGATTTCCCACAATTCTTCTGCAAGGTGTGGTGCGATTGGTGACAAGAGTTGCACGAAACCTTCGACATATTGTTTTGGAATCGTATCTTGTTTGTATGCTTCATTGATGAAAATCATTAGTTGCGAAATCCCAGTATTGAAACGTAGGTTTTCGTAATGATTCGTAACTGTTTTTACCATATGATGATACGCTTTTTCTAAATTAGCATTCGCATCGGTTGTCACTTTTTCAGCGAGTATGCCTTCATCAGTCACTAGCAGGCGCCAGATGCGGTCTAGGAATTTGCGCGCACCTTCTAGACCGTTTTCGTTCCATGCAATCGAAGCTTCTAGTGGTCCCATGAACATTTCATACAAACGAAGAGTATCTGCACCGTATTTTTCTACTACTTCATCTGGGTTAACGACATTCCCTCTAGATTTGGACATTTTTTCGTTATTTTCGCCAAGAATCATTCCTTGGTTAAATAGTTTTTGGAAAGGTTCTTTTGTCGGAACTACGCCGATATCGTACAAGAATTTATGCCAGAAACGTGCGTAAAGAAGGTGAAGGACAGCATGCTCTGCCCCGCCGATATAAACGTCAACTGGAAGCCATTCTGCTAGTTTTTCTTTGTCAGCAATTGCTTCGCTGTTTTTTGGATCGATATAACGCAAGAAATACCAGCTTGAGCCCGCCCATTGTGGCATGGTATTTGTTTCACGACGACCTTTTCGACCGTTTTCGTCTGTTACGTTTACCCAATCATGCAGGTTGGCAAGAGGAGATTCGCCTGTTCCTGATGGTTTGATTTCCGTTGCTTTTGGCAGAAGTAGTGGTAGTTCGTCTTCTGGTACAAGCGTTGTTTCGCCGTCTTCCCAGTGGATAACTGGAATTGGCTCACCCCAGTAACGTTGTCTACTAAACAACCAATCGCGCAAACGATACGTGATTTTACGACTACCGATGCCTTCTTTTTCTAGCCAATCAATTGCAGCAGTAATTGCTTCTGCTTTAGCCAGTCCGTTCAGGAAATCAGAGTTAATATGTGGTCCATCGCCAGTGAATGCTTCTTTTGTCACGTCACCGCCTTCAAGAACAGGACGAATATTCAAACCAAATTGTTGCGCGAATTCAAAGTCGCGTTCATCGTGGGCTGGTACGGCCATAATTGCACCTGTTCCATATTGAATCAACACATAGTCCGCAATCCAAATTGGCACTTCTTCGCCATTGATTGGATTAATTGCGTAAGCTCCTGTGAAGACGCCTGTTTTATCTTTTGCAAGATCGGTTCTTTCTAGCTCACTTTTAAGTTCTACTTGTTTTTTATAAGCTTCTACAGCTTCTTTTTGTTCTGGTGTAGTAATTTTTTCGATAAGTTCGTGTTCTGGTGCAAAAACAGTATATGTTGCGCCAAAAAGTGTATCTGGACGTGTTGTGAAGACATTAAACGTTTCATCGCTATCTTTAATTTTAAAAGTAACTTCTGCGCCTTCTGAACGACCAATCCAGTTACGTTGCATATCTTTAATATTTTCAGGCCAATCCACTAGATCAAGATCATCTAACAAACGATCTGCGTATGCGGTAATTTTAAGCATCCATTGACGCATTGGTTTACGGAAAACCGGGAAGCCACCGCGTTCACTTTTGCCATCAATAACTTCTTCATTGGCTAAAACTGTACCCAGCGCCGGACACCAGTTTACAGCGATTTCGGCTTCATAAGCTAAGCCATTTTCATATAGTTTTTCAAAAATCCACTGTGTCCATTTATAATATTCAGGATCTGTTGTATTGATTTCACGATCCCAATCGTAGGAAAAACCAAGTGATTTAATTTGGCGAGTAAAGTTTGCAATATTAAGTGCGGTGAATTCTTCTGGGTCATTTCCAGTATCAATCGCATATTGTTCTGCTGGAAGACCAAAAGCATCCCAACCGATTGGATGAAGTACGTTCTTCCCTTGCATTCGTTTCATACGAGATAAAATATCTGTTGCTGTATAACCTTCTGGATGTCCTACGTGCAGACCTGCTCCAGATGGGTAAGGAAACATATCTAGTGCATAGAAGTTTTCTTTATTTTTATCTTCTGTTGTTTTGAAAGTGTTATGTTCACTCCAATATTGTTGCCATTTTGGTTCCATTTTTTTGTGATTAAATGTCACTTTACTCATCCTCTTTTCCTTAAAATATCGAATTTTGGCTACAAAAAAATCCCTACATCCCAACGGCTTATCGCCATGGGACGAGAGATGCTTCTCCCGCGGTACCACCCACATTAGTGTTTGACCACTCAACTTATCAATTCCTTAACGCGGAAAACGGGGATACACCCAAGCTCCATGGTAAGTTCATCCAGATTTTGTGACTGACTTGCACCAACCGTCAGCTCTCTTCACATCAAAATTAGCGGATTACTACTCCAATTCATCGCTTTTTCGCAAAATTCATTAGCTTTATTGTAGCTGAATTTCATTTTTTTAGCAAGCGCTCTGAAGATTTATCTAACTTTCCTAACAATATGTGCTAAAATGAATGGAGAATTTCATTTGAAGGAGTCTAAAACTAGTGAAACAAACGAATCCATTTGTATATAGTAATGATAATAAAAGATATCATACGTGGAACTACTGCTTAAGAGAAGAATTTGGGCAAAAGACATACAAAGTGGCGCTGGATGGCGGCTTTGATTGTCCAAATCGTGACGGTACTGTAGCGCATGGTGGTTGTACATTTTGTAGCGCGGCTGGTTCTGGGGACTTTGCTGGCAATCGAGCGCTTGATTTAAAAGTACAATTCCAGCAAGTTCGCGACAAAATGCAAACGAAATGGAAAGATGGGAAATGTATCGCTTATTTCCAAGCTTTCACGAATACACACGCACCGGTTGCCGAGTTGCGCGAAAAATTTGAAACTGTATTGAATGAACCAGGCGTAGTTGGACTTTCGATTGCAACACGGCCGGATTGTTTACCAGATGATGTCGTGGAGTATTTGGCTGAATTAAATGAACGTACTTATTTATGGCTGGAGCTTGGATTGCAATCTGCTCATGATGAGACTGGTCGCTTAATTAATCGGGCGCATGACTATGATTGTTATGTAGAAGGCGTGCGCAAACTGCAAAAGCACAATATCCGAATTTGTACACACATTATTAATGGACTTCCAAAAGAAACACCGGAAATGATGATGGAAACAACCCGGAAAGTAGTCGAAAGCGGCGTAGATGGTATCAAAATCCATTTGCTTCATTTGTTAAAAGGAACGCCAATGGTAGAAGATTATAAAAAAGGCGACTTAGAATTTTTAACTCGGGATGGCTATGTAAACTTAGTAGCTGATCAACTAGAAATATTGCCACCTGAGATGGTGATTCACCGTATTACTGGTGACGGTGGCGTAGATGATTTAATTGGCCCTGTTTGGAGTTTAAATAAGTTTGAAGTGCTGAATGCGATTGATGCGGAACTTGTTCGAAGAGATAGCTGGCAAGGAAAATTCTATCAACCTGTGGAAGTGATTTCTGAATGAACTTAAGAGGCATTCTCCCTTTCGCTCACGATACGCTCCGGAAAGTAGTTCGCCCTGGTGATTATGTGATTGACGCCACTTGTGGTAACGGGCATGATACGCTTTTGCTAGCGGAGCTCGTAGGTATTAATGGACATGTGCTTGGATTTGATATCCAACAAGTGGCTGTGGATGCCACGAAGGCTCGTTTAGAAAATGCGGGTGTTTCTTCGCAAGTGGAGCTCATTTGCGCTAGCCATGCTCGTATCCCTGCCTACACATCCAGACCTGTTCGTGCCGCTATTTTCAATCTCGGATATCTACCTGGTGGCAACAAAGAAATTACAACAACTGCAGATTCAACGTTAGAAAGCATTGGTCATTTAATGGAGCTGCTAGAAGTTGGTGGCGTCATTATTCTTGTGATTTATCACGGTCATCCAGCTGGAAAACTGGAAAAAGATGCTGTCATGGCTTTTTGTGAAACAATCCCACAACAAGATTTCCACGTTTTATCTTATCAATTTATTAATCAAAAAAATGATGCGCCATTTGTCATTGTCATCGAAAAAAGAAAACCTAGACAAAGCTAGTATAATTAGCCTGTCTAGGTTTTCTTTTTATTTTCCGAAGTCGTATTTGTCTGCTACGTATACATCGTACCAAATCATGAAAATAACAACTGTCCAGATTTTACGACTGTAGTCGAATTTACCAGCACAGTGATCGTCTAGTAAGTCTAGAACATATTGTTTGTTAATTAAATGATCGGTTGGTGATTCTTTAATGATATTTTTAACCCAAGCGTTCATTTCGTCTTTTAGCCAGTGACGAATTGGTACTGGGAATCCTAGTTTACGTCGATTAAGTACGTGTTCTGGTACAAATGTTGCTGCCGCTTTACGTAAGATATATTTCGTAGTTCCGTTAGTTGTTTTCATTGTATCTGGAATATTTCTTGCCACATTGTACACTTCTTTATCAAGGAAAGGTACACGGACTTCTAGTGAATTAGCCATTGTCATGCGATCAGCTTTTAAGAGAATATCTCCGCGAAGCCACGTATGAATATCAATATACTGCATTCTTTCTACAGGATGATAATTCGTTGTTTCCGCATAAAATGGATCTGTAATGTTCGTATAATCATGTCCAGCTTGGTATTTTGGAAGTAAAATTTGTTTTTCTTTTTCCGTGAACATTTTCGCATTTCCAATATAACGTTTTTCCATTGGAGTAGTTCCACGTTCTAAGAAACTTTTACCACGCATTCCTTCTGGCATAATACGCGCCACACTATTTAACATGGATTTAAATACGCCTGGCATTTTGTTAAACATTGCAAGGGAATTTGGTTCGTTATAAATGTTATAACCGCCAAATAGTTCATCTGCGCCCTCACCTGATAATGCAACTGTTACTTGTTTGCGTGCTTCTCTTGATAGGAAATAAAGCGGAATAGCAGCCGGATCAGCTAGTGGATCATCCATATGCCAAACAATTTTTGGTAGTTCTTTCATATATTCTTCCGGCGAAATAACATAACTAATGTTTTCTACGCCAAGTTTGTCTGCTGTTTCTTTTGCAACATCGATTTCACTGAATCCATCGCGTTCAAAACCAACAGAGAATGTTTTGATTGCTGGGTGGTATTCTTTGGCGATCGCAGCAATAATCGATGAATCAATACCACCAGATAGGAATGAACCAACTGGTACATCGGAACGCATATGCATTTTAACAGAATCGTACATCACGTCACGCACTTCTTTAATCCATGCGTCTTCTGATTTAGTTACTGGTGCAAAAGATGCTTTCCAATAAGTAGTAATTTCCATTGGTTGACCAATTTTCTTCGTGAACTGATGTCCTGGTTCTAAACGTTTTACATTTTTAGTTAAGGAATCTGGTTCTGGAACGAATTGATAAGTCATATAGTTTTGTAATGAAACTTCATCTAATTCTTTTTCTTTTAATGCATGTAAAATGGATTTCTTTTCAGAACCCATGAACAGTTTGCCGTCTTCTTCTGCATAGAAAAATGGTTTAATGCCGAATGGGTCGCGTGCGCCGTAAACAAGTTCTTCTTGTTTATCCCAAATGACAAAACCAAACATCCCACGAAGACGTTCTGCTGTTTTTTCTTTGTATTTCGCATATGTAGCGATAATTACTTCGGTATCACTTTCGGTTTCAAATGTCATTCCTTCAGCAACTAATTGCTCGCGGAGTTCCACATAGTTATAAACTTCTCCATTAAAAATAATCCAGTAACGTTCATTTTCATACGTTAAGGGTTGATGACCGTTTTCTACATCAATAATACTTAAACGGCGGAAACCAAACTGCACGTGATCATCTGTGAAGTACCCTTCATCATCTGGCCCACGGTGCGTAATCATACTATTCATTTGTCTAAAGGTTTCTTTATCAGCGCCAGTAATTTCTGTAATGCGGTCATGTACGCATCCTACAAATCCACACATGGTAACATTTCTCCTCTATATAGATAATCATTTTATCTTTTTTTCACAACGTCTATCATATCATAACTAGACTTTCTTTGCACTGTTTAGGAAAGAAAAAAACCGAACATTTCTGAGATGAAATGCTCGGTTAGACTTATTTTACGATTAATTTTTTTAACGCTTCTGCTTTATCAGTTCTTTCCCAAGGCAAATCAAGATCGCTACGGCCAAAATGACCAAATGCAGCTGTTTGACGATAAATTGGGCGGCGTAAGTCTAGCATATGGATAATGCCAGCTGGGCGTAAATCAAATAATGCATTTACACCGTCGATTAATTCTTGTTCGGAATAATCACTTGTCCCGTACGTGTCGATAGAGATAGAAACTGGACGAGCAACGCCAATTGCATAAGCAACTTGGACTTCTACTTTTTTAGCAAGTCCTGCAGCAACGATATTTTTGGCAACATATCTTGCAGCATAAGCGCCAGAACGGTCTACTTTGGTCGGATCTTTTCCAGAGAAAGCTCCCCCACCATGACGTGCATAACCGCCGTACGTATCCACGATAATTTTACGACCCGTTAAGCCCGCATCACCAAGTGGCCCACCAATAACAAAACGGCCAGTCGGATTAATGAAGTATTTTGTATCCTCATCTAAGAAAGACGCATCAATTACTTCTGGGAAAAGATACGTGTGCAAGTCTTTCGCGATTTGCTCTTGTGTAATGTCAGGATGATGTTGTGTGGAAACAACAATGGTATCGATCCGAACAGGTTGATTAAACTCATCATATTCTACTGTTACTTGGGTTTTCGCATCGGGACGCAAGTAATCTAATTTATTTGTCTTACGTAATTCTGTTAATTTACGTGCCAAACCATGTGCTAAAAAGATTGGAAGTGGCATTAATTCTTCTGTTTCATCTGTTGCAAAACCGAACATTAACCCTTGATCTCCCGCTCCGATTGCTTCAATAGCCGCATCGATTTCCTTACCACTTCTTGATTCTAGTGCTTCGTCGACTCCTTGCGCAATATCTGGGGACTGTTCATCAATCGCCGTTAAAACAGCACATGTTTCTGCATCAAAACCATATTTTGCTCGCGTATAACCAATTTCTTTAATGGTATCGCGCACGATTTTAGGGATATCTACATAAACAGATGTCGTAATCTCTCCCGCTACTAATACTAAACCAGTTGTCACGGTAGTTTCACAAGCTACACGTGCATCCGGATCCTTTGAAATGATTGCATCTAAAATTGCATCAGAGATTTGATCTGCAATTTTATCTGGATGTCCATCAGAAACCGATTCTGATGTAAATAGATGACGGTTTTTAGCCAATTTTATTTTCCTCCTTCAGTTCTCTCCAAATACGTCTCATATAAAAAGCCTCTCTCTATTTTGCACGAAACGCGCACGAATAGAGAAAGGCTATAATTATACCTTTGCTCTCATCGTTCAGAAGATAATACTCCTGCAACAGATTAGCACCTTTCACTTATATGTGTAGGTTGCTGGGCTTCAAAGGGTCAGTCCCTCTACCGCTCTGGATAAGAGATAAATTTTAATTCTAAGATAGAATAACATAAACTGGGGCCAGATGCAATAATAATTCGATTTTGTGTTATGATAAAACAGTCATCTATCCGCTAAAAACAGTTGAAAATTAGCGTTCATTATTTTTTCACTTATCATTATTTGTAACCTGTGGTATGATAGATGGATAAAAAAGATGTTTTACTTAACTAAAGGAGATTGTATTTATGAGTTTAATTCCGCTATCCTTGATTATTTTTCTTGGTTTTCTAGCAGTTGTTTGTTTATTTGATTTTGTTTTTCGTTTATATTGGTTTAAATATTTCTTAGCAACAATGGGATTGATTGCGAGTGGCGTGGTATTTTTCATCAGCTTTTATGGTGGTGGGATGTCCCAAACCGAAATAGCGATTGCCATTTTTATCGGTGCATTTGGTGAATATGTTGTATCCCTTATCATTAGCTTAGTTCGATTTATTTCCAGAAAATCAAAGAAACCTAAACAAAAGAAAAAAGCGAAAACAGCCTAAAAAATGAGCTGCATGGAGTCTTCCATACAGCTCATTTTTTTATTTGATTAAGTCAAAGGCTTGTTGAATAATTCTAGCCGAATTCGTAAATTTTATTTGTTCTTCTGTACTTAATTTTGGCTCTAAAACATTGATAACCCCTGATGCACCAATTAAAGCTGGCTGCCCAATGTAAGTATTCGCTTGATCAGAAAATACAGCTAATGGAAAAGCTTGTTTAGCATCTGTTAAAATTGCATCGATAATTCCCGCTGCGGCTGTGGCTATCCCAAAACTCGTCCAGCCTTTGCCCATTAAAATATTCCAACCACCACCACGAACTGCATCTTTTAATGCTGGTAAATCAAGTGGTGTTGTTGTTTTATAATCCGTGATGCTTACCCCGCCAATTTTCACCGTAGACCAAGCAACGAATTGTGATTCGCCATGCTCGCCAAGAACGTACCCTTCCACGCTCTTTGGATTAATATGTAATGCTTCTCCTACTACTCGTCTCATCCTTGCTGTATCAAGGGATGTTCCCGTACCGAATACACGTGAATGATCAAAACCAGATAATTTCTGAATAAGCATCGTGATCACATCACATGGATTCGTAATATTCACAAAAATCCCTTTAAACCCCGATGCGATAATTTTCGGTACAACCTCAGCTACTGATCGACTTGTTTCAACGAGTTCTTCCATACGGTCCTCGCGCAGTAACGTTTCTGGGCCAACTGCCATAACAATGATATCCGCATCACCTAGTGCGTTCCAGTCGTTCGAAGTTATTGTGGTATACGAATTCGTCATCGAAGCCATATCGCGTAGTTCTAATGCTTCACTTTCTGCTTTGGTTTCGATTTTATCTATTAACACAATTTCATCACAAATTCCCTGAGTTACAAGGGAAAAAGCCACGTCGCTCCCAACATGACCAGTACCAATTATTCCAACCTTCCGTTTCAAAAAATCCCCTCCACAATTAATTACTTGAATTTAATGCGATTAGTTCATATTTAATGATGGTTTTATTATTTTCCCACACAAGTTTACGAGGGATTGCTTCTCCAAGCGTTTCGCCCTCTTTTGTTTTACGTACTGCGATTGGCACATCAATCGGATAAATACGATAACCTAATTTTTCCAGTTCAAAGAAATTATCAGAAATGCGCTTTTCTTTTCCTTTTGTTACAATCATTGTGTTTACCTCTAGTGGCATACCCAATTTTCCCACCTCCAGTTTCTTTAATCATAGCAGAGATTGCCCCTATTTGACTAGTTTTTATCATTTAAGATTCGCTCGGCTTGTTGCACAATTCGGACCATTCCAGCATCTCGCATAAAAAAGCTAAAAGCTGGTTGTAAAATAAATTGGTTTAACTCACCTTGGATGATGACAGGACCTTTTGTCTCATGGTAATCAGCTAGTGATTTGATGGAATTAACCTGCGTCACATAAACTCGTTTAGTAAACGTTCGTTCTTCTGATTCGACTAAATAATCAGCTACAAAATGGAGCTCACCACTAATTGCGCCAGTTTCTTCCATCAACTCCCGTTTCGCTGCCTCTATATTTGTTTCTCCAGGTTCGCCTTTTCCCCCTGGAAATTCCAGTCCGCGGATTTTATGTTCCGTAAAAAGCCAACCCTCCTCTGTTTTAGGTATAACGAGCACATCGTCCGGATTATTTTCCTGCGCTTCAAAATAGACGGTTACTTTGTTTCCAAGTGTATCTTTATAAATAAACAAAAACTCACTTCCTTTTCTTTTTTCAAAAATGTGGTAAGCTGTAATTAAGCTGAAAATTAGAGGATGAATATCAATGAAAAAAATTCTTATCGGAGGAATCCGACTTTATCAAAAATATATTTCGCGTTTCACTCCGGCTACTTGTCGTTTTTATCCAACTTGTTCTGCCTATGGAATCGAAGCGATACAGACACATGGAGCCTTAAAAGGTAGTTACCTCGCCATTAGGCGTATTTCTAAATGCCACCCGTTTCATAAAGGTGGGTTAGATTTTGTGCCACCTAAAAAAGAGAAGAATGCTGATTCCGAGCATTCCTGTAAAGCTCACCACCACCATTAATCATATCATGAATCGGTTTTTGCCGGTTCATTTTTTTCTTGCTTTTTAAGATAGAATAAGGTATTATCAAATTCGGACTATAAATCGTAATTGCTACGATTAGTATATTATTTAAACAAGAATTATTTCGATTTAGAGGAGTGAATAGTTTGAAAAAAAGATATCTTATTGTTTTAACTGCACTATTTTCGACATTACTCATACTTACTGGCTGTTCAGATGAGAGCGATACAAAAGCGACAAAGAGTAATCAATTAACTGTTTATACAACTGTTTACCCATTGCAGTATTTAACAGAACAAATCGGTGGCGAATATGTAGATGTTCATAGCATTTACCCACCAGGTTCTGATGCCCACAGCTTCGAACCAACTCAAAAAGACATGATGAAAATGGCCGATAGCGATTTATTCTTCTACATCGGACTCGGTATGGAGGGATTCGTAGATAAGGCGGAAAAAACACTCGCGAATGAACATGTCTCGTTCGTCCCTACCGCTGAAAAATTAGACTTGCCAAAAGATCCAGATGCTGCAGAAGAACATGACCACGAAAGCGAAGAAGAACACGAACACGGCGACATTAACCCGCACGTATGGCTAAACCCTGTATACATGGAACAAATGGCAACAGTTGTAAAAGATAAATTAATCAAAGAAATGCCCGATCAAAAAGAAACGTTCGAAAAAAATTACCAAGCTGTCGAAGAAAAATTGAAAAAGCTAGATCAAGATTTCCGCACAGTTACAAAGGAAGCAAAACAAAAAGACTTCGTGACAGCACATGCTGCCTATAGCTACTGGGAAACTGAATATGGCCTGCACCAAATCCCTATTGCCGGCGTATCAACAAGTGATGAACCTTCACAGAAAAAGCTGAAATCTATTGTTGAAAAAATCGAAGCAGAGAAAATCCCATATATTATGTTAGAACAAAACACTAACTCGAAAATAGCAAATGTTATTCAACAAGAAACAAATACAAAAACACGGACACTCCACAACTTAGAAACACTTACGCAAAAAGACATAGATCAAAAGCGTGATTATCTTTCTATAATGAACGATAATTTAAAAGCGTTAAAAGAAGCTCTTCATTATTAAAAAAGAAAGGCGCTCTATTTTTTACTTAGAGTGCCTTTCTTTTAATTTATTGCGTTGAATTTTACCAGATGCTGTTTTAGGTAGATTTTCGACAATCGTTATTTGTTTAGGAATTTTATAACTAGCTAAGTTAGTTTGGCAGATACAGCGTAATTCATCCTCATCAAATGTTTCTTCCACAACGATAAAAGCGACGGGAACACTTCCCCATTTATCGTCAGTTTTACCGACAACGGCGACTTCTTTCACGCCCTCATACTCGGCAATGACATGTTCTATTTCAGTGGGATAAATGTTCTCTCCTCCCGAAATAATCAAATCAGAACGACGCTCTAACACAAATAAAAAGCCTTCTTCATCCAAATAGCCAATATCGCCTGTTTTGAACCAACCATCTACAAACGAAGCTTCCGTCGCTTTTTTATTGTGTAAATAGCCAGGTGTAATAGATGGTCCCTTTAGCAATATTTCTCCGTCATCCGCAATTTTCACTTCTGCTGGAAATAACGCTTTACCAGAAGAACCAATTTTATTTAAGGCATCTTTTGGTGGTAAAGTAACGATTTGCGAAGCTGTTTCTGTCATCCCGAATGACTGCACTAAGGGAATATCACGCTGTTTGCAAATTTCCAAAACGTTTTTACTAGCAGGACCGCCGCCCAGTAAAACAGTTCGTACATTCGGATGATAACTACCACCTTGTATTTTCAACAAGCGTTCCAGCATAGAAGTCACGACCGAAATCGTAGAAATTTTACCACTTTCAAGCAATTGCGTAATTTTTTCTTCATCGAAATGCTCTTCCAAATAGACAGGAATTCCGTAAATCACGGAACGCATCATAATGGATAAACCGCTAATATGAAAAATCGGTACAGCACACAGCCAGCTATCTTTCTCTGTTAAACCTAAATTTAGCACCGAAGCAACAGCACTCCACCAATGATTTGCATACGTTTGCACAACACCCTTTGGTTTCCCTGTTGTTCCTGATGTATACATAATGGAAGCCGCTTGAGATAAGTCCCATGTTTCTAACAACGCTGGCACTTCATAATTCGTTTCCGCTAAAGTAGCATAACTAATCCCATTAGCTACCTTATCTACAAACGAATCTGCTACAATCACATGTTTTACCTCAGCGTTCGCGAGTTGAAACGCTATCTCTTTTTTTGTCAAACGATTATTCAGAAATAAAGTGACCGCACCAAGTTGTTGCAGCGCATGAATAAGCAAAAACGTCATTCGATCATTCTTTCCAAGCAAAGCAATCATCTCATCTTTTCTAATGCCTAACGCGAATAATTTACCTGCAATTTGCTCTACTGCCTCACTTATTTCTTCAAATGTTTCTTCTTTTCCTTCAAAAACGAGCGCGGTCTCTTTAGGAGAAAGCCGCACTCGTTTTTGAAGCCAGTTTGTCATGTCCATTTTTACACCTTCAAATCAAGGGAATTTGGGAAATTGGTCAAAGTCTGGATCGCGTTTTTCTTTAAAGGCATCGCGACCTTCTTTGGCTTCGTCTGTTGTATAGTATAGAAGTGTTGCGTCACCAGCTAATTGCTGAATACCTGCTAAACCGTCTGTATCTGCGTTGAAAGCTGCTTTGATGAAACGCAAGGCAGTTGGACTTTTTTGTAACATTTCTTTTGCCCAAGCTACTGTTTCTTTTTCTAAATCTGCTACAGGAACAACAGTATTAATCCAGCCCATTTCAAGTGCTTCGTCCGCTGTATATTGACGGCACATGAACCATACTTCTTTCGCTTTTTTATGTCCGATAACACGTGCTAAATAGCCAGAACCATAACCAGCATCAAAGCTACCAACATTCGGCCCAGTTTGTCCGAATTTCGCATTGTCTGCTGCAATTGTTAAGTCACATACTAATTGAAGAACATTTCCTCCACCAATGGACCAGCCTGCAACCATTGCGATAACTGGTTTTGGAATAACGCGAATTAAACGTTGTAAATCAAGCACGTTTAAGCGTGGGATTTGGTCATCGCCTACATATCCACCGTGACCGCGAACTTTTTGGTCGCCACCAGAACAGAATGCTTTTTCGCCTTCTCCTGTTAAAATAATCACGCCAAGATCTGAATTATCACGTGCTAAGTTGAATGCATCTATCATTTCCGTTACCGTTTTTGGTGTAAATGCATTATGTACTTCTGGACGGTTAATCGTAATTTTTGCGATTCCTTCGTAACTTTCATATTTGATTTCCTCGTATACTTTTTCTGTTTGCCAATTAAAACTCATTTTTTTTCCTCCTTCAAAATAACTTCCAGCCAGTTAATAAGCTGACTCGAAAAGATGTTTGGTTGTTCTAAATAAACCGCATGCCCCGCTGTTTCCACTATGACATGCGTGCTATTTGGTAAAAGTTGTTGCATTTCCCGCGCAATTTTTTCAAACTTCGCATCTAAAGCACCGGTAATAAGTAGCACTGGAAAAGTAAAGTTCGCTAAATGTTTCCAGTAAGATGGTTGTTTTCCAGTGCCCATCCCGCGTAAACTCATTGCTAAGCCATGCGAGTTTTGCGATAGGCGTTCTGACCTAATTCTTTTTTTCATTTCAACAGACAAAACTTTTTGGGAAGCAAACAAAGCTAAATTTTCCCAGTAGTCCACAAAAGACTCCATATCCTCTTCTTCAATCCAGTCTGCCAAATGATTATCAGCTGCAACGCGACTTGCGCGGCTGTCTGCTTGTTCAAGACCAGGAGAGCTACTAACTAAAATAAGTCCACGAACCCTTTTGGGAAAGGTTGCTGCAAACGCAGTCGCGACCCGCCCTCCCATCGAATAGCCAAGTACAAAGCACCTACTGATATCTAATTGACGTAAAATTTCAGCTAAATCATCGCAAATACTTTCTATCGCATAAGGCGCTATTTCTTCTGGGCTTTCCGTATTTCCGTGCCCAAGTAAATCTGGTACAAAAATATTAAAACGTTCTTTCAAACCCGAAATACTAGCTTGAAACGTTTCGCTAGTTCCAGTAAAACCATGTAACATCAGTAAAGCTGGCTTTTCTCCACTTATAGCCGTTGTCAGATGATAATGTCGACCGTTTACTAGCATATTAATCTAATGCCTTTAAAGCGTCTGCAATTTTAGCCCAAAGTACTTGATGATTTGCTTTATTTTCATGACGATTTGTTTTCACTTCAATAATATCTAATCCTTTATGGTAACTAGCTTTATCAATCGCTTCTTCTAGCTCATCAACCGATTTTGCCTCGTGATAATCTGCATCATAAAAAGCAGCTGCGAACCGGAAGTCAAGTTCGGTAGATGTCCCAAACAACGATTCAAAATACTTCGGTTCATTTGCTTGAGGTAGGAAGGAGAATATCCCGCCGCCATCATTATTAACAATCACAATCGTTAGGTTCATCTTATATTTTTTCGCCATAAGCAACCCATTCATATCATGATAAAAGGATAAATCACCAATTAGTAAAAACATTGGTTGGAAAACAACACTAGCACCTAACGCCGAAGAAACAACCCCATCAATACCATTAGCCCCACGGTTTGCGAGCATTTTTATTTTCTTATCAATTTGCGAAAAATAAGTGTCAACATCGCGAATCGGCATACTATTACCAATAAAGAGTCCAGCTTTGTCCGGCAACAAGCGGCGTAATTCCGAAACAATCTTCCCTTCTTCCAAAGTGCTTGTATTCGCCATTTCAGCTAAAACAATTTCGCGCGCCACCTTATTATACGCTGTCCATCTACTTAACCAAGCTACCTCTTTCGCATCATTAGGCATATTTTGCAGCATGATATCCAGTAAAAATCGTTCATCACAGTGAATCATGTCCGTTACCGCTTTAATCGGATCTTTCCATGCAGCACCCGGATCCACGACATAAAATCGAATATCTGAAAGCCTTTCTAACCAGTTTTTCAGTGGTTTAGAAACTGGCATACTCCCAAAACGAATCACTACTTCTGGCGTTAAATTGTCCAAAATCTCTGCTTCTTTTAAAAATGCATCGTATTGGTCAATTACCACCTCATCTAGCGCACCATATGACCTCAGTCCAGAAAGTGGGTCAGCTAAAATCGGCCAACCTAGTTTTTTCGCTAAATCAACCATCGGCTGTTCCAATTCTTTCTTATCTATTGGGCCAACTACAAATACACCTTTTTTGCCAGTGCATTCTGTCACCATTTTTTGAATCGAGCTATCGTCCAATACTTCATGCGTATAATAAATATGTACGTGATGATGTTTTTTTCCGGTAGCTGTGAACGGTGAAGGTTCTAAAATTGGTACAAGCGGTTCGCGCAATGGGAAATTGAGATGCACAGGGCCGCGTGGGGTTTTCATAGCAATATCCACCGCATGACTACCATGCCATTTCGCATAACGAAGCATTTCTTCACTATTTTCAGGAAGTGCCATATCCGTAAAATCTTTAACATGTGAACCATATAAATGCAGCTGATTCATCGCTTGTGGCGCTCCAACATTTCGAAGCTCATGCGGGCGATCGGCCGTTAAAACAATTAATGGAATTTGTGATAAATTGGCTTCAGCAACTGCCGGGAAGTAGTTCGCCGCTGCAGTTCCTGAAGTACAAAGTAGAACAACCGGACGTTTCGATGCTTTCGCTAGACCTAAAGCAAAAAAGCCAGCCGAGCGTTCGTCAACATCCACATAAATCTTCAAAATCGGATGTTCTGCCATCATCAGTGCAAGCGGAGTGGAACGTGAACCCGGGCTAATAATCGCTTCTTTCACACCGGCTTGCACAAGCTCCTCAATAAATGCAGCTAAATAATCTGTCAGCACTTGTTCGTGGTTTGTCATTTCTTTATGCCTCCTAATACGCGTAACATTGGCTGGAATTTAACCGCCGTTTCTTGTAATTCTTCTTTTGGTACAGAATCACCAACAATCCCGCAACCAGCATAGATTAGTCCTTGCGAATCGACAACTAAGCCGGAACGAATGGCCACAGCAAACTCACCAGAACCTTTTAAATCAACCCAACCAATCGGTGCTCCGTAGAAACCACGATCCATTTCTTCTTTCATCCGAATAATGGCTAATCCCATTTTTTGAGGTAAACCACCAAGCGCTGGTGTCGGGTGAAGTGCTTTCACCATTTCAAGCATGGAAACATCTGGTTTTTTCTTCGCAGTAATATTCATATATAGATGTTGAATATCACGATTTTTCAGAAGTACTGGTTGGCTAGATAACGACAATCCAGTTGTAAATGGTTTTAATGTTTCTTCCATCATTTGCACTACATAAGAATGCTCTCGCAAGTTTTTCGCATCTTTTAACAGCGCATTTCCAAGTGCTTCGTCCGCTTCTTCGGTAGCGCCGCGCTCCGTAGAACCTGCCACACAGGACGAATGAATTTCATCTCCATTTACTGCAAGTAATCTTTCAGGAGTTGCCCCGAAAAAGACCCCTGTTCCCTTTTCAATAAGGAAGAAATAACTATTTTCTTGTGTTGCTAGCATATTTTCCAAAATAATGGCACTATCTACTTGGCGCTGGAAACGCAAGCCCATTCGTCTAGCTAGAACAACTTTTTTTACGTCTTCTGAATGATTAATCATATCGATAATTTCACTTGCAGTTTCTAGGAAATGATCTTTACCGATTTCCTTAAAATCTGTAAGTAATGCCATTTCAGTTTCATTAACCTCTTGATGAATGATTTTTTGCCATTGATTAAAAACAGCTTCTAATTTGCTTTCTGTATCATCAGAGTAGATAGACAAATTAACGGTTAAGTAACTTTTACCATCTTTATTCGTTAACATAAATAATGGTAAATAAAACAAGCCATCTTTAAAGCTTTGCCATTCTTTCTCTGTATCACGCTCAGGATCAAAGGCAAAACCACCAAAGTAAACTGGTCCAGTTGCATCTATGGTTGCATTGGTTACACTAGTGCGCAGTCTCTTCTCAATTTTCTCTTGCAGTCCAAGAAAAGCATCTTTTTTCTTCTCCGCCAAAAATTGTTTCGTTACACCAAAACCGGTCATGGTCAGTGTCATTTCTGGATTTTGCCAGAAAAAACGCTCACCTTTAAAAGCCGTGCCAGCTTTTTTAAACAATTTGACTGGAGACACTAATTCATCTAACTCAGTTACCCAGCTAAATAGAGCCGGTTGATCTTGGCTTGCGCTACGTTTCGCTTGATTAAATAAATCAAGAGGCAATTTAGTATTCATATGCTTATCTCTCCTTTTACATTCACATCTTCTATTATACCAAAAATAGAGCTAAACTGCTTGGTTTGCGTTTTTTCTTTCATTTCGTCATTAATTATTGACGTTCTTGCAATATTTCCCTAAAATGAAGGGTAGACATCTGAAACATATGGAAGTGAAAAAGGAGAGAAAAACATGGCTAATGCCTCAAAATCTGCACTTACGAAACAAACTGGATTTCAAAAATGGTGGACATTACTTCGCCCACATACCCTTGTAGCCTCTTTCGTTCCAGTATTTCTTGGAACATCGGTCGCAATGAGCTACACCAGTTTTCATTTTACACGTTTTATCGTTATGCTCATTGCTTGTTTCTTTATACAAACATCCGCCAATCTATTCAATGAATATTTTGATTATAAAAAAGGACAAGATGATGAGCACTCGGTTGGAAATGGTGGTGCTATTGTCCGCAATGGTATGCGCCCTGGATTTATTTTATTCCTAGCTATCTTTTTATACATACTATCCATTCTCGGTGGCGTGTATTTATCTATTGAACTGAATTGGTATGTAGGCTTACTTGGTGCTATTTGTATGTTGGTTGGTTTCCTTTATACAGGTGGTCCCTATCCAATTGCTTATACGCCATTTGGTGAAATTATGGCAGGATTCTTTATGGGAGGAATTATTACTTTCATTTCCTTCTATATTCAAGCAGAATTTATTAGTTCGTTTATCGTATACGTATCGATTCCAGTAATGGTGCTCGTTGGTAACTTGCTACTTGCTAATAGTATTCGTGATTTAGTACCTGATAAGAAAAATGGCCGTTTAACCTTAGCTATCTTGCTAGGTCGCAAATGGGCAACCGTTCTTTTCGCAGCTGCTTTTCTGTTCAGTTACGTATTTGAAATCGCTCTTATTTTCACACAAGATGCTCCGTGGTGGACGCTTCTGATTTTACTTAGTTTGCCAGAAGCTATTCGCGCCGTGCGTCGTTTCATCGGCAAAACCTCGCCGATTACAATGGTTCCTGCAATGAAATCTACCTCCAAAGCATTAACAATCTTCGGAATCACACTAGCGCTTGCTTACCTTTTAAGTCTATTATCAAGAAATTTATTCATGTAAAAAAAACTGGTTGTCCTCGTGACAACCAGTTTTTTTATTTAGATCCAATTTGGACTTGCTGTTTATTTTGGGCATATTTCGCTAATTCTATCGACAAATCATATCGTAAAAATGGCGTAATAATATAAATCCCTTGGAAATGCTCACAAATCGCATCCACTAATTCACGAGCAATTGCCATCCCTTCTTCATTCGCGTGACCGTGCTCCTCTGCTTTCCTCATTCGCTCCCGCACTTCATCTGTCAAACGAATCCCCGGAACCTCATTATGCAGAAATTCCGCATTCCGACTTGATAAAAGAGGCATAACGCCAATAAAAAGAGGCACATCAATTTTAGCTTTTTGTAAGGCTTCCTTTAGTAAAACAGCTTTGTTCACATCGTAAATTGGCTGCGTAATAATATAATCCGCACCATATTCCACTTTCCGTTCAATTAAACGCACCGCTTTTTCTAAATTAAGTACATTTGGATTAAACGCCGCACCAACATGAAATCGCGCTTTTTCTTTGAGCGACTTTCCTGTATAAGAAATCCCATCATTAAACTTTTTAATAAGTTGAACTAATTCTACCGACCTTAAATCAAACACGGAAGATGCTCCAGGAAAATCTCCTACTTTGGTTGGATCCCCCGTAATGGCAAGCACATCATGCAGTCCCAGCTTATGAAAACCCATCACATGCGAATGCATCCCGACCAAATTATGATCCCGCGTCGTCAAATGTATGAGCGGTTTAATCCCATACTCATGCTTCAAAATCGAAGCTAGTGCCATATTGCTAATCCGCGGTGTGGCCAGCGAATTATCCGAAATCGTAATCGCATCAACTCCTGCTTCATCAAGCGCCTTGGCCCCTTCAAAAAATTTCGTAGTATCAAAAGTTCGTGGCGGATCCAGTTCCACTAAAATCGTCAAGCCTTCCTTCACTTTATCCAGCAAACGTTCACCTGGTTCTGCATCCTCCACTTCTTCCGGCACAAGTTCCAAAATCGGCCGAACTTCTTTTTCCAAAATCGGCTTTGTCGTTTCAAGTCCTTTTCGTAAAGCACGAATATGATCTGGTGTCGTGCCACAACAACCACCAATAATCCGAGCACCTTCTTGCCGAAAAATCTCCCCATAATGTTCAAAATAATCCGTATCCGATTGATAAATCACTTTTCCTTCTTGCATTTCAGGCAAACTAGCATTGGGATAAACCGCCAAATAAGCATTATCATACAGCGGTACTGTCTCAAGAGCACGCGCCATGTGATATGGACCAAGCCGGCAATTAATACCAACTACATCCGCTCCAAGCGCAATAAGTTCTTCCAGCGCATCCGGCAATTTTTTCCCATTTTGAAGGATACCCGGCTCATGCATAGAGACATTCGCAACTACCGGTAAATCAGTAGTCTCACGAAGAATTTTCAACACCGTTTTAAGCTCATCTAAATCATAATACGTTTCCAGCAAAATCGCATCCACACCATCTAACAAAAAACAGTATAGCTGCTCCCTAAAACTTCGCTTAATTTCTTCAAGTGGAGCCGCCGGAAGTCTTGCATCCACTGCCCCATTTATTCCACCAATCGTTCCAAAAATATAGGTTCCAGTCCCTCTCGCTGCTTCTTTTGCTAATCGAATGGCGGCTTGATTAATGCGCTTCACTTCATCCTCTAAACCATATCGCGCTAATTTTATATAATTCGCTCCATACGTATTCGTTTGGATAATATCCGCCCCAGCACCAATGTAGGCTTTATGAATCGCAACAATATCTTCCGGATGAGACAAATTTAGCTCCTCAAACGAACGATCCACTCCATAAGAATAAAGCAAAGTGCCCATCGCGCCGTCAGCAATTAATACTTTTTCACTTAAATCTTTTCTTAAATTCATTTCGCAACACTTCCCTTCTTAATGAAAGAAAGTGCTTGTTTTAAATCAGCAATCAAATCATCGGCATCTTCTAGTCCAGCTGAAAAACGTAATAAGCCTGGCGTAATTCCTTGTGCCAAACGCTCCTCTTCCGGAACAGCCGCATGAGACATTTTAGCCGGATAAGAAAGAATGCTCTCAACCGCACCTAGACTCACAGAAAACACTGGCAATTCCAAATGTGTAACTAGTTCCCGCACCGCTTCTTCACTACCAAGATCAAACGATAAAACAGCCCCGCCACTTGTCGCCTGTTCCACTTGAATGTCATAACCCGCATGAGAAGGTAACCCTGGATAATGCACTGCCACCACATCTGGTTCCGCATTTAAAAATAGCGCAATTTTCTCCGCCGTCTCCGTCCCAGCTTTCATCCGGACGGAAAGTGTTTTAAGTCCTCGCAACAACAACCACGAATCCTGCACACCAAGAACCCCACCAGTCGAATTTTGCAAAAAGTAAACGGCTTCGGCCAAACTAGGATTATTTGTCACAATTAGCCCCGCCAAAATATCGCTATGCCCGCCAAGAAACTTCGTCGCACTGTGGATAACCAAGTCTGCGCCTAAATCTAACGGTTTTTGAATTAGCGGAGTCAAAAATGTATTATCCACAAACGTGTAACACCCATTTGCTTTCGCAAGTTTTGCAACCGTCCGAATATCCGTCACATGTAGCAGCGGATTTGAAGGTGTTTCCAAGTAAACCAATTTCGTATTTGCTTGAAACGCCTTAGCAACCTCGTCAATATTTGTTGTGTCAACAAAAGTATGCGTAATCCCAAACCGCGGCAACACTTGCTCCACCAAACGAAACGTCCCGCCATACACATCTTTTGCAATGATAAAATGATCTCCTTTTGAAAGCGTAAAAAGTGCTGCAGAAACAGCCGCCATTCCACTAGCAAAGGCAAAACCATTTGTACCACCTTCCAGTTCTGCAATCGCCTGTTCCACTTTTTCCCTGGTTGGGTTTCCACTTCTTGCATAATCATAAGCATGGTAGTTATCAAAATCATGTTGATGGAAAGTAGAAGATAAATGAATCGGCGTATTAAGTGCACCTGTCTCTTTATCAATCCCGAGGCTCGCTTTAATAACAGCCGTATCTTGCGCATATTCATTAGCCACGAGCGCTCACTCCTTCCAACACAGTATCGAGTGCCTTAGATAAATCAGCAATCAAATCTTCGCTCGCTTCTATTCCAACTGAGATACGCAACAATTTATCTGTCAGCCCGTAAGAATTCCGCAACTCCACCGGAATATCCGCGTGCGTTTGTGTCGTTGGATAAGTAATCAAACTCTCCACACCGCCTAAACTTTCTGCAAAAGTAAACAATTCTAGTTCTTTCAAAAGTGGCGATACGAGCGCCGCATCTCGAATAAAGAAACTAATCATCCCGCCACGCCCTGGATAGCGAACTTCCTCTACCAACTCATGCCTTTCCAAAAACGCCGCGATTTTCTGCGCATTCGCTTGATGTTGTCTCACACGCAAAACCAGCGTCTTAAGGCCACGAATCAATAACCAACTATCAAATGGCGATAGCACTGCCCCCGTCGCATTTAACTGATTAAAAAAGAAATTCCCAAGCCGCTCCTCTTTTACAATAACCGCCCCAGCAAGCACATCATTATGACCGCCAAGATACTTCGTCGCACTATGGATCACAATATCCGCGCCCAAAGTTAACGGTTGTTGTAAAACTGGTGTATAAAATGTATTATCCACAATCACAAGTAAATCATGCGCGCATGCCCATTCAGACACAGCCGCAATATCTGTTTCCTGCATTAAAGGATTCGTTGGAGTTTCAATGAAAATCGCCTTTGTTTCCGGGCGAACTAATTTTTCCAACTCTACAATCTTCGCCCCGTCCCAATACGAAAATCCAATATTATATTGTGCGCCAAATTGTTCAAAATATCTAAAAGTCCCCCCGTACAAATCCTGTGAACTAATAATATGTTCGCCGGTTTTAAAAAGCTGGAAAACAAGTTGAATCGCACTCATCCCTGAACTCGTTGCAAAAGCATGCGTTCCATTTTCTAGTTCCGCGAGCGCTTCCTGTAAAGCATCTCGCGTCGGATTTCCAGTTCTAGTATAATCATACCCCGTTGACACTCCAAGATCGGCATGCTGGTAAGCTGTAGAGAAGTAGACTGGCATATTGACAGCACCCGTTCTTTCACATTTTCTATTTCCAATTTGCGCTGCTATCGTCTCTTGTTTCAGCTTTGCCATAATTACCTCTCCTCCATTCCTTTATTTCTCTAATACTTGATATTCCGCACGTACTTCTTTAGTCGCTTTAATCATATCTTGAAGAGCCGCAATCGTTTCAGGTTCTTTTCGCGTTTTCAATCCACAATCCGGGTTAATCCAAAATTGTTTTGCATCAATTGCACGTAACGCCCGGCGAATATTGTCTTGGATTTCAGTCACAGTCGGAACACGTGGACTATGAATATCATAAACCCCAAGGCCAATTTCCTTATCATACGTCACTTCTTCAAAAGTCGAAATAATCTCCCCGTGACTTCTTGACGTTTCAATCGAAATAACATCCGCATCTAAAGCACTAATCGTATCAATAATATCGTCAAAGTCCGAATAACACATATGCGTATGAATTTGCGTATCATTTTGGACCGAAGCCGTTGTTAATTTAAACGAATAAATCGCATCCTCTAAATATTTTTGCCATCTCGCTTGTTTTAATGGCAAACCTTCACGTAAAGCTGGCTCATCCACTTGGATCACTTTAATACCATTACGTTCCAGTGCTTCTACTTCTTTACGAAGCGCGAGTCCAACTTGATTAGCAACAACACTTTCAGGGACATCATCACGAACAAAACTCCAATTAATAATTGTCACCGGCGCTGTTAGCATTCCCTTCACTGGGCGCTTCGTTAATGACTGTGCATAGACGCTTTCTTTCACGGTAATTTCTTCTGTAAAAGCAACATCCCCGTAGATAAGTGGTGGACGAACCGCTCTCGAACCATAGGATTGTACCCAACCAAATTTCGTTGCCTGGAAACCAGCTAATTTTTGCCCGAAATATTCTACCATATCCGTCCGTTCGAATTCCCCGTGAACTAATACATCAATATCCAACTCCTCTTGAATTTTAATCCAACGAGCTGTTTCTTTTTCAATAAAAGTATTATATTCCGCGTCCGTTATATTCCCTTTTAACCAGTCAGCACGCGTCTTCCGAACTTCCGGTGATTGTGGAAAACTTCCAATCGTTGTCGTTGGGAAAAGCGGTAATTTCAACCAAGCATGTTGCAACTTAATCCGTTCCGCAAATGGCAACTCCCGGTCCACCCTTACGTTTTTCAAATTAGCAATGGCATCTTGAACTTCTAAATTATTTCGATGACTAGATTCATTAAGTGCCGTCACTGCCGCACGAGATTCTGCTAGTTCAGCTGTCACACTTTCCGCACCATTTGTCAAAGCCTTCGTTAAAATAGCAATCTCATCTAATTTCTGATCAGCAAATGATAAGCCACCAAGAATCACTTCATCCAAATCCGGCTCACTTAACTTCGTCACCGGTACATGGAGCAATGAATTAGAAGGCTGAACAATCAACTTCCCATCCGCCACATAATTCGCAATTTCTGTAAGTAGTGCCAGTTTCACATCCAAGTCACTCCGCCAAACATTCCGCCCATCAACCACACCGGCCGCTAAATACTTATCTTCCGGAAATCCATGAGACTTCAAAGCTTTTAGTGAATCTCCATGGTCATGCACAAAATCAATTCCAATCGCCGCTACTGGTAAATTGACAATCTCTTCATAATAATCCAAACTTTCGAAATATGTTTGTAACTCGATTTTCAAATTTGGTACCGCCGCTTGAAATGCTTGATACACTTTTTCAAATAACACGATTTCCTTTTTATCAAAACTAGTTGCAAGATACGGCTCGTCGATTTGCACCCACGTAGCACCGGCTGCCTCAAGTTCTTTCAAAATCTCTACATACGCCGGAATAAATTTATCTAACAATACTTCAAAACTTTCCGCATCGCTACCTTTTCCAAGTTTTAAATAAGTAATTGGCCCAACAAGCACTGGTTTTCCTTCAATACCAAGCTCTTTCTTCGCTTCTTCGTAATAGTATAGTGCCCGATTATCCAACACTTTCGGCTCCGCATCAGCGAGTTCTGGAACAATATAGTGATAGTTCGTATTAAACCATTTAGTCATTTCAGAGGCCACCGCGTCATTTTTACCACGTGCAATATCAAAATATGTATTTAGCGAAACTTTTCCACCGTCATGTTGAAAACGTTTTGGAATAATTCCAAATGTCACACTCGTATCAAGTACTTGATCATAAAAACTAAAATCACCAACCGGAATCAAATCAATCCCTTTATCTTGTTGTTTTTTTAGCGCATGCAATCGTAAAGTCTTCGTTTCTGCCAATAACTCCTCTTCTGAAATCGTACCATTCCAGAATTTTTCTAACGCACGTTTCCATTCACGTTTCTCCCCAAGTCTCGGGTACCCCAAGTTTGAACTAATCGCCTTCACCATAATTATCACCTTATCCTCTCAATTTTTTGCCAATAAAAAACCTCCCTAGAGAACTAGAGAGGTTTGGAAGTTTCGATACACAAATACAGTGAAACTTTTTAAGTCTCTCTTATCTCTCGAAGCATTACACTTCGCAGGATTTAGCACCTTTTCAACGAATTGAAAGGTTGCTGGGTTTCAACGGGCCAGTCCCTCTACCACTCATAATAAGAGTAATTTATTTAGTTTTTTAATCACTTAAATTGGATTGAAGTTATCATACCACTTGCACCTAAAAACTGTCAATCATTAATTTCCCATTTTCTTTTCAAGCGCATCTTTTCGTGCTCCAAATACTAGCAACAAACAGCCAAGCACAAGGATTCCGGCTACCGCAAAATAAAATATTTGATTTCCAAAAATCCCTATCATGATTCCAGTCGCACTCGGTCCAATAATACTCCCCAAACTAAAGCACATACCGACCAAAATATTCCCAGCCGGAAGCAATTCCAGTGGCGTCAAATCCGTCATGTAAGATAATCCAAGCGAGTATAAAGACCCAAGTAAAATCCCCAAAACAAAGAAGAATACTACATATAAAACTGGTATCTTAACAAATGCGGTCAACACAAAAACAACAGCTCCTGCTCCCGTCAACAGAGGTAATACTTTTCCTCGTCCAAACTTATCACTAACAATCCCAATAGGCACTTGAAAAATAATCGTCCCTACCGAAAAAGAAGAAATAACCATCGCAATCATCAGCGTATCGAGCCCATCACGCAAGCCGACAACCGGAAAAGTCGCATTAAGCCCAGTCTCCAAAATCCCATATAAAAATGGCGGAATCATCGCTACCCAAGCCAATTTAAATACATCCGAAAAGCGTTTCAAACTACCCCAAAAAGAAATTTTCCGAATCACGGCCTTTTCACCGACAAATTCATTGCGAACAAACCAAACGAGTCCCCAAGCTATCAAAACTAAAATCCCAGATAAGAAGAAAGGTAAGTTCACATTTATTTCTGCTAAATTAACCAATTGAGGCCCAATCGCAAATCCTAATGAGAAAAATAAACCATAAATAGCCATATTCCGACCACGTTTACCAGGATCACTCATTGCTCCAATCCAAGTCTGCGAAGAAAAATGTAACATATGATCCCCCACACCAATAAGCAACCTTAATATAAACCAAAAATATAAATTAAACCAAATAGGAAAAGCCAAAATCGCAACCGCAACTAACCCTCCCCCTACTAATATAATTGGCTTATAACCATATTTATGAAGAGGTGCTTCAATAAATGGCGAAATAAGTAAGACACCTAAATAAATTCCTGTAGCATGAAAACCATTAATTCCTGCACTTATACCGTTCTCTTCTAATATTATCGCAATAAGTGGTAATAAAACTCCTTGTGACAACCCTGAAATGGCAACAACCATCGTCAAAATCCAAAACTTTCCTTTAGCCCCCATTAGATACCTCCAAAACTTTACTAAATAAAAAAACAATGTCATAAATTGACATTGTTCTTTAGGATGACCCGTACGGGATTCGAACCCGTGTTACCGCCGTGAAAGGGCGGTGTCTTAACCGCTTGACCAACGGGCCATATCTGGCGGAGAAGGAGGGATTTGAACCCTCGCGCCGCGCGAGCGACCTACACCCTTAGCAGGGGCGCCTCTTCAGCCACTTGAGTACTTCCCCAGATATGAAAATCTATTCTCATTTAAAGAATAACTCCACAGGCAGGACTCGAACCTGCGACCGATCGGTTAACAGCCGATTGCTCTACCAACTGAGCTACTGTGGAATAAAATGGGCCTAAATGGACTCGAACCATCGACCTCACGCTTATCAGGCGTGCGCTCTAACCAGCTGAGCTATAGGCCCTCAGTAAAAATATATACATGGTAAAAAGCGGGTGATGGGAATCGAACCCACGACAACAGCTTGGAAGGCTGTAGTTTTACCACTAAACTACACCCGCATAATAATAATTTTAAAAACAAAGGGCGGATAATGGGAATCGAACCCACGAATGCCTGAACCACAATCAGGTGCGTTAACCACTTCGCCATATCCGCCATAAGGCAAAAATGTTAAAAAAAGAATGGCTTGGGACAGAATCGAACTGCCGACACCTTGAGCTTCAATCAAGTGCTCTACCAACTGAGCTACCAAGCCATAATGGCGGTCCCGACGGGATTTGAACCCGCGATCTCCTGCGTGACAGGCAGGCATGTTAACCCCTACACCACGGAACCACTATTGCGGGGGCAGGATTTGAACCTACGACCTTCGGGTTATGAGCCCGACGAGCTACCAGACTGCTCCACCCCGCGACAATAATATTAAATTTTAGTCCACATATCACAAGTGAAAAAACGGAGGAAGAGGGATTCGAACCCCCGCGCGGTATTACCCGCCTGTCGGTTTTCAAGACCGATCCCTTCAGCCAGACTTGGGTATTCCTCCATGATAATAATAAAGTGACAAGTGGACCTTGCAGGACTCGAACCTGCGACCGGACGGTTATGAGCCGTCTGCTCTAACCAACTGAGCTAAAGGTCCAAGATTGAAAATAGCGGCGGAGGGAGTCGAACCCACGACCTTTCGGGTATGAACCGAATGCTCTAGCCAGCTGAGCTACACCGCCATAATAATAAGGCTACCATTTCCAAAATATGTGATTAAAATGTGAAGCAAGTGGAGCCTAGCGGGATCGAACCGCTGACCTCCTGCGTGCAAAGCAGGCGCTCTCCCAGCTGAGCTAAGGCCCCATAATTATAAGGGATAAACAATCGGGAAGACAGGATTCGAACCTGCGACCCCTTGGTCCCAAACCAAGTGCTCTACCAAGCTGAGCTACTTCCCGTTTAATAAAGTGCGCCCAAGAGGAGTCGAACCTCTAACCGCTTGATTCGTAGTCAAGTACTCTATCCAGTTGAGCTATGGGCGCAAAATAAGTGCCGAGGACCGGAATCGAACCGGTACGGATATCACTATCCGCAGGATTTTAAGTCCTGTGCGTCTGCCAGTTCCGCCACCCCGGCGTTGCTATAAAATATGGAGCGGAAGACGGGGTTCGAACCCGCGACCCCCACCTTGGCAAGGTGATGTTCTACCACTGAACTACTTCCGCATATTTTATAATAAGTGCGGGTGAAGGGACTTGAACCCCCACGCCTCGCGGCGCCAGATCCTAAATCTGGTGCGTCTGCCAATTCCGCCACACCCGCAAAAGTGAGCCGTGCTGGGTTCGAACCAGCGACCCTCTGATTAAAAGTCAGATGCTCTACCAACTGAGCTAACGGCTCCCTATAATAATATGTATTATTATAAAGATAATATTAATGGTGCCGGCTGCAAGAGTCGAACTCGCGACCTACTGATTACAAATCAGTTGCTCTACCAACTGAGCTAAGCCGGCATAAAAAATGGAGGTTAACGGGATCGAACCGCTGACCCTCTGCTTGTAAGGCAGATGCTCTCCCAGCTGAGCTAAACCTCCAGAAATACTGCCCGGCAGCGACCTACTCTCGCAGGGGGAAGCCCCCAACTACCATTGGCGCAGAGAAGCTTAACTACCGTGTTCGGGATGGGAACGGGTGTGACCTTCTCGCCATAACTACCAGACAATATTGAGTTGTTGAAAGATTGCTCTCTCAAAACTAGAGAAGAAAGGGTTCAGTTAGGTAACTTCGTTTCATTTTTTGGTTAAGTCCTCGATCGATTAGTATTTGTCCGCTCCATGTATCGCTACACTTCCACTCCAAACCTATCTACCTGATCATCTTTCAGGGATCTTACTTTCCGAAGAAATGGGAAATCTCATCTTGAGGGGGGCTTCACGCTTAGATGCTTTCAGCGTTTATCCCTGCCACACATAGCTACCCAGCGATGCTCCTGGCGGAACAACTGGTACACCAGCGGTGTGTCCATCCCGGTCCTCTCGTACTAAGGACAGCTCCTCTCAAATTTCCTGCGCCCGCGACGGATAGGGACCGAACTGTCTCACGACGTTCTGAACCCAGCTCGCGTGCCGCTTTAATGGGCGAACAGCCCAACCCTTGGGACCGACTACAGCCCCAGGATGCGACGAGCCGACATCGAGGTGCCAAACCTCCCCGTCGATGTGGACTCTTGGGGGAGATAAGCCTGTTATCCCCGGGGTAGCTTTTATCCGTTGAGCGATGGCCCTTCCATGCGGAACCACCGGATCACTAAGCCCGACTTTCGTCCCTGCTCGACTTGTCAGTCTCGCAGTCAAGCTCCCTTGTGCCTTTACACTCTGCGAATGATTTCCATCCATTCTGAGGGAACCTTTGGGCGCCTCCGTTACTCTTTAGGAGGCGACCGCCCCAGTCAAACTGCCCACCTGACACTGTCTCCCCACGCGCTAAGCGTGGCGGGTTAGAATGGTCATACAGCCAGGGTAGTATCCCACCATTGCCTCCTCGTATGCTAGCGCACACGTCTCTTCGGCTCCTACCTATCCTGTACAAGCGGTACAAACATTCCATATCAGGTTGCAGTAAAGCTCCACGGGGTCTTTCCGTCCTGTCGCGGGTAACCTGCATCTTCACAGGTACTATAATTTCACCGAGTCTCTCGTTGAGACAGTGCCCAGATCGTTGCGCCTTTCGTGCGGGTCGGAACTTACCCGACAAGGAATTTCGCTACCTTAGGACCGTTATAGTTACGGCCGCCGTTTACTGGGGCTTCAATTCGTACCTTCGCCGAAGCTAAGCACTCCTCTTAACCTTCCAGCACCGGGCAGGCGTCAGCCCCTATACGTCACCTTACGGTTTTGCAGAGACCTGTGTTTTTGCTAAACAGTCGCCTGGGCCTATTCACTGCGGCTCTCTCGGGCTTGCACCCTAATAGAGCACCCCTTCTCCCGAAGTTACGGGGTCATTTTGCCGAGTTCCTTAACGAGAGTTCTCTCGCTCACCTTAGGATTCTCTCCTCATCTACCTGTGTCGGTTTGCGGTACGGGCAGTACTACTCTTCCTAGAGGCTTTTCTTGACAGCGTGAAATCAGGAACTTCCGTACTTAATTTCCTTCCCCATCACAGCTCATGCTTCGCAAGAAGCGGATTTGCCTACTTCTCACACTCACTGCTTGGACGCACATTTCCATTCGTGCGATTCCCTATCCTTCTGTGTCACCCCATCGGTTAAACAATTAGCACTGGTACAGGAATCTCTACCTGTTGTCCATCGCCTACGCCTATCGGCCTCGGCTTAGGTCCCGACTAACCCTGAGCGGACGAGCCTTCCTCAGGAAACCTTAGATATTCGGTGGAAGGGATTCTCACCCTTCTTTCGCTACTCATACCGGCATTCTCACTTCTAAGCGCTCCACCAGTCCTTCCGGTCTGACTTCACCGCCCTTAGAACGCTCTCCTACCACGAACCTCTTTAGAGGTTCATCCACAGTTTCGGTAATATGTTTAGCCCCGGTACATTTTCGGCGCGGGGTCACTCGACCAGTGAGCTATTACGCACTCTTTCAATGGTGGCTGCTTCTAAGCCAACATCCTGGTTGTCTAAGCAACCCCACATCCTTTTCCACTTAACATATATTTGGGGACCTTAACTGGTGGTCTGGGCTGTTTCCCTTTCGACTACGGATCTTATCACTCGCAGTCTGACTCCCGAGTATAAGTACATGGCATTCGGAGTTTATCTGAATTCGGTAACCCGAGAAGGGCCCCTAGTCCAAACAGTGCTCTACCTCCATGACTCTTTACCTCGAGGCTAGCCCTAAAGCTATTTCGGAGAGAACCAGCTATCTCCAAGTTCGATTGGAATTTCTCCGCTACCCACACCTCATCCCCGCACTTTTCAACGTGCGTGGGTTCGGACCTCCAGTAAGTATTACCTTACCTTCATCCTGGACATGGGTAGATCACCTGGTTTCGGGTCTACGACCTGTTACTTATGCGCCCTATTCAGACTCGCTTTCGCTACGGCTCCGCTTTTTCCGCTTAACCTTGCAACAAATCGTAACTCGCCGGTTCATTCTACAAAAGGCACGCTATCACCCATTAACGGGCTCTAACTACTTGTAGGCACACGGTTTCAGGAACTGTTTCACTCCCCTTCCGGGGTGCTTTTCACCTTTCCCTCACGGTACTGGTTCACTATCGGTCACTAGGGAGTATTTAGCCTTGGGAGATGGTCCTCCCGGATTCCGACGGAATTTCACGTGTTCCGCCGTACTCAGGATCCACTCTGGAGGGAAAGCCATTTCAACTACCGGGCTGTTACCGTCTTTGGCGGGCCTTTCCAGACCGCTTCATTTATAACTTTCTTTTGTAACTCCGTATAGAGTGTCCTACAACCCCAAGAAGCAAGCTTCTTGGTTTGGGCTCTTTCCGTTTCGCTCGCCGCTACTCAGGAAATCGATTTTTCTTTCTCTTCCTCCAGGTACTTAGATGTTTCAGTTCCCTGGGTCTGCCTTCCTTACGCTATGTATTCACGTAAGGATACTATCCGACTAAAGATAGTGGGTTCCCCCATTCGGAAATCTCTGGATCAACGCTTACGTACAGCTCCCCAAAGCATATCGGTGTTAGTCCCGTCCTTCTTCGGCTCCTAGTGCCAAGGCATCCACCGTGCGCCCTTTCTAACTTAACCAATTTACTTCTACGAAGTAAAGGTTGTTTTTCTGATTTTCTGTATCAGCGATGATACAGAAAGTCAGATGAAAGATTCACTTTCAGATGATTCTCGGTTACTTGTGTCATAGATAATTACTTATCTATGCTAACTTTACTAACTTTCTTATCTAGTTTTCAAAGAACAAACATACTGAGAAGTACTAACCTCTCAAAACTGAACAAATGTAGAAGAACGAAAACACACAGGTTTCCTTTTCCTTAGAAAGGAGGTGATCCAGCCGCACCTTCCGATACGGCTACCTTGTTACGACTTCACCCCAATTATCTGTCCCACCTTCGGCGGCTGGCTCCATAAAGGTTACCCTACCGACTTCGGGTGTTACAAACTCTCGTGGTGTGACGGGCGGTGTGTACAAGGCCCGGGAACGTATTCACCGTGGCATGCTGATCCACGATTACTAGCGATTCCGGCTTCATGTAGGCGAGTTGCAGCCTACAATCCGAACTGAGAATAGTTTTATGGGATTAGCTCCACCTCGCGGCTTCGCGACCCTTTGTACTATCCATTGTAGCACGTGTGTAGCCCAGGTCATAAGGGGCATGATGATTTGACGTCATCCCCACCTTCCTCCGGCTTGCACCGGCAGTCACTTTAGAGTGCCCAACTAAATGCTGGCAACTAAAATCAAGGGTTGCGCTCGTTGCGGGACTTAACCCAACATCTCACGACACGAGCTGACGACAACCATGCACCACCTGTCACTTTGTCCCCGAAGGGAAAGCTCTGTCTCCAGAGTGGTCAAAGGATGTCAAGACCTGGTAAGGTTCTTCGCGTTGCTTCGAATTAAACCACATGCTCCACCGCTTGTGCGGGCCCCCGTCAATTCCTTTGAGTTTCAACCTTGCGGTCGTACTCCCCAGGCGGAGTGCTTAATGCGTTAGCTGCAGCACTAAGGGGCGGAAACCCCCTAACACTTAGCACTCATCGTTTACGGCGTGGACTACCAGGGTATCTAATCCTGTTTGCTCCCCACGCTTTCGCGCCTCAGCGTCAGTTACAGACCAGAGAGTCGCCTTCGCCACTGGTGTTCCTCCACATATCTACGCATTTCACCGCTACACGTGGAATTCCACTCTCCTCTTCTGCACTCCAGTCTTCCAGTTTCCAATGACCCTCCCCGGTTAAGCCGGGGGCTTTCACATCAGACTTAAAAGACCGCCTGCGCGCGCTTTACGCCCAATAAATCCGGACAACGCTTGCCACCTACGTATTACCGCGGCTGCTGGCACGTAGTTAGCCGTGGCTTTCTGGTTAGATACCGTCAAGGGACAAGCAGTTACTCTTATCCTTGTTCTTCTCTAACAACAGTACTTTACGATCCGAAAACCTTCTTCATACACGCGGCGTTGCTCCGTCAGACTTTCGTCCATTGCGGAAGATTCCCTACTGCTGCCTCCCGTAGGAGTCTGGGCCGTGTCTCAGTCCCAGTGTGGCCGATCACCCTCTCAGGTCGGCTATGCATCGTTGCCTTGGTAGGCCATTACCCTACCAACTAGCTAATGCACCGCGGGCCCATCTGTAAGCGATAGCCGAAACCATCTTTCAAAGGCGTGGCATGCGCCACATCTTATCATTCGGTATTAGCCCCGGTTTCCCGGAGTTATCCCCAACTTACAGGCAGGTTGCCCACGTGTTACTCACCCGTCCGCCACTAACTTTGGAAGAGCAAGCTCTTCCTCCGTTCGTTCGACTTGCATGTATTAGGCACGCCGCCAGCGTTCGTCCTGAGCCAGGATCAAACTCTCTTTAAAATATAAATTGAATTTGAATACTTATTCAACACCGTGAATAAAATTCCTTGCGTCAAATTGACTTCGCTAGCAATTAAATTACTAGTTTGTTTTGTTGAAAACAGCTTTCTGTTTTCTGCCCTGCGATTACCAGTGAGACTTTACGTCTCATTGCTTTTCGTCTTCTTCTTTGTTCAGTTTTCAAAGGTCAGTTAGTCGCTTTCATTCTTGATGTGCGAATGTTTTCGTTTGTTTTTTGCGACTTTTAAATCATATCATTTCAGCAACTATCTGTCAACAACTTTTTAAAATTATTTTATGAATAAAGTTCATTTAAATCGCTGCTATCGTAGCGCCGAAAACTAATATATCAAGTTTTGCGATATATGTCAACCGAATTATGCATAAAATTAAATAAAAATGAAAAAAACGACATAATGCATAAAAAAACACCTAGCTAGGCTAAGTGTTTTGATTTAATTATTCGATTGTTTTTCTTTACATGTTGGGCATGTTCCATATACTTCTAATCTATGATTATCTATCTCATAACCGGTCATATGTGCTGCGAAATGTTCTACTTCATCTAAACCTGGGTACTGAAAATCAACTATTTTTCCACAAACATTACAAATTGCGTGGTAGTGATTAGAGGTAGAGAAATCAAATCGGCTAGATGCATCGCCATAGGATAATTCTTTAATTAGACCAGCATCCCGGAAAACGCGTAAATTATTATATACAGTTGCTACGCTCATGTTAGGGAAGTTTCCTTCTAAAGCCCGATAAATATCATCCGCAGTTGGGTGTGTATGTGAGTTAATTAAGAATTCAAGTATAGCATGACGCTGAGGAGTGATTCTTACCCCTGTTTTCTTTAAGACATCTACTGCCTCTTTTAGAGTTGCATTAGACACCGCCATGCACTCCCTTCCAAAATAATTATTATCTTTATAATACCGGAAATAACGCTTAACTGTCAATAGAATGGCAGAATTTATAGCTTAATAACCTTTATTCAAATCAATTTCATTTCGTAATTTAGTATTTTCTTTTAGATGGTTGATATTTTCAAACCAAATCTTAAAGCTACGTTCTAAATATTTATCCGAATGTCCAGATATATGTGGCGTGATAGTAACGTTACTTGCTTTCCATAAGTAATCGTCTTCGGAAAGTGGCTCTTCAGGTACAACATCTAAATAAAAATGGTTTATTAAATGCTCTTTTGATGCTTGTTCTAAAACCTTTAATTCAACAGCGCTACCTCTTCCTATATTGATAAAAACTGCATTATCTTTCATTTTCCGAAAAAATGATAAGGAATAAATAGCTATTGTTTTGTCTGTTTGAGGTAAAACACTAACAAAAAAATCAGCTAATGGAGCCACTTTTTCGATATCATCCATGGCATATGTTTTACTAAATGGCTTCACAGGGTGCCCTGTTGTATTAACGCCTATAATTTCCATATCAAATGCTTTAGCAAACTCGGCGACCTTCGTGCCAATGGCTCCAGTTCCAGCTACTACTAATGTTTTTCCAGCTAATTCTGTTATGGGTTCTTCACTTGCCCAATTTTTTTCTTTTTGCATTTGATAGAAGAAAGCGGCTTTTTTTACGTGTGCTAACATGAAAGATAGCACGTATTCTCCCATTGGTACAGCGTGAATTCCACGTACATTAGCAACTTTAATTTTTCTTTCTTGAATTATTTCCCTTGGCAAACTATCTATTCCCGCGGAAAAAACCATGATTAATTTTAAGTTGCTTGCTTGTTTTATTATTGTTTCAGTAATATTCGATCCGTAGGTGACGATGACGTCTATCTCCGCTAAATTGGCAAAATGATCATTGCTCTCATAATAGAAAGTATCTTCTGGAAATTTCTCTGCTTGCAAAGTTTGTAAGTACTCTGGGACTTCTAATGTAAATAAAATGTTCATTTTGCGCCACACTTCCTCTCTTTGGCTATATTCTAATTTTATGCTTTTTTTCATTTATCGGCAATTATATTGTTTTTTCGATTGCGACATCTTATTTTTTCGCATAGAATATAGAAGGTATTAAAATTTGAGGAGATGACGAAATGGATCATTCAATGTCAAAAAAATTGCATGATGAAGCACTTTTACATATAGTTGGCGGGGTTAATAGCCCATCTAGGTCAAATAAAGGGGTTGGCGGTGGAACTCCGGTAACAATGGAGCGAGCTAGTGGCGCTTATTTTTATGATGTGGATGGAAATAAGTATATTGACTACTTAGCTGCCTTTGGACCAATTATTACAGGGCATGCACATCCTCATATTACAGAAGCAATTACAAAAGCGGCGCAAAATGGTGTGTTGTATGGAACGCCTACTAAACATGAAATCACTTTTGCAAAAATGTTAAAAGAAGCTATTCCTTCGCTTGAGAAAGTTCGTTTTACAAATTCCGGGACAGAAGCTGTTATGACAACGATTCGTGTCGCTCGCGCTTATACTGGTAGAGATAAGATCATTAAATTCGCTGGGTGTTATCACGGTCATTTTGATTTGGTGCTTGTGGAAGCTGGTTCTGGACCTTCTACACTTGGCATTCCTGATTCTGCAGGGGTAACAAAATCAACCGCAGAAGAAGTTATTACTGTCCCATTTAATGACCTCGCATCGTTTAAAGAGGCATTAGCTGTTTGGGGTGATCAAGTTGCCGCTGTTTTAGTAGAGCCTATTGTTGGGAATTTTGGAATGGTTGCGCCAGAAGATGGATTTTTAGAAGCAGTTAATGAGCTCGCACATAACAATGGTTCTTTAGTAATTTATGATGAAGTTATTACGGCTTTCCGTTTTATGTATGGCGGTGCGCAGAACTACTTAGGCGTTATTCCTGATTTAACTGCGATGGGAAAAATTATTGGTGGCGGTCTTCCGATTGGTGCCTACGGAGGTCGAGTTGATATTATGGAAAAAGTTGCACCGCTTGGCCCAGCCTATCAAGCTGGGACGCATGCTGGTAATCCGGCATCTATTCTTTCAGGTATCGCATGTCTCGAGGTTTTACAAGAAGAAGGACTTTATGAGCGCTTTGAAAAATATGGCTCGATGCTGAAAGATGGTATTGAAAAAGCCGCGCTAAAACACGGTATTGCTGTTACGGTTAACCAAATTGTCGGTGCTTTAACTGTTTACTTTACGGAAGATCCTGTGACTAACTACGCCGAAGCTGGCGCTACAAACGGTGAATTATTCGGCCGTTTCTTTAAAGGCATGTTAGAAGAGGGTATTAACCTGGCACCTTCTAAATATGAAGCCTGGTTCATTACATCCGCGCATTCAGAAGCAGATATTTTAGAGACAATCCAAGCAGTTGATACTGTTTTTGGGAAAATGGTTCAAGATAACTAGGTAATATTACTTTATAAACTGGAGAGAAACGTTATAATAGAAGAAGAATGAGCGGGAAAGGAAATAACTCCCGCTCAAATAGTCTATAGAAAGGAATAACCTTCCATGAAATTCGGAGCTAGAATTTTGAAAACTGGTATTGCAATCACATTAGCGCTTTTTATCGCGCAACTTTGCAATTCACCCTCTCCATCTCTGGCAGGCATTTCCGCCGTTTTTGCTATCCAACCTTCTATTTATAGGTCCTATCGAACTATTTTAGAACGAGCACAAGGGAACATAATTGGAGCCATCATCGCGATTATTTTCGGACTTTATATTGGTAATGATTTTATTTTAATTGGTGTTGCTTCAATTATTTGTGTTGCTTTATTAATGCAATTCCGCTTGGAGAATACAATCGGTCTTGCAGTCGTGACACTCATTATTGTAATGGATTCTCCTGGTAATGACTTTTTGGAAATCGCTCTTATTCGTTTTGGGACAATTATGTTAGGTTTACTTGCAGCATTTATTGTCAATTTGTTCTTTTTACCACCAAAATACGAGGTTTCGTTGTTTCAATTAATTTATAATACGAATAGTGAAATTGTTCGTTGGATTAAATTAAATCTTCGTCATGCTGCAGACTTCCCTCTTCTAAAAAAAGATATGGAATGGATGCAAAAACAGTTAAATCAAACGCGTAATTTGTATGGTTTATACCGAGAAGAGCGTACTTTTTTAAAGAAAAATGCCATTTCAAAAGGGCGGAAAATTGCTGTTTATAGACAGATGTTGCTTTGTTCTCAAAAAGGTTTTGAGCTTTTAAAAATCCAACATCGTTATGAAAATGATTATTTGCAGTTGCCACCAGATAAACAAGAGTTAATTCGCCAACATATCGATTATTTAACAGATAAACATGAACAACTTTTACTAACTTATATTGATAAAGTTTCGATTGATCTTGAATATGTAGAATCACATTTAGCACAAGACCCCCAAGATTTAATGCAGCTTTTCTTGCGCGAGATGGAAGAAACAGAAAAAGATGAATATGAGGATATGATGGATAAATACCATTTAATGCGTATCATCGCTTCCATTTTCGCTTATCAAGAGACAATCGATTATTTAGAAAAATTAATCCATAGTTTTAAACTCAGACATACTGAAGAAAACCAAATTGATATTAATGTCAATGAAGAGTAAACAAAAAACGAGCTTGGAGATAAACTCCAAAGCTCGTTTTTTTAACGGTATTCTTTATACTTTTCATACCAAATGTCAATGTAGTCAGGGGAAAACGGACCTTTTTTGTCCAAAATCCAGTGGCTTAACACATCCACATTATGTCGAAGTATCCGGTCAATCGATTCCGGGTACTTCATTTGGCGACGGTGTTGTTCGTATTCGCCCTCATCAAGCAAATGAAACCTTCCATCTGGGAAAACCTTAATATCGAGGTCATAGTCAATGTACTTCAGCGCCTGCTCATCTACTGCAAAAGGTGTTCCTAGATTGCAGTAATGATAAATACCGTCTTCTCTAATCATCGAAATTACATTAAACCAGTAATCACTATGAAAATAACAGATAGATGGTTCGCGCGTTACCCATTTACGTCCGTCTGCTTCCACAACTAATGTGTGGTCGTTTCCGCCGATAATAATATTCTCCGTAGATTTAAGCACCACTGTCTTTTTCCAAGTACGATGAAGTTTACCGTTATGTTTGTAACTCTTGATCTGTATTATTTCTTTCTCTTTGGGTAAGTACATCCTTTATCCTACTTTCCTCATGTACTATCAAAATCATTATTATTATAACATAAGGCAAGACTGCAAAAAAACAATATCGTGCTGAAACGGAATATTTTCCTCAAAAAAGCGCATTTTTACGCAAATTAGCAGATTTTTATCCATTTTGCTTTACTATACTAAAAGAGTTCTTCCACCATCAACTAAAATAGTTTGTCCGCGAATCATATCTGCTTTCTCACTTGCAAGGAATAATACGGCGTTTACTAAGTCATTTGGCTCAATCATTCTACCAGCTGGTGTTTTACTTACAGCATCTTTTAATAACGCTTCGCGGTTTGGGAAATGGTTAAGTGCATCTGTTTCAATTAACCCACCAGAAACAGCATTGACTGCAATGCCAAATGGTGCAAGTTCAACTGCTAAATATCGAGTAAGCGATTCTACGGCTGCCTTTGAAACACCGACTGTTGTATAATTTTCTAAATAACGAATTGAACCAATCGAGCTCAAACTAATGATTTTCCCGCTTTGATGGCGTTGCATTAATTTAGCCGCTTCTTGTCCTGCGAATAAAAGCGCCTTCGCATTAATATTCATCGTCCAGTCCCAGTGTGATTCTTCTAAATCCATTAGCGGTCGAAGGACACCACTCGCTGCATTGTTAATAAAAACGTCTAAGCGACCGAATTCCTCGTCCACCGCTTTAAATAAGTCTCTAATTTTTTCCACGTCACCAACGTTTGCTTTAAAAATAACGCATTTTCTGCCTAATTGTTCAATTTCTTGTTGTACTTCTTCAGCTTTTTTGCGGTTTCTGGAAAAATTAACAGCGATGTCATAACCTTCTTTTGCAAGTGCGATAGCGATTTCTCTTCCAAGCCCTCTACTGCTTCCTGTTACTAATGCTACTTTGTTCATTTGTTACTCCCCCTTAAAATCTTTCCATGCTTGCCACATTTTTTGGTATGGTACTGGAAAGGCAAGTCGTTTCATTTCTTCTTCCGTCGCAAAATACCAATTTTTATTTGGATTCGCTGATTGAAGTTTTGCCACACGAATGTCCATTTTCCAGACTAAATGTGAAAAAACGTGTTTGATATGCGCGACTGGCTCGTCTTCTAGTAAAACGTCTAAGCCATAATTATGTAAAAATTGTAGTTTAGCTACTTCATCATTTTCTTTTTTCGCAATTTCAATAGTAGGAAATTGCCACATATTTGCCAGTAAACCATTTTCTGGACGCTTTTCTATGGCTATTTTTCCGTCCTCTGAAATAACAATGATGCTTAACAGTTCTTTCGTTTTCGTTTTTACTTTTTTAATTTTCACTGGATAATTCGTTTCGACACCATTTTTATGTGCGTCGCAAAATGGTTGAAGTGGACAAAGCATACACATTGGTTTAGTTGGTGTACATACCAGTGCGCCAATTTCCATTAAGCCTTGGTTAAAAGCGGCCGGATTTTCTTTGTCAATTAGTTGATATAACACTTCTTCAAAAATTTTCCGGGTGGATGCTTTCATGATGTCTTCACTAATTTCTAAAACGCGTGCGATAACACGCATGACGTTCCCATCCACTGCCGGTTCTGCTTGGTTGTAGGCAATACTCAAGATGGCTCCCGCCGTATATGGACCTACACCTTTAAGCGATAAAATAGTGGTTAAGTCGGTAGGAACTTCCCCAGAAAAATCGGTCATCACTTGCTTCATGGCTGTTTGGAGGTTTCTGACACGAGAATAATAGCCTAACCCTTCCCACGCTTTTAAAATATCGGCTTCATCCGCTTGGACAAAATCTTCCATCGTTGGAAATTGAGTCATAAAGCGATTAAAATAAGGAATCACTGTGTCGACTTTTGTTTGTTGAAGCATGATTTCTGAGACCCAAATTCTATATGGATCGGTGTTTTCACGCCAAGGTAATACGCGTTTATTCGCTTCATACCAGGAAACGAGTGCTTCTTGAAAAGCAGTTATCTTTGTTTCATCCCAGGTTAGTCTCTTCATTTTTCTCATTTTCCCCTCGTAATTCTAATAGATTTCTAATGTGTGTTGCTCCGGATGTGTAGTATAATGTAGACAGGGAATAAAATAGTATACCCATTCTTAAGCCGATTTCTATTATACCGAATGCTGGCTTAATTGAATAGTGTTGTGCTCTTATAGGCAGCACTCACTTGTATTTTTTAAGACCGATTTTAGAGGAGGCAAAGTCATTGGATACTGGCACACATGTAGTAATGGGAATTGCACTCGGAGCGTTAGCAACCATAGACCCGGTAGTTGCCGGAAGTTCTCAAGCTGCCATTGGTATTATGACAGCAACAATTATTGGTTCACAAATTCCAGACATTGACACTGTATTAAAACTAAAAAACAACGCTGATTATATTAGAAATCACCGAGGAGTCACGCATTCCTTGCCGATGCTTGCCATTTGGCCATTACTTATTTCATCCGTTTTATATTTACTTTTCCCAGCGGCTACATTTATCCATTTATTATTATGGACATTTATCGCGGTGGGGTTACACATTTTTGTAGACATTTTTAATGCTTATGGTACACAAGCTGTGAGACCATTTAAGGAAACATGGGTTGCATTTGGATTTATCAACACATTTGATTGGTTCATTTTTGGTTCCCATGTGGTTGCCATTGCGGCTTGGTTGTTAGGGGCTCCTGTCTTACCAACGTTTGTTACGCTCTATGTTATTTTGGCACTTTATTATGTGGCAAGATTTGTTACACAGCGAATGATTAAACACGCCGTTCAAAACTTAATTCCAGATTCAGAAGAAATCATTATCGCCTCCACTATCCACTTCTTCCAGTGGCGCGTGGCGGTAACAACGAAAGATCATTACTACGTAGGGCGAGCTTTCAAACGCAATATTTCCATCTACGAGAAATTTGACCGTTTACCAGTTCCAGATAATGAAATCATTCGTTCTGCGAAAAAAGATAAAAATCTCGCCGCTTTTATCTCATTCTCAAAAGTATACAACTGGCGCATTGAGGAAAAACTAGACGGGACTTATGTAACATTCACCGATTTACGTTATCGTAGTAACGGACATTATCCATTTGTAGCCGTAGTAAAATTAGATGATGACTTAAATATTGTTTCATCTTACACTGGCTGGATTTTCTCCACAGAAAAACTATACAAAAAACTAGCACCTGTTAGTATTTAAAAAAAGACCCGGAATTCCGGGTCTTTTTTATTTATCTACCTGTGCTCCCTACCCCACCAACACGGGATTCGTTTGCGACGATATCTGTATCTGCAACTAAGTATTTTTGGAATACGCCTTGAGCGACGCGTTCCCCACTCTCAATCGTCACAGGTTCAGAAGAGAAGTTTTTAATGGCAATACCGATATTACCATCATTCCCTGGATTACTATAGTAAGAAGAATCAATAATTCCTGTACCGTTACACAGTAATAAACCTTTTTTTATGCCAATAGAAGATCGCACATGAATGTTTAAAACTTCATCTTCTTGCATGTAACTTTTAATATCTGTCCAAAAAATGTGTTTTTCTCCTGCTGCAATATTTACTGTCTCATTTGAAAAGAAATCATAGCCAGCTGAACCTTTGTCCCCGCGTATTGGTAGAGATATGGTTTGTTCTGGAAATTTTCTGTTTGTTTCATTTACTACTTCAAATCCTCTTACTTTCAAATTGTTCACTCCTATTTGTTTGGGTCTTTTCGTTCTACTTGGTGTAAAAAGCTGCCGTGGCGTTCGATTTGCTGACGAACGTAATCCGCCGCATACTCAGGACCGCGATACGGATAACCTGCTTTAGCATAGGAACTTTCGAAATCTGACCAAAGCATTTCAATCCACCATAAGGCTTGTTCTTTATCTAAATGCGGGTTTTTAGCCATTAACTCCGCTGTTAGCTCATCTAAATACGTATACAACTCACTCTTCCTCCTCGAAACTGATTTCATTTTCAGTTAGGTATGATTGAATTGTATCATAAGAAAAACCTTTCTGCATTAGCGATGTGATTGTTTTTTGTTTGGCAATGCTTGGTTTGTATCGTTTATTTTTGCGCATTGTTTTTTCAACTTGTTTTTGTAGAATATCCGCTTCATCAGCTATATCAATTTCGCTTGTTGCTTCTGTTGCAGCTGTTTTGGCTAATTCGCTTGTATAACCTTTTTGGATTAAATCGGTGATAATTTTTTGTTGAAGCATTTTTTTAGCACTTTTGTTATTTCGTTTCATGATTTTTATTGCTTGTTTGGTGGCGTTTTCTAGCTGTGCTTCGTCTGAATATTCTTCGATAACTCGAGTAATTATTTCTCTCGTTAGCCCTTTTTCGACTAGTTCGCGTTCGATAGTTCGCGGGCCTTTTAGGGTTGTTTTGATTTGCGTTTTTGTATACAGTTCCGCAAATTCAAGATCATTAATATAATCCATGTCGGCTAATTTTTTTAAAATCTCATCGATTGCAAAAGCTTGCATTTCTTGCTTTTTCAAATAATCGCGAATCTCTTTTTCTGAGCGAACGCGGTGGGATAAGAAGTTGATTGCTTTATTTAACCCTTTTCGAATCATGTCGGCTTGTTTGATTTCGTCGATTTCAGCCTCCGTAATTGCTTTACCTTTCATTAGTTGATAGCGTGCTAATACTTCTTCGTCTACACTAAAGTTGTATTTTTCATCAATAAAAATATTGTAACGTTCTTTGTTTTTCTGCTGGACACTTATGGACGTGATTTTCATAACCCGCCTCCTTCTCCCTTCTATCATACCGCAAAAATTGGTTTTAATACTACTAAAAAGGGAATAAACTAGTTAGGACTATAAAGAGGTGATAAAATTGCATATCTTACTTACAGGCGCAACAGGTTTTATTGGTGATCACTTAGTACATGAATTAGAAAAATCTGATCACGAACTTTATATTTTAACAAGACAAAAGCTAAAAAACCGCGCGAATATACACTATATTGAATGGTTAAACGAGGATAAATTGCCTAATTTAGAAGATTTACCAGTGGATGTTTGTATTAACTTTGCTGGTGCTGGTTTGATGGATGAAAAATGGACTTACGATAGAAAGAAAGTGATTGTAAATAGCCGCATCGAAGCTACTTCAGCACTCTTATCGATTGTGAAGAAAATGAAATCCAAACCAAAATTATGGATTAATGCAAGTGCCATTGGAGCTTATACTTCTTCTAAGTCAACAATTTATCTAGATACAGAAGAAAATACTTATGCAGATAACTTCTTAGGAAAAACAGTTTATGAATGGGAAAAAACAGCGAGTGCGGCAAGTGATTTAGGTATTCGAGTTGTATACGCTCGCTTTGGCCTCGTACTTGGCACTGATGGCGGGTCATTCCCTGTTTTTAAAAAATTATTCCAAACTTATACAGGAGGCCGTTTTGGTAATGGAAAACAATGGTATTCTTGGATTCATGTCGCTGATGTTGTAGCAGCAATCTTATTTATTTTTGATCACAAACAAATAAATGGCGTGGTTAATTTTACAGCTCCTCACCCTGTTCAAGAAAAGAAATTTGCTGAACGCCTTGGGAAAAAGATGCATAAGCCATATAAAACACCGGTTCCTAAAAAAATTATTAAATTTATTCTTGGTGAACGCGCAATGACTATTTTGGACAGTCAACGTGCTTATCCGGAAAAACTAATGAGTAACCATTTCGAGTTTCGTTTTGAAACGTTGCAAGAAGCTTTGGATGACTTGCTTGATTAAAAAACCAGATTCTGATTTTAATCAGAATCTGGTTTTTTTGTTTCTTCTTCTAGAGGGAAATCAAGAATTACTTGGCTATTTGCAAGTGGTCGTTTTTTACCAACAAGAATCATTAATTGTAACATCGTAAAAGCAATCGAGCTTCTTTTTCTAAAGGCAACAAATTTTTGTTCCCATTCTGTAACATACTTAGATTTGAAATTACGTAATCCTTTGAATCCGTAAAAGCCTTGACTATAACGGTATACAAGTCCAGCCAATCGTTCACCTAGAAAAGCATATTTACTTTCTCCAACGTTCGCAAGTGGCGCCATGCCAGCATTAAATGTTTGGAATCCATCTTCTTTGGCCTGTTCAAATAAGTTGATGAAAAGAAAATCCATAATGCCTGATGGTGCTTCTTTAGAATACCGCATTAAATCAATCGAAGTCATTTCGTCCGTATAAGACGGCATCATGGTAGCGAAGCCAACGACAGTACCTTCGCCATTTTTCGCGATAGCAATCGGAGCTTGTTCGAGATAGTACGTATCAAAGAATCCTAATGAAAAGCCTTTTTCTTCTCTACCATCTAGCCACTCATCTGAAATCGCTCGTAAAATTGTCCACATTTCGTGATTAAATGGTGGCTCTATTATTTCAAAAGTATAGCCTTCTCGTTCTAATTTATTCATTAGCGCGCGTTCGCCTTTTTTCTTTTTACCACTCATTGTAAAGTTCTGGACATCAACAAAGCCTTCTTCTCCGAGCTTGATAAAGTCAAAACCGTGGTCATGCAAATACGGAATCATCGTACCGCGGACTTCATAGAAAACTGGTCGATAACCGAATCTATCCGCATTCATCATAACTTCTTCAATTGCTTCTTCCATTTTATCCATATTACCAGTTGGTTCACCCATGATAACCATTTTGTCCGCAATGATTCGGTAAGAGAAAAGCACTTCGCCTTCTACTGCCCAAAATAGTAGTTTATCACGCAAGAACATCGTATGACTGACTTCATTTCCGCCCCATTTTGCCAAATGTTCGCGTACTTTGACTGCTTCAAATGGAGAGCCGAGTTTTTCTTTTGTTGTCGATAAATAAATGTAAATAATGACTAAACTCACAACGGCGATAAATACGCCAACAAAGCCGACTAACCATAAATGCTCTGAGGCAATGCGTAAATAATCAGGAATTTCTTTAGAATGTTTGATATTGGGTGAATTGTAAATTCCGATAACAATATAACCTGCCAAACAGACAATGAAAATAATGCTATCCATAATTACTTTACTCCAAGTATAAACTAGTTTTTCTCGGTAAAATTCGTTTCGAGCTAGGAATAAACATAACAATACTATTCCTAAAAAGATGGCTTGCTTCAACGAAAATACGCGAGCAAGTGTATTGAAAATCGCACAACCTAGTACAATAAATGTAATAATATAGGCTTTCTTTGTTTTACATTCAATACCTCTCGCAAGCCCCAGTAATAAAAAGCCAAATGCAACAATGGTAATTTGGGAAGTAAATAAGAAATTAAATGGCATAATTTTGTACAAAAATGGCACATGATAAATGGCGTTTGGTACGGCAGATGATAAAATCAACAATAATCCAGAGCCGTAAACAAATATAACCAAGAAGCGATGAGCCACTTTTTGTAAGAATAGTAGCGGTAATCCTTCTAAAAAGTCATTTACTTTCTTCCCTGCTTTTTGGACGAAGAAAAGTAGGCCGACTACGAATGGAATGATATAGTAGAAAATACGGTAAAACAGCATCCAAGCGAGTGCTAATTCTTGAGAAACACCTAATTGGCTAAGCCCAAGAATCATCACGACGTCAAATGTCCCTACTCCACCTGGGACCATCGAAGCAATCCCAATCACTGAAGCAATAACAAATAATGGAAACACTTTGAAAATGTCGACTGGTTCTCCCATCAATGTGCCGATAATCGCGAAACATCCAAACGCGAAGCCCCACTCTAAAAGAGAAGCTATAATGAGTGTTAATTCTCTTTTGATAGGTAAATCGACAAAAAGGGATTTACTTTTCCATTTCGTAATAGTGAATAAAATTGGGAAGTACAGTCCACCTGCTAGAAGCCACGGCCAGTAATTAACAAAATGATCTGCAAATCCAGGAATCAGTAAAGTAGCTAATGATACTAAACAGTAAATCGATAAACCAGATACTAAAAATAAAGCAATTTTAGAAATGGCTAGTAGAATTTCCTTATGAGATGCATTTTTTCCGTAAAAGCTTGCTCTTAAGCTGGCACCTAAAACGCCGCCAAATCCACCAATGTTTGTAAAGGTATTCGTGATCCAACCAGAAGCAATCACATGACTTGGGGAAAACTTTCCGGGTAACAACTTAACGATGACATAATCATACAAAAGCATTGGAGTGACAGCAATTAAGCCGACGATAAACATAATAAATATTTGTTCCGGACTTTGAGAAGTTAAATTTTCTTTTAGAGACGGATAGTCAATTCCCGTCGCAATATTAATAATTTCAAAAATAACAAATGCCATCACAAAAGTGATAAAAACGATTTTTACGATGGTACTATTTTTTTGAAACCACGAGTAGGCTTGCATTAGTTTTTCTTTCATAATAGAGTCTCCTTAACGATTTTCATTCATCTTCTTTTATTTATTCGTTTTCTAACAGATGGTACAGCATAAGCAAGTAGAATGCCTATTATTCCACTTAATGTATTTAAAATGATGTCGTCTATATCTGTAGAACGATTGGGTGGTAGCGAAATGCTTTCAAATCCTGTAATCATCGTTGTTTGCGCAAATTGAAGCAGTTCGATGCCACAAGATGTTAAGAATATGACTAATAAAGTTTTACCAGCTGTGTTTGTTATCTTGAAGTAAAGTAAAAAGAAAGACAGTGGACATAACAATAAAACATTCCCGAAAATTTGAATAATGGTAGGCATCGTTGGTAATGTTTGCTGAAATGTATTTTCTATTGTTGTAAAAGGGATTAAGTTAATCATTTCTTTTTGAATATGAAAATTACCGGTATAGGTACTGTTGACGAAATCTCCAACAGCTATGTAGGCAACAAGATGTAATAAAATAATTATATATAGAATAAAAACGCAAAACCAGATAAAGTCTATCCAATTCTTTAGTCTCGCCATGTTGGTTAGTAGGATGATTGCTAAAAAAAGTAAACAACTGTTCGCAATAGTATTAATTAAATCCGCATTATTCCCAAATTGTAGTGCAAGCGAGATTCCATACAAGAGGTATAATGCTGGCAATAACAACACAAAAAAACGGCATTTTTGGACTTGCATTCTCGTATTCCAACGCCTTCCGTTTCAAAATCAGCTCTCAGACTCTCTGAATAAGCTCCTAGTAACAGTTTAGCAGATATAAAAATGAAAAGAAAGCTTGTTTGTGCTTACATTTTTGCAAGCTTCTGTAAGGCTTTTGGGTTCTTATTTTCTTTTTGATAAAAAAAGTGCTACAATTTCTTAATGATATTCGTGGAGGAGACTAGGATGAAAGAATTATTAGGGCTATTAAAAGAAGGTAATAAATCCGCCTTAACAGCGGCTCTTGTTAACACCATTGTTTCTATTATTAAAGGTATTACTTATTTTTTTACCGGAAATATCGCCATGTTCGCGGAAACGTTACATAGTTTGGGAGATGCGGCAAACCAGTTTTTTGTTTTTATAGGTTCTGCTTTAAGTAAAAAACGACCGACAAAACGCTTTCCGCATGGTTTTGGGCGAATGGTTAACTTAGTGTTACTTGGTGCTGTTATTGTTGTTGGGATAATGGCCTTTGAGACGATTCGTGAAGGATTCGCGCATATTATCCATCCAACAAGTTCCACTGGTTTCCTTATAAACCTTACTGTGCTCTTACTTTGTACTGTGCTAGAATTTTCTGTTTTAGTCAAGGCAATGCATGAGATTGCGCATGATGTTGGTTTAGAATCTAAAGGGCTTCAGTTATTTAAAGATAGTATTCTCAATTTAGGTAAAGCAAAAGCAGCGACTAAACTGGTGTTTTTGGAAGATTCCGTTGCAACTGGTGGTGGACTTCTTGCGATGATTGCGGTTATTATTTCTCACTTTACCCCTTTCCATCAAGCAGAAGGTATTGCATCTATGTTAATTGGTGTAATGATGTTTATCGTCGTTGGTAAAGTCTTTTTGGACAATGCGGCTGGAGTTATTGGCGAATCAGATCAAAGTATGCATTTAACTGTCGGTCAGCTCGTAATGAGTGATCCTGATGTGCGCGATATTCAAGTGTTAACCGTTCTTAAAGAAGGCGATGTTTTCCATGTCGATGTTGAAGTGGAATTAGATCCAATGCTCACTCTCGCTGAAGTGGATGATATTAAAGACCGTTTGGAAGAAAATATCGGAAAACTGCGCGGTGTTGCAGATGTACTCATTTCTTTTGATGAAGATGATGCTATCCGCAACTGGGAATATGGAGACGGGCGTTAAAAAGAGAAAAAGCCAAGTGCGCGAACTGCGACACTTGGCTTTTTTTAGTCTCCAGGATTAATAATTGCTAGGACTTGATGATCTTCCCAACTTCCATTTATGCGGACATTTTGAACTGCGAGCCCTTCTAAATGAAATCCCGCTTTTAAAAGGACTTGTTTGGAGCGTTCGTTTTTCGGCATCACTCCTGCCTCAATTCGATGCAGACCAAGAATGTCAAAACCAAAATCTACTATCAACTCCACTGCCTCAGTCGCATAACCATTTCCATTATGTTCCTTATCCAAAAAATAACCAATGAACGCTGATTGTAGAGATTCACGCAAAATACTAAATAAATTAATCGTACCAATAAGCTCATCCGTGTCATGAAGGAAAATCCCATAATAGTACTCCACATCACTCGCAGCAAAATCTTCCAAACGTGAAATAAGCGATTGCTGTTCTTCTATCGTATAAAAACGATCATCCCGCTCCATAGAATAACCTTCAAAAAAAGCTTTATTCGCTAAATGAAAAGCTAGTTTTTGATGGGCGTCTGTTATCTGAAAAGGTCTTAAGTAAATCCGTTTCCCCGTAATTCGCATCCTTATCCCTCCCGCATTTTTCTAAATTATAAAATTGTTCTGATATGATTGCAAGTATCATCGCTAAGCTTAATTTTTTCATATACCCATTTTATTAAAAAATAAACTTTCCATTACGAATATAAGTGTGTTATTATGTTGATGTTGGTGATTTTTATATTATTTTTCTAAAAAATGGAGGTTTTTTAATGAATATTAATGCGGAAACAGAAGACGCAACTCTCCTTCTCGACGGTTTACTTCAAAACGTAGCAATCATCCGTTTTGATACTAATAAAAAAGTAACTTATGCTAATGCTCTTTTCGCCGAGGCAATGGGATACTCAGAAGAAGAAATGTTGACTTTATCCCATCCGGACTTATGCTTTCCTGATTTTGTCCAAAGTGCCAGTTATAAAGCAATGTGGACAAATTTGCTTGCTGGGCAAAGATTTCAAAATAAAATTGAACGAAAAAATGCACGCGGTGAACGTGTTTGGTTTGAAGCAACATATATTCCGATTATTCGTGAAGATTTAGTCGTTGGTGTTGCAAAAATCGCCACAGATATTACACGAAGAGAAGAAACGGTCCATGACTTTGCATCTGGTTTAAAAAGCATGGCAACCAATTTAAAAGAACATTCCAACGTTGGGAAAACGCGCAGTGAAGCTCTCCTCGAACTCGTGAAATCAATCACGAAAGAATCGAATGAAAATACAGATACGCTGCATGATTTGCAAACAGAGGCGCAAAATATTCATGGCATTATTAATACCATTAACGGCATTGCTTCCCAAACAAATTTACTTGCCTTAAATGCTGCCATTGAAGCCGCCCGTGCTGGTGATGCCGGACGCGGATTTAGCGTTGTAGCTGAAGAGGTTCGAAAGCTTTCAAGTCGTGTAGAAGAAGCAATTAAAGAAGTAGAAAAAAGCGTCAATGGTATCACACAAGAAATTAATACGATTTCCAGTGGCACAGAACGTGTCGAAGCAAAAGTGGAGGAAAGTCAAGAAGTCCTTATTTTGTCTTTAGAAGATTTTAGCCAAATTGAATCTGCCTCTACTGCCTTGGATCAAAATGCCGGTGCTTTCACAAAAATGATTTAACCGACTGAAAAAAGGAGCGAAGAAATCTTGAAACTTATTGGAAAACATCCTTCTGGCCGCGCCATTATTATCCGTTTGAACAACCAAGAATACCATTATGAAACCGCAAATAGTTTTGGAAGCGCCACTTCATTAACGCGAGCAAAAACAGAAGCTAGAGCCGATAGTTTTACATCTAGTGAAATGAACCAAGGTTTACATATTGGTAATTGGCACTGGAAAGAACTTGGATGAACGAAAATCCCGTCTATAAAAATAGACGGGATTTTTTATTTACGCATTCAATGCTTGTTCTAATTGGTCTTTAAAGGTAGTTGTCACATCAAACACAGTAACAAATTGGAAATCGCTCACGTTGTATTGGACGACAAATTTCTCCTCACGATAGCGAACCATAATGGATGAACGAACTTTATCACCAATTGCATCTCCTGCTTGTGTTTCGTTATAGAAAACCCAATGTGTTGCTTCGATTGGATTTGCAGTTTTTTCTGCAAGATCTCGTTGAATGAGTTGTTTTATTTCATCACTTAATTCAGGCGCGAATTCATTATCAATATAGCCGTACCAAATAGTCCGGTAGTACTTTGCTTCAAATTCATTTGTTTCATCAAATAGTTTTTTCATGATTGTTTCCTCCTATTAGGTGTTATTTCTATTCGTGATACCTTTTTAAGCGTTCTTCTAATGTTCCAGCGTGCAGTTCAAAGAGATGATTATCAAAGTCATAAAAATAAATCGAGCGTCCCTCACCTGGTACTCTAGAACGTTCTGGTTTTATTTCCACACCAAGAGATTTAATCCGCTCAATATATTCATCCACTTCCTCTGCTTGAATTTGGAACGCAATATGGTTGTAAGTTCGCTCTTGTAAAGAATCTCCTTCCATAATGCAAATCCACAGACCAGCAATTAGAAAAAACTTTTCTTTGGAAAGCGAAAAAGTCTGATTGCCACTAGAATAGATTTCTTCTGCATCAAAAATTTCTCTTAAGAATGTGCTTGTTTTATTCAAATCTTTTACAATTAAAGTGATATGGCTTAAACCTGAAATCATGTACAACCAGTCCTTTATTTATCTTTTAACTGCAAAAGTACTACGGTCTCTACATGTGCTGTTTGCGGGAACATATCGACTGGTTGCATATAGCGAATGCGGTATTTTTTCGCGAGTAAAGCCAAGTCACGTGCTAATGTGGACGGATTACAGGATACGTAAACAAGTTGTTTTGCCTCTACTTCGAGTAATGATTTAATAAGGCCTTGGTCACAGCCACTTCTTGGTGGGTCAACGATGACTGCATCTGGGCGGAAACCTTCTTTCACCCATTTCGGTAAAACATCTTCTGCTTTTCCTACCTCATAATAAACGTTTTCGATGCCATTTTTCTCCGCGTTTCGTTTGGCGTCTTCAATAGATTCTGGAATAATATCCATGCCGCGAACTTCTTTTACTTTTCCGGCAAAGGCTTGGCCGATTGTTCCAACACCGCAATAAGCATCTACTAATGTTTCACTGCCAGTTAGTACGAGTGCTTTTTCGACTTCTTGATAGAGCCGCTCTGTTTGGAACGGGTTTAATTGGAAAAAGGCACGAGCAGATAAATCGAATTCGAGTTCCATTAATTTTTCTTCGATGCTTTCTTTTCCTGCTAAAAGGAACGTTTCGTCGCCAAAAATAAGTGAAGATTTTGCTTGGTTGACGTTTTGCATAATCGAAGTGACTTCTGGGAGAGCAGCTTCGATTTCTGCTAGCATTTCGCGTTTTTTAGGTAACTTTTTACTATTCGTAATGAAGACGAGCTGTGTTTCGCCGGTTTTCACGCCAGTACGCACGACGATTGTCCGCACGATACCACTACCAGCTTTTTCATCATAAATTGGCACAGCGTATTTTTCTAGTAAGTCGCGAACAAAATTCGTTACTTTAATGGTAACGGGTTGTTGGACAATACAATCTTCAATCGGAACAAGTTGGTGTGAATTGGCTCCGAAAAGTCCTGTTTCAACTTGGCCACTGCCTACCATTCTTGTTTGGAATTGGCTTTTATTACGGTAGCGCCACGGGTCTTCCATTCCAAGTGTTGGGCGGATTTTTAATTTCGCTGGATCGATTTTTGTATGTTTTTCGATTGATTGAATAACAATATCTCGTTTTAATTCAAGTTGGGCGCTATAGGCCACATGTTGCAACTGGCAACCACCACACGCCTCGTATACTGGGCAAGGTGCGGTAACTCGGTTGGGAGATTTTTTACGAATTTTATTTAATTTTGCTTCGGTGAAACGATCGCGAACTTTGACCGCTTCGACAACTACTTCTTCACCGGTAATTGCGCCAGGAACAAATACAACTGCTTTTTTAAAGTAGCCGATTCCTTCCCCGTTGATTCCCATGCGTCGAATAGTTAGCGGGAATTTTTGTCCTTCTTCTACTGGATTTTGATTCATTATTTTCCTCCATCATTCCAAGTCTTCATTAATACTAACAAAAAAACAGCCACTTGTCAGTAGTTTATGGCATGATTTCAAGACTTTCATCGACAAGGATGCTTTTTTCGACAGAACGAACCATCGAACAGTATTTCGGTGTTAGTTTTAAAGCTTTTTCAAGTGCTTTTGGATTCAAGTCCGCACCAGTTATTTTAAAATGAAGATGTATCGCGCTTATACGATTTTCGTCCTCTGGGATGCGTTCCATTGTAGCATCTACCCACAAGTCAGTGAAGTCTACTCGTTTTTTCTTTAAAATGTTACGAAAAACAATGGCGCTACAACTGGCAATAGACATCAACATCAAATCTGCTGGTGAATAATCAGTTAGTTTGTCATCGATTAAAAAACTTCCTGTGTCAAACCCATTTTCGGTATAAACTAGCTTTAATGGTTTTGTCATGGTTATCCCTCATTTCTTCTCTTTTATCGTACAAAAAATCTCCTTATTAAGCAAATTAGTAGTATAATGAACAGATAGTCGACCAAAAAAGGAGGCTACTCATGTTATGGAAGGAGTAGGAAATAAAGTGATTGTTTTAGCAGGAATGATTGGCGCTGGGAAAAGTAGTTATACAGAGCTAATTGCAAATAAACTTGGAACAAAGGCATTTTATGAAAGCATTAAGGATAACCGCATCCTTGAAATGTTTTATGATGACCCAAAAAGATGGGCTTTTGCCTTACAAATATATTTTTTAAATACCCGCTTTCGTAGTATTAAAGCTGCGTTAACGGATCAAAATAATGTGCTTGATCGTAGCATTTACGAGGACGCGCTTTTTACGCAAATTAATTTTGAAGAAGGCAATATTTCAGAACCTGAGATGGATACATACCTTGATTTACTCGACAATATGATGGAAGAACTTGCTTATATGCCGAAAAAAGCACCTGATTTGTTGATTTATTTGCGCGGAAGTTTGGACACTGTATTGAGCCGAATTGCTCTTCGTGGTCGTCCTTATGAGCAAACCTTTGATAATCCAGGTTTACTTGACTATTATAAGCACCTGCATAGTCGTTATGACAGCTGGTTTGAGTCTTATGATAAGAGTGAAACCCTTGTTATTAATATTGACGAAATAGATATTAAACAACCAAATGATGCCGATTATGTCATGCAACTCATTCATGAAAAATTAAAACGCTAAAACAGACATTTTGCTGTTTTAGCGTTTTTTTAATTGATTTCGCCTAATTCTTTTTTCTTTTTCCGAATTGCAAGCGTAGCATTAAGCTCTCCGCCAATCATCAAAATGATGCCGGTCAAATAAAACCATAACATTAAAATAATTATTACACCGATACTGCCATATGTTGCCGAATAGTTGCCGAAATTATTCACGTAATACGCAAAACCTAGCGAGGCAACAGTCCAACCGATTGTTGAAAAAAGCGCTCCAGGTAGAACACTAATCAACGTACTGCGCCGGTTTGGTGCCACCCAATATAAAAAGGTAAAGACGACGAAAATAACAATGAGCGTAACCGTCCAACGAAGATTATTCCAAAAGCTAAGAAAGTCCTCGGAGAAATTCAAATGATTAATTAAAAACATCCCTATTTGTTGTCCAAATACAAGTAATAGCAAGGTTGCCCCCACTGTTGCAAGCATTGCGAGTGTGAAAAACATGGAGAGTAATCGTTGCACGACATAATTCCGTTTATTCGTTACTCCGTATGCTTTATTGAGCGATTTCATGACCGCATTCATGCCATTAGATGCTGACCATAAAGTCGCGATAATCCCGATAGAAAGTAATCCGCCATTTTTCTGCGTTAGTAAGTTATTTAAATTTTCTTCTAAAAAGTCCATAATCTGGTCTGGCGCAAATTCTTTAATCATATTAAAAACGGAATCTTTATCAATATGAAGATAGGCAAGTAAGGTTGCCGCGATTAAGAGCATTGGGAAAATGGAAAATAGCATATAATAAGCTAACTGTGCTGCATTTCCTGAAACATCATTTCGACCTACTCTTGCACTAACTGCTTGGCCGATTTGAACAATCCCGTTTTTCTTTGTATATTTAACTACTTTTTTCCACACTGATAAGGCCCCCTGTTCTAGTCATTCGTCTGGAAGTTTTTCTTCTACTATGGTAAAATTTTGTCTATTAGCTTGAAAGGAGCAAAAAGATGAATCTTGAAACCCCTTCACAGGAAAACTTGCATTTTATGTTAACCGAAATTACAACGAAACTAAAAATGGTGAATGTTGGTGTTTTTGAAAATCTGGAGCTTGACTCTGTTGATTATAACGCACTTATCGATATTTATCAGCTAATTAAACGTAAATCCAATTTTAGTCCGCGTGAGATGCAATTATTTGCAGAAGAATTACGCCGGATTCGCAAATAAAACAAATTCCAGCCACTTTTTAGTGGTTTTTTGTTTGGAAATAATTGGTGCCAAAATCCACTAAATCACGCATATCATAAATTTTCGTCGGCGCTCCGATAATCGTCGTTGGGTGAAAGTCACGTTCTTTCTCATAAGCGCGACCTAACGCTATAAACACTTCACTATTATAATCAATTTCCTGATACTTCTCCCAAATGATTTCGCCGTTTTTAAGAAAAGCTGCCTGGTTTTCGATGAGCGGAAACACATTGGAGCGTTCTTCCGCTAAATGAAGCGATGTATTGTTATTGTTATCTAGCCCAAACAAGATAATTTTCGCACCAAGTTGATACATTTTCCCTAGCGGCGATTCATCCCCCATGCTTTTCGCAAGTGGCTGGTTGGCAAGAATTTGTTTTTTATCTTTTCCCCAAGCACAAAAAGAATGGTATGGATGAAAACTGCGCTCAACATCTGGCATGGTACGAAATGTTTCGGCAATGACACCCATTCCACGAGTTGGTGTTACAAGCGGGTCAAATGGCGGTGTTTCTCTGCGAATTATTTTCCACCAACTTTCAGGAACTGGCGGATTTTCCCACTTAGCAGGATCACTTAATTGACCTGTTTGAGCTGGCATGACTATATTGCCCGATTCACCAACCAGTTCTTGCAATGCTAAAATAACGGTAACTGGGCCGCCGCAAATCCAGTGCGCTTTTGACATAGAGGAATGAAAAATAATCGTATCCCCTTTTTTAATACCCGATTCTTGTAAGTCTGACACGATTTTTTGTTTTGTTGCTGGTTTTTTTGTGCGCCAAATAGCCATTTTTTCTCCCATTGTCTCTCACCGCCTCTAAAAATAAAGCCAGATGCCTAGAAAAAAACGGCAAACTAAAAGCAGCTGTGTGAAACTTGTGCTTTTACTTGCATTCTGTTCTAAATGCATCTGGCTAAATAGTTTAATTAATCGTTTTCGCCTTGATACGTTAAAATTTCTGGACCATCTTTTGTAATTGCAAAGGTATGTTCATATTGTGCAGACAAAGAGCCATCAACGGTTCTAGCAGTCCAGCCATTATCGTCCATTTTGGCTTTCCAAGCACCCATATTGACCATTGGTTCCACTGTAATAACCATGCCTTCTTTTAAGCGAGGTCCTTTGCCAGCTGTACCATAATGTGGGATATCTGGTTTTTCATGCAAAGTTGGTCCAACGCCATGACCGATAAACTCACGTACAACAGCAAGATTTTCTGATTCTACGTATGTTTGAATAGCATGACCAATATCGCCAACTCTCGCGCCTACTTGTGCTTGTTCAATACCTAAGTAAAGTGCTTTATGCGTTACATCCATTAAATGTTTCACATCATCAGGCACTTCTCCTACTGCATAAGTCCAAGCAGAATCAGCAAGTGCGCCGTGATAATTCACGACCATATCTACTGTAATAATATCGCCTTGGTTAAGCTTTTGTTTGCGCGGGAACCCGTGACAAATTTCGTCATTAATACTTGCACAAATAGCGTATTCATAACCTTCAAAGCCTTTTTGCTCTGGAGTTGCGCCATTTTTACGTAAAAATTCTTCTGTAAATACTTCTAAATCCCAGCTAGTAATCCCTGGTTTAATAATTTTTTTAAGTTCTTTATGCGTATCGGCAAGGATTTTCCCTGCTGCTTTCATCTCATCAATTTCGCGTCTTGATTTGAGTGTAATCATCTTTTCATTCCCTCCTAAAATTTCCACTATTTACTATTATAGCTCGAAACCCCTTAGAAATAAAGTAATCTGGAAAAAAGGTTGCAGTTTTTCTGAAGACATTTATAATAGAATGTATCAGTTAAAAAATGGTGGACTGGTTTGTGCCGTTTTAAACAATAAAAAATTCAGAAAATGGTGATGCAAAATGACAAAAGTGATGATCGTTTATGCCAGCATGACTGGTAATACACAAGAAATTGCCGACATTTTAGGTGAAGAATTAGAAAAATACGATATCGAAGTAGAAATTGAAGAATGTATTTCAGTTGATCCTGAAGATTTACTAGAATATGATGGTGCTCTAATCGGTGGCTATACATATGATGATGGTCAGCTTCCTGATGAGTTCGTTGATTTTTATGAAGATATGGCGGACGTTGATTTTAGCGGCAAAGTTTGCGCTTCTTTCGGTTCTGGCGATACTTTTTATGATGAATACTGTTTAACAGTTGATTTAATTGAAACTCGCTTAAAAGAGCAAGGCGCTACTGTTCCTGTTGCGGGGCTAAAAGTAGACCTTGATCCTGATGAAGAAGATGTTGTTCGCGCGGAAAGTTACGCAAAAACATTTGTTGATGTATTAAAAGGATAATTCGAAAGCAAGTCCTCTTTTTCGGACTTGCTTTTTTATTTATTTAAAAATAGCGAAAACAGTAGCGTAGTGGTTGCTTTACCTCATTAATTGAGATACAATTCTCGTATTGAATAAAAAGATTGGAGTGATTAATTATGACAGTATTTAGTGAAAAATTAGAAAAGTATGCAGAATTGATTGTAAAAGTTGGGGTAAATGTCCAACCTGAACAGAAAGTGGTAATTATGGCTCCAGTTGATGCGGCTCCCCTTGTTCGTCTTATTTCCAAATATGCTTTTGAAGTAGGCGCAGAGGATGTCATTATGGATTGGCGCGATGAAGAATTAGGCGCATTACGTTACAAAAATGCTCCACTACGCGTTTTTGAAAGTGCTCCGGTTCACCGTGTTGCAGAAAAAACAGAACTTGCCAAAGAAGGCGCTTGTTTTATCTCTATCACTTCCGAAGATCCAGATTTACTAAATGGCGTGGATAGCAACAAAATTGCGACATTCCAGAAAACAATGGGTGGAGCAATGAGCGAGTTTCGCGAGTTAATGCAAGCAAATGTCGTAAGCTGGACAGTTGTTGCAGCAGCTTCACAAGGATGGGCTGCAAAAGTATTCCCAGATCTAACGCCAGCAGAACAAATGGAAACACTTTGGGAAGCTATTTTTGAAACAACTCGTATTAACACCGAAAACCCAGTAGAAACTTGGAAAAATCACGATCAAACACTAGCTGCTAAAGCAGAAAGTTTAAATGAAAAACAATTTACTTCTTTACATTATACGGCTCCTGGAACTGACCTTACAATCGGTCTTCCAAAAAACCATCTTTGGGTTGGCGCTGGCAGTAAGAATAAAAAAGGACATGAATTTATGGCCAATATGCCAACAGAAGAAGTATTCTGTTGTGCGGATAAACTAAAAGTGGAAGGTTATGTTTCTAGTACAAAACCACTTAGTTATGCAGGAAATATTATCGATGACTTCAAAATCACTTTCGAAAAAGGTCGTATTGTAAGTGTAGAAGCAGCATCCGGCGAAGAAATTTTGAAAGATTTAATCGCGACAGATGAAGGCTCTCACTATTTAGGCGAAGTGGCGCTAGTTCCAGACCCTTCCCCTATTTCTCAATCCGGCATTTTATTCTACAATACACTATTTGACGAAAATGCTTCTAACCACTTAGCAATTGGTAGTGCGTATGCATTTAATGTTAAAGGTGGCGAAGAAATGTCTCGTGAAGAATTAGAAGCAGCTGGTGTGAACAATAGTTTAACACACGTTGATTTCATGATTGGTTCTTCTGAAATGGACATTGATGGTGTAACCGAATCTGGTGAAGTTGTTCCTGTTTTCCGTAAAGGCGACTGGGCGTTCTAATCCTTTTTTAAAACTTATGCCTTTTGCGTAAAACCCTTGTAGCTTTTGGCTTTCAAGGGTTTTCGTTTGTTTATTTTTTACAAAAGAGAGCGAGGTGCATTGGATGAAATTTAGTACATGGGACATCAATTTAAAAGTAAGGCTTTTTGGGGAAGCACTACTCGATATTTCTTTTTGGATGGTCTTCCCCTTTCTAACGATTTACTTTTCGGAAAGTATTGGGCGCGAGCTGACGAGTCTTTTGCTGATTATTTCGCAAGTGTTGGCGGTTTTCACAGCTTTGCTTGGCGGTTATTTTGCGGATAACTTTGGTCGTAAACGGATGATGAGTATTTCTGTCATTGGAGAAGGTTTTGGTTTTCTTGTTTTTGCAATAGGTGCACTTCATGTTGTGGATTCTCCTTACTTGAGTTTTGCTGGTTTCGCGATTGCGAGTGTTTTTATGGCGTTTTATCAGCCAGCAAGTCAAGCGATGATTGCGGATGTGGTTCCACCTGAACATCGGACGCATATTTATTCCGTGTTCTATATGATGATTAATATTGCGGTCGTTATTGGCCCCATTCTTGGTTCGGTCTTATTCTATAATTTCACGACAGAAACGCTACTTGCCATTGTTTGCGCGGATTTATTATTACTCTTTTTACTGCAAAAATTCGGTCATGAAACAGCCCCTCTTTTGGTTAATCCTGATTTACAAAAAGAGGTTGTTCGTAAAAGTATCGGTGCTGTTTTAATGGAGCAACTGAAAAACTATAAAATTATTTTTAAAGACAAGATCTTCTTTCTTTATATTGTTGCAGGGATTATTATTTCTCAGTCATTTATGCAACTGGATTTACTTTTCCCGCTCTATATTAAAGAAGTTATCGGTGCATCTAACTTGTTCGCGTTTCATTTTACAGGTGAGCAATTGTTCGGGGTTATTGTTTCTATTAACGGCTTCTTTGTTGCAGCGCTTACGGTCGTTGTCACTCGTTGGATGAGCCATTTTAGAGAAAAATTCGTCTTTATGAATTCTTCTTTTCTCTATGGGATAGCGATTTTCTTATTTGGTATCTCGACAGGCCCATGGGGAGCAATTTGTGCCATTATTCTCTTTAGCTTTGCGGAACTGATGACTGTTGGCTTACAACAAACCTTTGTTTCACAATTAGCTCCAGAAGATAAACGGGCGATGTACTTCTCTGCTGCTGGACTTCGTTATACGCTGGGTAAAGTCATTGCTCCACTTGCGATTACAATTTCGACTTTAATTGGCTATACTGGCACATTTACTATTATTGGTATTTTAGCGCTCATTAGCGGACTAATTTATTACTATATGTACGCAGAATTTGAAAAACAGCGTCAAATTTCCTAATAAAAAACGACTATCTGCTCTGGATAGTCGTTTTTATTTGATTACTTTTTTTACGAAATTTTTACGAAATACCGAAAATACCTACCATATCAACATTTTAAATTACCTTTTCATTTCATCCATGTTTAAATAATGCTTATAAGGTGAAAAAAGACTATACTGTTAGTTGTACACCTAGAATTTACTCGCTATTTTTAATAGAAAGTTAGGTGTGAGAATGTTTGGAACAACAACTATTGGAATTGATTTAGGTACTGCGAATATTTTAGTTTACAGTAAAGAAAAAGGCATTATACTGAATGAACCTTCTGTGGTCGCGCTAAATACGAATGATGGAACGGTACTTGCGATTGGCCAGGAAGCAAAAGAGATGATTGGTAAAACGCCGACTTCGATTTCTGCTGTAAGACCAATGAAAGACGGTGTTATCGCTGACTTTGATTTAACGAGTGGGCTTTTGCGCGAGATTATGCGCCGGATTTCAGTTAGCGGTGTGAGAAAGCCCAATGTGGTCGTTTGCACACCCACTGGCGCAACATCAGTCGAGCGCCGCGCTATTTCTGACGCGGTAAGATCAACTGGCGCTCGTTCAGTCGTTTTAATCGAAGAGCCTGTTGCAGCTGCAATTGGCGCTGATTTACCTGTAGCCGAGCCTGTCGCTAATGTAATTGTGGATATTGGTGGCGGTACAAGTGAGATTGCAATTATTTCATATGGTGGCGTGGTTTCAAGCACTTCAATTCGCACAGGTGGCGATCATATGGATGAAGAGATTATTCAATATATCCGCAAAAATTACAATCTTTTAATTGGCCAATCGACGGCAGAACGAATTAAAATGGAGCTTGGTTATGCACCGATTGAACACGTAGCACAAACAGCAGATATTCGTGGTCGCGATTTACTTACTGGCTTACCAAAAACAATCCAAGTAAGTTCTACGGAAATCCAAAGCGCTTTAGCGGAAACACTACAACGTATATTAGAAGCTATTCGGAATACGCTTGAACTTTGCCCACCAGAATTAAGTGGAGATATTGTCGATCGTGGTATTATTTTAAGTGGTGGTGGCTCCCTACTTCAAGGTTTTCGCGACTGGCTTGTACAAGAAATAGATGTCCCTGTACATATGGCTCCAAGTCCTTTGGAATCCGTTGCAATTGGCACAGGTAGATCCCTCGTTTTTGCAGATAAATTAGCCAAGAATTAATGGCGATAAGCATCTGATGGCATGGTAACCCTTGCAATCAGATGCTTCTTTATCTTGCTGAAAACCCTTATTTCTGGTAAACTTATTTCTGGTGTCTGGCTTTTGGGAGTCAGATAAATTAGATAATAGGCCCATATAGTTAAACGGATATAACAAGCCCCTCCTAAGGGCTAGTTCGTGGTTCGATTCCGCGTATGGGCGCTCAAAAAAAGCCGAAAGCACTTGATAAATCAAGGTTTCCGGCTTTTTTCGTTTTTATTTCAACTCTTTATTCATGCATAAAATGTTACATCATTTTTCTTTGCTGAAAATTTCAACGTATATTCCGCATCATCTGAAAATGGTCTGGAAGCAATTTTCACTTTAGTGTAATCACAACTATTATTTCTTAGAGCTGATTTAATCACTTTGATATCTATTTCTTCATCAAAACCACACAAAATATATTTAAAGCAAATTGCTTGTTGGGATTCGCGATTTGTCCTATGTCAAAACCATCCACACCCCCTAAGCCTTTCCAACCTAAATCGTCATTTAAAACGTCTTTTACTCGATTTTTCAGCCAAATATCACGTTTTGTTCCTGTTAAACTTTTGAGTGGATATTGAATTAATATCCAAAAATTTTCATTTGGGGGATTTTCGCTATAGTCTTGCGGAACAAATCGCTTAATAAACGCCTCATGGAACGCAGCTTTGCTCTCGTATTTTCCAGATAGTTGGGGGGTTCTTCTTTCTCTCCTACCTTGCCAATTTTACCGTAATGCACGATTGCCTTATCATTATTAATCCAGTACTCAGCATACAAGATTTGATTTTATTCTTTTTTGTATAGCTTTAACAATGTTTTCCCCTCATGATGTATATAATTGGAGTCTGCATTAGAGCGTTTTATTTATTATAACAAATTTTCCATAGCTCGCAATTATTTTCTGACCGTATACAAAATCCAATTCCCTTTCTCCTTCTCCACTACCTCCCTAAAGCCAATTTCTTTTAAGAGCGCTGTTAGTGAGGCGGTTGTTTTATATTCGTCCATATGATAATCAATTTTATCTTTTTCGGATGACAGTATTAAAACACCATCTTGTGACATGACACGATAAATTTCTTCAAAGCCTTTTTGGGGATTATCCCAGTACATATGTGTTTGAATGGCATAAACTAAATCGAAAAAACCCGTTTGATAATTCATCAAAGCGACATCTTGTATAGATAGCTTCACTTTGCCATTATTGATTGCTTTTTTGTTCAAATTGGTGGCTGTTTTATAAGATTCTTCAGAAATATCCGCTCCGTAAATAGTCCAATTTTTATTTAATTCAGCTAAGTTTTTAATATTGGAACCCCCACCATAACCAATATCTAATACATGAGTAACATCATTCATTTCTGTATTACTAATTGTCCACTTACTCAAATCTTCAAAATAGGATGACCATATTTTCGTAGTAATTTCACCAATAATTCCATGCGGATTTGCTGCTTGTTCGCTTAAATAGCTAATTAATGGTTTGTATAAAATAAAACTCATCCCAATGACACCTCCCAAAATAATTAGCGTTATTTTCTTTCTTTTGGTTTTTTTCATCATAATTAAAGTCCTTTCGCGACTCTCTAGTTTTGAAATAGTGTTTATAATATTTCAAAACCATTGTATAATAACCTTCACGTACAAGTCAACAACTTTTGAAATTTATTGATTTATATTTCAAATCAAAAATTTTTATGTTATATTAGTATTAAGGACAAGATTAGCTTAGGGAAGTGTTTAAGACATGAATAATTATGAAAAAAGAACACGAAAAAAGAAGACTGCAATTATCCAGGCAGCACTTTCTTTATTTGGGAAAAAAGGATTTTCCGATGTAAGTATTAAAGATATTGCCACCCTCGCAGATGTTTCGCAAGTATCTATTTATAATTATTTCGGAAGTAAAGAAGCGCTTGTTTCTGAATGTGCTAGCATTATTATGCAAGATACTATTACTTTAGCGGAAGAAATTTTAGCATCAGAAGGAACATTTACGCAAAAATTAGAGCGGGCTATTCAGCTGTGTAATGCAGAAATAAATCTTTCTTTAAGTAAATTTATTTCAGAAAAAGCTAGTAAAGACGCGCAATTTATCGCACTGTTAGTGAATAATATTAACGCACTTAAAAATGACATTTATATGAAATATATTGCTATTGGCAAGCAAGAAAAAATTATTGATAGCCGTCTTTCTGATCGATCGATTCAACTTTTTATTGAAGCAATTAATGGTTTAGGTTTCACAGTTCCAGAGGAAGAACTTGAGGAGAAACAGCCTGAGATAGTGCAGTTGTTTTTGTATGGGTTGATTGGGAAATATAATGAATAAATTAAGCAATGTATTCATTTTTGACACAATAAAACGTCTGCAATCCATTTTTTAATGTGATTGCAGACGTTTTTTATAACTTGTAATTTTTATTATTTCTTCTTCTCAACCAATCTAAAATGTTGCCATGGTAGAATCGTATCTAGTAAATAGCGCTCTTCTGGAACGATTCGAGCAACGATATTGGTGTTGCCGGAGTTTTCCATTTCTTGAAGTGCTACTTGCATTTCGCCTTTATAGCGCTCATAACCGTCGTTATCGATAGTCACGTCGCCTTTTGCAATAGTATTTGTGTCGTGTGCAGGGAAATCGAATTGTTTGAAATTAACACGCGTCATTGTTGAACGTAGCACGTACTCGGAAGCATCGCCACGATTGAAATGTTTTTGTGTTAAAACGATTTCTTTTTCCACGTCTGTTGCGCCGTCTAAAAACTCTACTGCTAATTGTAATTCATTACGGTTTAATTCGCTTAAAGCGCGTAATTCGTCTTCAGAAGCGAACATATTCCCGACAATGACGTCATCAATCAGGCCAGTGTTCCAAAGATCTTTTGCTTGAACAGTAATGTCTACTCCGCGATGTTCTTCCATTGTTGGAAGCCCGCCGTCCACAACAAACCAAGGGCCAAATTCGCCGCTGTTAGAAGATACGAACGCCGCTGTACGTAAGTTTAAATCTTTGAATTGTTTACTTGTACGTAAGAAATGTTCTCTGGAAAGACCAGTGTATTTTCTTGGGTAGAAGTTATGACAACCAATGATATTTCCTACGTTGGCTTGGTAAGATAGGATATTTTCAACGTAGCGAGTACCATTACTAATGTTTAACTCGATTTTTAAGTCCGTATCGTCGAATGACATTGCTGCCTCTTCGGAACCGGAGAAGCCTAAATCAAGACGAAGGCCTGCTAAACCAAGCTCTTTGAAACGATCTAATTCTTTATAAGTGATATTTAACGATTCAAATACAGTAGGATCAACATCAGCAATAACGTCAAATCCTAATTCTTTTGCGCGTTTGCAAATAGTTTCTAATTTAGCAAATTCCGCTTCATCATTAGCAGAAATCAAGCAAGTGAAGATACGGCTAAAACCATATTTTGCAGCTGTTTCAATATATTCTAATGATTCTTCTAGTGCTACATGTTGTGGAAATACGGATATTCCTAATTTTCTCATTTAAATCATCCCTTCAAAAACTTATTTAGAGCGGTATAAATCAATAATTTCTTTAGCTAAATCTTTAAAAGTAATAGCGTTCATTAAGTGATCTTGCGCGTGAACTAGTAGTAAAGATACTTCTGCCTTTTCGCCGCGTGCTTCCCCTTGAATTAATGAAGTTTGTGAATGGTGTGCTTCAAGTAGTGCCGCTTCTGCACTTTTGATTTGCTCATCTGCCGCGTCAAAATCCCCTTTTTTTGCCGCTTCGATTGCTAGCATTGCGTCGCTTTTAGCGTTTCCCCCGTGTACGATTAATTGCATAATTGTTTGTTCTAATTCCATTGTTTACACATCCTTTTTCATTTATCGAACGTATGTCTAATTGCTCTTCAAGCAGTCTCGAACTCGAGATTATTTCTCAATCATTGCTAGTGCATCATTTAGCACTTTTTCGCCGTCCATTGTTCCATAGTCAATCCCGTTAATGATCGCAACTGGAATACCTAATGGATCCAGTACTCGCTTCAAATTCTTCTCTAAAAACCGAACTTGTGGTGCGAGTAAAACAACATCTACGTTGCCTTTATACTTATCAAAATCAGCTTCCGCCACTGCAATGACAGTAGCGTCCACTTGTTGTTTTTCGATAGCTTCTGTCATTTTTTTTACGAGCAGACTTGTGGACATACCGGCCGAACAAACTAACATGATGTTATTCATTAATTTAACCTCCTAGTTTGAAAAGCTGCACGTATGTATAATATGCAAGATATGTGCCAACTTTTCTTCTTGTTTGTTGCTTTCTTATCAAGTTTTCACTTACACAAGTAAAAAAGCCAAGTGTGTAAGACAATACACACTTGGCAGTTTTTTTCTTAATTTTCTTCTACCTGATTGGAGAGCATCATCTGTGTTAAATATGCGATTTCTGATTGTGGTATTACGATATCATACTCAATTTCTACGTTTTCCATCATTTGTTGCGTGATTTGCATTTCTACCATATGGTTTTTGGCAAATTCATTTAAATCTGGGAATTCCCGGTCGACAGCCCCTAATTTTACACGTTCGATAAGGAAAGCTAAGTGCAGGATCATTCCAATGTCTACCCCTGACTCAAGTATAACATTAAGTTGCAATTGTAGTTCTGAAATCACTTTTCGTAAAAAGTAGACTAGTTGCTCTGCAGAACTTACTGCTTGTAAATTTCCTTCTAATGAAGCGATTAATTTTTCATAAGGTACTTCATCATTTAAAATTCTAGAAACAATTCCTAAGCCACCTTCTGATAGAACTTCCAGCGCGCTAAAGAATGGGATATCGCGGTATTCAAAGGCTACTGAACCCATGATAGCTAGTATATTGTATTCTTCCATGAGTTGATCAATTCGCTCACGAAAAGCTTCCTTGTGCAAGAATTGCAATACAATAATTTCAATTTTCGTTTCATCAATAATTGGCGCTACGACTTTGCGTAATTGCTCGGCTACTCCTTCTCCAGTAAAACAAGTGAAGATTACCGCATTTTTTACGGGTTTAGCTCGTAAGACATGTGCTTTATATTTATTTTCAAATAATTGCTCACAACTTTGATAAATATCTTCTAAGCCGCGTCCGAGTGAAGCTTTTCGCATCGCTTCTAATACAACTGGTGTGCTTACCATTGTAACAGTTTTCGTGCGAACTCCTAGCTCTTCGGTCAGCATATTACCAAAAGAAGTAAGTGACCCCATATCAGATAGGATTAGAACTCCTTTGACTGGGTTTAATTTGATGACAGTTTGCTTTAATTTTTCATACATTGCCTTTACTTCAACGGTAAGCGGCATATCAAGAGCAATCCCACTTTCAATGCTTAGTAATTCTTGCACCGTTTCCACCATACTTGTAGCAGTTGAACGACCGTGCATCATCACAATCACTTCTACTTGGTTTTCTTGAGAAAGCGATGTATCCACTACTTCCTCGGTTAAGAACATCGTTAAAAATCCAATTTCGTCAAAAGGAATTTCAATGTTTAATTCTTGTTCTATCAGCGCGGATAAATCAATAGCTACTTGGAATTCTTTAGGATATTTTTTGCGAATATTATTTAAATCTGGATGAATAATATGTTTTTGTTCGCGTACTCGTTCAATAGTGCTTTGTAAATGCAAGGAGAAGGCGAATTTCATTTTTTCGTTGTATTTACGATTTAATTTTTCTTCCGCCATGGCATATACTTTTTCTGTTAATTCCCAAACTGCTGGTGCAATGATTTCTTTCGCTGTTTGGTGGGTTGGTAACTGGACCATGTAATCGTGGAAGTATTGATCCACATCCACATAAAGCGCTTCTTCTAACTCGCTTTGGTCCTTCCCTTCTTTCATTAATTGGTCTGCTTTTTCTTGGATGGCATGATAAACATCGTGCACATCTTCCGTTTCGACAAATTCATCACTCGTATCAACAAATTTAAAAATGGTTTTGTTGACGTCGATTAAACGGTTTAATTTTTCCGGTTCGTCTTTTAAGTGAAGTAAACCTTTTTGAACGTGGATAGGTAAGTCATCTTGTTCGATTAAAATATAATTGGCTGTTTTGGTTTTATAATGCAGAAAAGCCTTGGCACAGGCCAATTTTAAGTCTCTTTGCAATTGACCCACGTTAGCGCTTGCATGATAAAGTAAAAAAGCAATCAACGCTTTTCTGTGTACACGTATGGATTGGTGAAGTCTTGTTGCTTCTTGGTTCAAGAAAAACTCCACTAATTGATAGCGCTCTTCTAGGTTTCGTTCTGCAAGAGATGGCAAAGTAATAGTCATCGGAATACGTCTTGTGAAAGTTTCTAATAAGAAATTATCTGGTGATTCTGTCGTTGCTCCGATAATTTGAACTTGCGCGCGATGCACATTCGCACTTTCTCCTAGTGGACGAAATTCTCCTTTATCGATAAAAGTAAAGAGCATTTCTTGGCCTTCAGGTGGTAAACGATGGATTTCATCAAGGAATAAAATCCCGCCGTCTGCTTTTTTCAGCAAACCTTCACGTGTTTCTTCTGCTCCTGTATAAGCGCCTTTGATTACCCCAAAAATGTGACCAAATAACAGTTGTGGATTTTGTGCATAATCCGCACAGTTAAACGAAACAAATGGTGCGTCTGCCGGGATGGTTTCCGATTCTTTCGCAAATTGATACATACATTCAGCAAATAACGATTTCCCTGTTCCCGTGCGCCCTAGAATGAGGCTATGAAGTCCATTCGGTGGATATAATATGGCAGCTTTGGCTTGTTGAATACTTACCTTTAAGCTATCTTCTGAACCAATCAATCTTCCAAATGCAGATTCTTGCAAAGTGCCTGCTTGTTGTGGGGCTCTTTCCATCGTTTTTACGGCTTGATAAAATACTGGTTTCCCAGGAAGTTTGTCTATTCTTTTTTCTTTAAAAAGATCATTTAGATAACGACTAGCGTTCGCTCTGTCCATTTGAAGCAATTCTGCGACATCAGCAGCAGATACTTTATCTTCTTTTTCGTTTAGAAGTTGGAGGACTTCTTCTTTTCTACTAGACATCTACTCTACTCCTTTTTAAAACTCTATGATTCCATTATACCTTTTTAAATGGCATCCTCGCAACGATAAAAATTAAGTAAAAAAAAGCGCGAATGCTTTTCTTTCTATACAAGAGAGAAAAACATTCGGCGCATCTTAAGATTTTTTGAAATTAGTTGGTTTTTTGTTGAATTTATTTGGTTTATTATTCCGTGTCGGTTTAGATGAGTTAGTTGGCTTTTCTTTACGACCTCCAACAGTTCCAGTAGACTTGTCTTTCCGGAACGGTTTCTTCCCGTCATCCTTCTTACTTTTTTGAACTTGTTTTGGTGGTCTGGAAGCTTTTTTAGCGATTTTGTTTTCTGGAACAGCGCCGTCAAGAAGCTTTCCTTGATAAAAGCGAACCTGCTTCCCTTTTAAATTGTGGATAGTTAAATATTGTTTTAATGTCCTTATTTCACGGGGATTAGCGAAAGTAATAACTGTACCCGATTTGCCCATTCGTCCAGTCCGTCCAGAACGGTGCGTGTACTCTTTTTCACTTGCTGCTAAGTCATAGTGAATCACGTAAGGTAAATCTTCTATATCCAGCCCACGAGCCGCTACATCTGTCACGATTAAATAAGTCAACGCGCCTTTTTTAAAGTCGTCCAGATATTTTTTTCGTTTTTCTTTGCGAATTTCGCCGTGAATTCCAGCTGCTTTTACTTTATCGTAGTGCAGTTTTTCAAGCAAAATTTCCATTCGTGGTTTGTCTTTTACGAAAACTAAGCCGCGCATATCTTTAATATGTGAAATACGGCGCAGTAAAGTAGCTTTATCACGTGATTCCACATCCATGTATAAGTGTTCCACATTCGTTAATTCTTCTGGTTTTGCTGTTACCTCTAGTATTACTGGTGTGTTTTCTGTTTGTGCAAAAAACATGTCCGGATTTTCTAGTTTTGTCGCGGATACAAGTGTCAATTGGCGATCGCGAACAGCACTTTCAACAATCTCAAGTGTGCTTTTAAAATTTTCTTGGCGAAGTAATTGGTCACATTCGTCCAAAGTAATCGTTTTGATTTCATGCATTTTAATTTTCTTTTGTTTGATTAGTTCAAGTGCACGACCTGGAGAGGCCACAATAATTTGCGGTTTTTTCTTTAATTTTTCGATTTGACGTTTGACATTAGCTCCTCCAATTAAAGAAATCACTGTCAACTCATCGCTTGGCAACCACGAACGGATTACTTCTGTGATTTGCATAACTAATTCATGTGATGGCGCTAAAACGAGCCATTGAGTTTTTGGAATTGCCTCTATTTTTTCAAGGGTTGGCAGTGCATAAGCCACCGTTTTCCCCGTTCCAGTTGGTGATACTGCAAGTACATCTGCACCATCTTTGATTGGTTGATACATAGCGCTTTGAATCTCTGTTGGCGTTTCATAACCATGTTCTTGCCATTTTTCAGCCCAAAAGCTTGGGATATTTGATTCTGTCATGACCCGACTCCTTTATTAGTTCTTCTCTGTATCATACCATGCTTACTGCAAGTCTGCACTTTTATTTAGAAATTTTATTGCGAGGAAAAAGTAAACAAGAGCCATCAAAAGATTAAAACTCATCTGAATAAAATTAAAATGAACACTTGAAAAAAGGGAATAATAAAAATGGATTTCTGAGCTACTTTTAGATAAAAAATTTGTTCCGATGGATACTTGAATTGCATTAATTAGTATAAAGTAGATTAATGCACCAATAAAACCAACACGGAAACCATTGACTGGCACCATACTCAAAGCTGTTGCTAAATAAAGGGTACAGACGAAAGAAAAAGTATTAAGTCCTATCGCTAAAAAAGTGTCAAAAATGATATTTATTATTACTGAAAAAGACATCTCCGCCCCGCCAATTATCGCCAAGCTAATTATAATCACAATAACCCCCGCCGTTAGAATAGCTGTTTCTATTAAGACGATGATTAATTTGTTCAATAGTATTTTCCAAATAGGTGTTTCTGTTTGAAAAAACAAATAGCGGTTTTCGTCGTAAATTCCAGATCGAGCTGCTGCCAAAAATAAAAGCAACCAAATGATTAACCAACTAGCACCAACGAAGCCTATTAAAGCTATGAAAACATCCTCACCGGATCCAAATATAGCTCCGTCTACATTTGACTCCATTACAAGCGACTCTGATATGCCATTTCCTAATTTAGAAAAAAGACCAATAAGTAAACAAATTAGCCATCCAACAAAAGTAGCAAAAAATATGTAACAATGTGCATTCCATTCTAATTTCCAGTGTGCTTTAAGCATGCCCAAATACCTCCCTATAGTAATCTACCACTGATTTCCCGTTTTCTTCCCGAAGTGTTTCTGTGTCTATTTGCTCAATTATTTTGCCTCGTTTCAAGAAAATAATTTCATCAAACATCATTTCCATATCTTGAATTAAGTGTGTTGTGACAACAAGTGTAGCATCTTCTTTAAGAAAAGTCGCGATGCTTTTAATTAGGTCATCACGTGAAATCAAATCAATTTCTGAAAATGGTTCATCCAGCAAATAAAGGTCTACATCTCGGCATAAAATAAGGGCTAACATTACTTTTGCAGCATTACCCTTGGATAAATATTTGGTATTTTCTTTTACATTGATTCCAAGCGAATGGATCATTTGTTTTGCTTTTTCATGGTCAAAATCCGGAAAAAAGCTGCGATAAATTTGAAAATAGTCGCGAATAACCATATTAGGTAAAAAATCCTCGCTCGGTAAATAGGCTATTCTGCTGTGTTCTGCTAAGTTTATTGTTCCAGATGTTGGTTTAAGTAGACCGGATATAGCATTTAACAAAGTTGTTTTTCCCGCGCCATTAGGACCAAGAAGGCCGATGATTTTCCCTTTTTGAAGAGATAAGTTAATGTCATTTAATGGTTTTCTTTTTCGATATTTTTTCGTTAATCCTGTAATTGTAATCAGGTTTTCATTCATGGTTGCGGCTCCTTTTTATTAGTAATTCTATTGCTGCTTGGTCATCTAAACCAATGCTCTTCGCTTCTTCCAAAAACCGTTCTGTAATCGCATCTGCTAACTCTATTTTTAATTGGTCGAAAAGTGCTTTGTCGGAAGTGACGAATGATCCCATCCCTCGTTTTGCATAAATATAACCTGCTCGTTCTAATTCTTGATAGGCGCGGCTAACGGTATTAGGATTTACTGCAAGCTTTACGCCCATTTCCCGAACAGAAGGCAACTTATCTTCCCCTTTCCATTCACCTGTAATCATTTGTTTTTTCATCCAGTCAGAGATTTGACTATAGATTGGTTTATCTGCATGAAAAGTTGGCTGCATTGTTACCTCCTTTTTAACGAAACTAGTGTATTAAGTAAATAGTACACTTAGGTTTCATTTATTGTCAAGCACAAAAAAACTAGGAATCAGCATGGTAGCCTTTTCCTAGCTCTTCAAAATTATTTTTCCGCATCAAACCAAATATCATTTTGGTGACGAAGTTCGTTGGAGACACGTAATACTTTTAAGCTTAGGTCTGCTAAGTATTCATATGTATCTCGGTCACTTTGTTCGATGATTCTTGCAAACTCTGCTGCTTCAAATTGCATGTCGTTGGCTAAAATTGGTTCAGCGAGTTCAGTTTCTTCTTTTGTTGCGTTGTCGTAAAAAGTAATCTTTTCAATTCCAGTAAGTGGATCGACAATTAGTGTTCCTTTTTGACCATAAATTTCGCTTGGCAGGAAGGACTGTGAGTTTTTCCCTTGAATGATAGTAATATTGAATGTTGGGTATTCAAGAATTATTGGTCCAAGTCCGTCTACACCAGTTGGTAATTTAGTGGCAAAATAAGTGGATTTTACGGGTTCACCGAATAGTGTAATCGCTGAGTAAAGTGGATAAACACCCAAGTCAACGATGGATCCACCAGAGAATTTCAAGGAGAAAATGTTTGGTTCTTCACCGTTTAAAACTTGATCGTATCTGGAAGAATACTTCATATATGCAAGTGTTGCGCCGTGAATAGTGCCAACTTTTTCGATGCTTTCTTGTAGGCGTTTGAAGTTTGGTTCTTGAATGTGGCGTGCTGCTTCAAATAAAAAGACATTGTTTTCGCGAGCAATTTGATGTGCATGCTCCAATTCGGCTACGGTAGAAAAAATCGGTTTTTCTACGATAACATGTTTTTTATTTTTCAGTAAGCTAACCGCATGTTGATAATGAAGCGCATTAGGAGAAGCGATGTAGACCGCATCAAGTGCATCTGATTTGCCCATTTCTTCTATATCTGTGAAATAAGTCAACTCTCCATATTTTTCTCCAAATGCGCGTGCTTTCTCTTCTGTGCGCGAATATACCGCAGTAAGATTCCATTCACCTGAATTAATAGCACCTTCAATAAAAGAATCCGTAATCCAGTTCGTTCCCATAATTCCAAGTTTCATTAGCCAACAGCTCCCTTCATTTTATCTTAAGTATACCTTAAAATAAGGAAAAAAGGGTACTAATTGTTTGAAACAGATGGTCCACTGATTCTAGTAGTATAGATTATTTCGTTTTCAGCATTCCCTCCTTCAAGGAGCTCCACTAGTTTATCTGCGGCAACTGCGCCCCATTTGTACTTCGAATATTCAATAGTAGCAAGGCGCGGCACCAAATACTCACTTATATCCGTATTATCAAAGCCAATAATACGTACGTCTTTACCGATTTCCAAATCTGTTCCTGCGAAATAACGATACATTCCAATGGCCATGTTATCATTTAGAGCGAATACAGAAACGGGTGCTTTCCAATTTTCCGTGATAATAGCTGCTGCTCTTTCGCCACTCTCTTCGGAAAAATCTCCTTCAATAATATGCACCTTTTTGTCACCTGACCGAGCGAGTTCTTGTTTCGCCGTTTCGAGCCTAACTCTTGCATCATAAGAATCGTCTGGACCGGTAATGACATAGAAATCACCTTTAAAATTTGTGGATAAATAATCAATCGCTAGCGTTGCGCCACCTTTATTATCCAGAAGGACTTGGCTCACATTTTCATGGGTAAGTTCCCGGTCAAGCACCACTAATTTATGACCGCGATTAGCATAATTAACGATTTCGCTAGACGGGAAATTCGCATCTAAAATAATAGCGCCATCAATCATTTTCTCAGGTAAAAATCGGTGTGTTTTCGTGCCACTGCAAGCGATGAGTTCATATCCATGTTTATATAGCGTTTGCGTTAAACCTTCCAGTAAAGTTCCGTAAAAAATCCCGCCGTAATTCGTTAAATAGACGCCGATAATTTTTGTTTCTCTTGTTTTTAACGTTCGTGCTGCCATATTGGGAATATAATTCAATTCATTTGCGATGGTCATAATCCGTTTTCGCGTTTTTTCGGTTACTTTCGGGCTGCCATTAAGCGCGTAGGATACTGTTGAAATGGAAACCCCTGCCTTTTTCGCGATATCTTTAATTCCTACCACGTGAATCGCATCCTTTTCTGTTTTCTTTTATTATACACAAAACAACCTTAGAGACGGTTATTTTTTGAAAATTTAATCGTGATTTGTGAACATTTTGTTGTTAAATTCTTTTTCGGTAAAAGGAGCGCGCCAGTTCGGTAGGCATTCGCTTCATTTTCAACGGGGGGCGCTTCCCCATTTACGAAAATACCTGCCTCATCTGCGCTTTCAAATGTGATGTCTAGTGGATAATTATCCAGTTCGATATGACATTCTAACCCATCCAGTTCTTCTGGTAAAACGGGGTCAAAGAGAATCGCATTTTCAGTTTGACGAATACCAAGAACAGAACTGATTAATTGATGTAAGTATATTCCTGGACCACTTGAGTAAATCCGCCACCCACCTTTCACAGGAATGGTTCCTTCTTTTACTCGACTAAATTCATTTTGCGCCTGATAGCGGTCTAAAAATGCGGCGTCAGAACTACTGAAATAAGTATTGCTTTGACGTAGTGCTGCATTTGGTACTACTTCTTTAATATTGATTGGATTGATGACATCTAGCATATGCCAAGCTTCTTGGTCACCAATTTTTGCTAATGCTTCAATATAACGAATATGTGCATGTACGTACTGCAAACCGACTTCTCTACCAAAGTTTGCAGCTTGCTCAGCACGTTTGAAATGCGTACTTACCCCACCTGCATAATGTGCGGGTTCGCTCATCAATCTGACGCCATCCGGATGAAGCAAATGCTCGTCGATAATAGCGAAGTTTCGGCTTGCTTGCTTTTTATCGACCAATTCAGCAATGACACTTCTCGTAAGTGGAATTAAGCGATACTTAATATTCGTATCTTTATCTTCCGGATGAATCATCCACACTGGTGCTTTTCCTTCTTCTAAATAAAGGAATCCTGGAATAACGTCCGTTTCCGTTGTCATATATTTCGCAAAGTCAGCTTGCACACGTTTTGCTAGCGCACCATATTTGTCGCCTGTTGGTAAGAACGCAGCTAGACGTTTGAATGTTTGATATGTTAGTGCCACTGTCCAGCTAGAAACCATGTTCTTCTTCAATTGGGCATTAGCCGGTTGAAGCGTGTCATCCCAGTCTCCGTCACCGTAGTTAGAAAGTGCTGTCCCTTTCATAAAGCGTGCTTCGATTGTTTGTACAGCTAATTCAATATGCGCTAGAAGTGTGCCTTTTTCCTTTGTGAATGTTTTTGCTTCACGGTCAACGAAAGGAATTTCTTCTTCGAGTATTTCTGTATCTCCACTCATTTCTAAGTAATCACCAATAATTTTTAGCGGCCAAACAATTACATCGCCGTGGCTCTCTTCTTGTTGAATGGAGGTGTATTTATCAAACATAAACCACTGCGGCCAGTCACCCGTATCTTGATATTGATGTGAAAAGATGGTTAACACCAATTGGCGCAACACAGCTTTGTTGCCTGTTGCAAGGAAGAACTCAAAAGGACCTTGGCTGACATCACGAGTCCCCCATGCTGCCCCGCTATATTGTTCTAAACCGTGCGGCGACGCGTAGTGCACTAACATTTGATGCGCATACCAGTAAACCGTTAAGTTGAGCTTTTCAGCAGTGGTACTTTGATGGTTTAAATGGAACTGGGCTGTTAGTTCGTCATAGCTAGCGCGAATTTCTTTCGTAGCTGCTTCTAAATCTGCGTTTTGTTTGGCAAACGAATCAGTTAATTTTGCTTGTACGTGGAAAGTTGCGTTAGCCGTCGGTTCGAATACAAATACGTCCAAACCAGCTGTTCCTGCATACTCTTTCGCAAAATAACGTTCGTCAGTCATTTCGTTAAAAGTTCCGTCTACTCGGAATTGAAGTGCCGGATAGGTTTCTACAATCGGCGAATCTTCTGCTGGGAAATAAGTGACGACGCCATCAGTCATTTCTTTTTTTATTGTACTGTCGTATTCATTTGTTCCCATGGTTACTTGGTTGGTTAGTACTAGTTTGTATGAACGGCCTTTTTCAGACTGTACACGGACGAAAGCTTCTTTACTTTCAGCGGTTAAGGTAGTTTGCACGGTGATTAAATCGTCATTCCACTGATAATACCAAGTCGAGTAATTCGTGCTTGTTTCCCAAACAGATGGTACGCCAAGTGGTCTGAGTTCCGTATCTTGTTCGATATAAATTCTTAAGCCGCTTGTTTGAAGAATATTGAGTGGATTCCGCGCATGGCTATTCCATTTATTCATATTCGTATTCCCAGCAACTAATTGTGATAGAAATGAGCCATACATGTATGTCGTTGCAGAAAGAGTTGCTTCCGGATTTAACACGTCCACTTTGTCTAGTAAAATGCTGCCGTGTGGTCGTTCTAGAGCAGCTTCTTTTTCACGGGTAACAACGTGCGCATAGTTTGGCGTGAAGAAGGAAAGTAGCGTGCCGCCTTGTTTTTCTTCTTGGATTCGATCTGGAAACTTCGCTTGTAACCATTTTCCAGAAATACTTTCACCAGTAATTGGTTTGCTGATATTTTTTGCCAGCGTGGCTTTAGTACTTGGCTGATAAGCTTCTTCTTTGATGTTCGTTTTTATTTCAGCTATATTTTCAGCCGGTGCTCCAGATGCTTTTGGTTGGTGCTCTGTTGCGTATCCGTAAAAACTCGTTTCTGCATGATTGGTAAATAGCTCTGTCTGCAAGGAAATTTGCGCGAATTCATATTGATATACACGGTTGGGTAGGGATTTTTTCGTAAGCGCGGCCAGTTCGTTCGTCACTTTGTAATCCGTCCCATAAATATCGAAGCCATCTGTTGCGTAACCGACAATTTTGGTTAATGCGCCAATTTGGATTGCTGGAAAGCGATCGTTTTGCGGTTGATTTTGGCGAGCTTGAATGGTATATCCAGTTTTTCCTTCTGTCACATGATAATCAATATATTGAGACATATAAGCCTCGTTTGTTCGCACCGCGGCTTGTTCTGCAAGTCCTAAGTCTTGTAAATAAACAAGGTCAAATGTCCCCGCGCCATCAACTATCACCTGATAAAACCAGCCACGTGAATGGAACTTCATTTGAACATTATAACGAAACGCGCCAACTGTCCCTTGATACTCTACACCATTTTGATTAAAACCAACTTCTGCATCTCCAGTTAAAAGTGGATAAATCTCCACTTTATCATTCACATGCGCCCGCACGTAGATTTGCGATAAGCGATTTTCTAACGGGTTTTGAATGACTTGATTTAGCATAATATCATTTAATTTCAACCAAGCAAGCTCTCCGCCTGGATAAAATGCAGCTGATAAATCTTTCTTTTTAATCTCTTTTAATTTTGTCACGCGTATCCACCTACTTCCAATTCAAAAACGTCTACATCTTCACTACTAGTCCCAACAAAAACGCGGTGAAGTCCTGGTTCTTGTACTTTTTCAAGTTGATGGCTATAGAAAGAAAATGCCTCGCTTGTTAATTCAAATGTAACTGTTTTTTCTTCACCAGCTTGAAGCGCCACTTTTTCAAAAGCTTTTAGTTCTTTGACAGGTCTTGAAATGCTCGCTGTTACATCTTGTAAATATACTTGGATTACTTCTTTTCCTGCGATTTTGCTCGTGTTTTTAATGGTAACTTTTACCTGAAGCGCCTCACCCAGATTTAATTCTTTTGGTAACTCTGCTGTTTTGAGTTCAAATTCGCTGTAGCTTTTCCCGTAACCAAATGGATAAAACGGTTCGTTAGGAATATCAAGGTAATGCGATACGTAGCGTTCTCCTTTATTTTCTGGTGTTTGTGGTCTGCCTGTTCGTAAATGATTGTAATAAACAGGGATTTGACCTGTTGTTTGTGGGAAAGACATCGACAATTTCCCTGAAGGATTACTCGCACCGCTAAGTAAATCAGCAGTGACATGTCCCGCTTCTGTTCCAGGAAACCATAATTCTAAGAGCGCATCACTAGACTCGGCTAATTCTTTTACTTCAAGTGGTCTGCCGTTAAATAATGTAATTACTACTGGTTTTCCGAGTGATTGTACAAATTTAGCTAAGTTGTATTGTGCTTCTGGCAAACGAATAGTAGCAAGACTTCCGGCTTCTCCTCCCCATTCATTTTTTTCACCTAGCGCGAGAACGACTACTTCTGTATTTTGCACCGCTTCTTTAATCGCGGTTTTATTATCCTCAGTAAACTCGGTATAATCCGTCGAAACGGTTTTGATAGTTTCAAATACTTCGCGCAAACCAGTTTCTACATTAATGCCATCTTTTTCTTCCCCATATACATTCCAACCACCAAGAATATCAGGTGATGTAGCAAGTGGGCCAACTAAAGCAATTTTTGTTTTTGTATCTAACGGAAGTATATGGTTTTTATTTTCTAATAAGACAGCTGATTCAACACCTGCAGCACGCGCTTTCTTGCGACTTTCATCCGTTAAAATGTCTTTTGCGCGATTCGTTTCTTTTAAGCCACGGTATGGATCTTCAAATAGTCCTAAATCATTTTTCAACTGTAACATACGTAGAACAGCTTCATCGAGAAGACTTTCGGATAATTTATCTTCTTCAATTAAACCTTTTAATTCATGGATATAACAAGTCGTCATCATTTCTAAATCAACACCTGCTTCCATTGAAAACTGTGCGGCTTCTTGCGGATTTCTTGCTGTTCCGTGATTAATTACCTCGGCAACCGCGCCCCAGTCTGAAATAAGAACTCCGTCAAAGTCCATCTCACCTCGCAGAACATCACGATTTAACCATTTATTCATCGTAGCCGGAACGCCGTCTACCACATTAAATGCCGTCATAACTAACTTAGCTCCTGCTTGAATTGCTGCGTGGTAAGCAGGTAAATAATTCTGATATAATTCGCGTGTTGACATATTGACCGTATTATATTCCAGACCAGCCTCTGCTGCCCCGTATGCCGCAAAATGTTTCACACACGCTGCCATCCGCTCAAAAGTTCTATCTAATTTACTTGCATCTCCTTGATAGCCTTCTACCATCGCTTTTCCAAGTTCACTATTTAAAAATGGATCTTCACCGGTTGACTCCATTACGCGACCCCATCTTGGGTCTCGAACTAAATCAAGCATTGGCGAAAAAGTAACATGATGCCCGTCTGCTGTTGCTTCAAGCGCCGAAACTTCCGCCATCACACGCACCGTTTCCCGATCAAAAGAACAACCAAGCGCAAGTGGAATTGGAAATACAGTTTTATATCCATGTATGACATCCGCCATAAAAATAAGCGGAATCCCTAGTCGATTCGTTTTTAAATAAGCTTCTTGAATTCCAATCATATCAAGTGCCGAACTTGATCCAAGCACCGAACCCGCATTTTCCGTATGCGCATTCGTTAATTTCATTTCTTGAAGAAGCGGCCCTGTTAATTCTGCATTTTTGTTTGTACCTTTAAAAAGAAAAGGGGAAAGTTGAAGACATTGAGCGATTTTTTCATCTAATGTCATTTGATTGACTAAATCCTGTACTTTTTCTTGTTTCATAGGAACCTCCTGAACACTTTTTTCGAAACGTTTCTATTCAAATATAACAACAGTATAAGCGCTTTCTTTTCTTTAGTCAACCAAAAACGACATTCACATGGTGAAAAGGTTCTTTTTTTCAGTTTCTTCTATACTATCTCGTTTTCGTAAAAGTTTCTCCAGAAAAATTTTATATCTACAAAACCATTGGTATGCAATGTTTTAAACTAATAAATAAAAAATATAATAGCAATTCACTTGAAACCGATTACATAATATACTATAATAACCTTGTCGAAACGTTTCTATGAAATATTGTGTATGTGAATGAGTTTTCACAATTTGCTTCATCCCGTACGGTCTACTAGTTCCGTGCAACAGTTTTTATTCGTTAACAGCTCTTAGTTAATCAAGTTGCTTTGAAAAAAACAAAAAATGGAGGAAAAATCATGAAGAAAAAGATGTTTGTCGTTTTAGCTTTAGTGTTGTCGCTTAGTTTAGTATTAATGGCGTGTGGCGGGTCGAAGGATGATGCAAATTCCGGCGATTCTAAAGTATTAAATGTTTGGGCTATGGGCGATGAAGCCAAGTCACTAAAAGAACTCGCACAAAAATTCACGAAAGATACCGGCATTGAAGTTAAAGTTCAAGTTATTCCTTGGGCAAATGCACATGATAAATTACTTACAGCCGTTGCTTCTAAATCTGGCCCCGATGTAGTCCAAATGGGAACTACTTGGATGCCTGAATTCGTCGAAGCTGGCGCACTACTTGATATTACAAAAGATGTAGAAAAAAGCAAAAATATGAATTCTGATCTATTTTTCCCAGGTTCAGTGAAAACAACTCAATTTGACGGAAAAACTTACGGTGTTCCGTGGTATGCAGAAACTCGCGTATTATTCTACCGTACCGATTTACTGAAAAAAGTTGGTTATAATGAAGCACCAAAAACATGGGATGAACTTTCTGACGCTGCACTTAAACTTTCTAAACGCGGCAAAGATATGTACGGCTTTGCCATTGATCCAAATGAACAAACTACAGGGTTCATTTTCGGGCGTCAAAACGGCTCCCCTCTTTTCGATAAAGATGGTCAACCAGTATTCAATAAAAAACCTTTCGTAGATACAGTTACTTACTTAGATAGTTTCATTAAAAATGGTTCCGCACCAGATACTGATCTTGGTTTAGATGCTTCTCAAAGCTTCGGCGGCGACGGCATTGTGCCCATGTTCATGAGCGGTCCTTGGATGGTTAATACACTAAAAGACACTGCCCCTGACATTGACGGCAAATGGGCTACTGCAGTATTACCTAAAAAAGAAAATAACGAATCAAGCCTTGGTGGCGCTAACCTTTCCATTTTCAAATATAGTGATAAAAAAGCTGATGCTCTAAAATTCATGGACTACATGAGTCAACCTGATGTGCAATTATCATGGTTAAAAGATACCAACTCCATGCCAGCTCGTATGGATGCTTGGGAAGATGATATGCTGAAAAACGACCCATACTACAAAGTATTCGGGGAACAAATGAAAACAGCTGAACCTATGCCACTTATTCCACAATTCGAGGAAATCGCTCAATTATACGGAAAATCTTGGGAACAAATTTATCGTGGTGGTGCAGATGTACAAACACAAATGGATACATTTAACGATCAAGTAGAAGCACTTCTTAAAAAATAACGAATAAAAAGGGCAAATGATTTATTCTGCCATTTGCCCTTTTAGAATGGACTGGATGTTATGAAACAATTTTTAAATAAAAACACACCCTATTTGTTTATATCGCCAGCATTGTTTTTACTTCTTCTGTTTTCCTTACTTCCGATTTTGCTTGCTTTTGTCATTAGTTTTACGGACATTGATTTAGTCGGGCTTGCCGATTACTCTAAAATTAACTTTGTGGGTGTGGACAATTACGTCAATATTATGCAAGACCCGGTATTTTTAAAATCTATTTTTAACACGCTTTTCTATGTAATTATTGGCGTTCCACTTGTTATCGTCTGCTCGCTTGGTATTGCGCTGATGATTAACTTCTCGCAAGCGAAGATTTTCCAATTTTTCCGTTTAATCTTCTACACTCCTTCGATTACAAACGTTGTCGCTGTAGCCGTTGTTTGGAGTTACTTATATAATCCGCGCTTTGGTTTACTTAACTATTTGCTTTCGTTTTTAGACCTAGGACCAGTTCCCTGGTTACAAGACCCTACTATCGCGAAATTATCACTGATTATCTTAGCTGTTTGGCGGGCAATTGGTGTAAATATGATTATTTTCTTAGCAGCACTTCAAGGCATTCCACGTGAATATTATGAAGCAGCCTCACTTGACGGAGCAAATAGCCGCCAACAACTATTTAAAATTACGGTTCCAATGCTTCGTTTCGCGATTTTCTTTGTAACAGTTACAACGATGATTGGTTGGTTGCAATTCTTCGAGGAACCATTCGTCATGACAGAGGGTGGACCGCTGGATAGCACGAACTCGGTTGCACTGTTTATCTATCAAAATGGTTTCCAATTAAGTAAGTTTGGTTATGCCGCTGCTGGATCGTTTATCTTGTTTATTGCAATTATCATCATTACGATAATTCAATTCCGTATTCAGCGTAAAAATAATGGCGGGGATATTTAAGAGAGGAGTGTTATAAATGAATCAATATAGACAAAAATCGCGCGGTGCTCAAATTGCCGTCATTAGTATTTTAACCGTTGGCGGATTCTTTATGATTTTACCGTTCATTTGGATGGTTCTCTCCTCTTTGAAAACGGATGCTGAAATTTTAAAAATCCCGCCTACTATTTGGCCAGAAACATTTACACTAGATAATTTCACCAAACTATTCACTGAAATGGACTTTGCTATTTACTTAAAAAACACATTAATCATTGTATTCTTCTCGTTTTTCGGTTTATTTTTAAATGCGATGGCTGGCTACGGTTTTGCTAAATTTAAATTTAAAGGGAAAAACAAGTTATTTTATCTCGTACTTGCTACGATGATGATTCCCGGACAAGTAACGATGATTCCGGTTTACTTGCTTCTTAATGCGGCTGGATTAACGAATACCATGACAGGGATTGTACTTCCAGGACTTGTTGGTGCTTTTGGGATTTTCTTATTCCGACAATTTATGTCTACCATTTCCGACGATTTACTTGAAGCTGCAAGACTGGATGGCGCTAGTGAATTTTACATTTTCTGGCGGATTGTTATCCCAATTTCTCGACCCGTTCTTGCCGTTCAAGGGATCCTCACATTTATCGCTGGTTGGAACTCATTCTTATGGCCGTTAATCATTGCCAACGACGAAAAATTCTACACCCTATCAGTTGGCCTTCAATTATTAAAAGGTCAATATGGCAGCAACTACGCCTTACAAATGGCTGGAGCAACCTTCATGGTTATTCCAATTATCTTGATTTTCATGACATTCCAAAAGTACATTTTAAAAGGCTTCAACGTTTCTGGAATGAAATAATTAGTCAAAAAAGAGCTTACCCTTTTAGGATAAGCTCTTTTTAATTACGGTAAAAATGTTTCTCCCATCAAGTAAAAGTCTACTTCACGAGCGGCTTCACGTCCTTCTGCAATCGCAGTTACAACTAAACTTTGACCATGACGTGCGTCCCCGCAAGCAAATACACCTTCTTCACTCGTACGGTAAAATCCTTTAGCAGCATCAATCGTATGACGATCTGTTTTTCCTACACCAAAATTAGTGAAAATATCTTCTGTCGTGCCAGCAAAACCAATCGCGATTAAAACCATATCTACTTCAAAGTATTTTTCGCTACCTTCTACAGGAGTAAATTTTCTTTCTTCTTTATTTTCTTCTACTTCTACAGTATGAAGTCCGATAAGATTTCCTGCTTCATCTTTTTCAAAAGAAGTTGTATTAATAAGGTACTCACGCGGATCTCTTCCATACACGGCTTCCGCTTCTTCGTGGGCATAATCCATTTTGAACACACGTGGATATTGCGGCCAAGGATTTTCGCCATCACGCAATTCAGGTAGTTTATCTTGAATACCAAATTGATAAATACTTTTTGCCCCTTGTCTTAACGCAGTTGCCACACAGTCAGCACCTGTATCTCCACCACCGATAATCACAACGTTCTTACCTTTAGCAGACAGTGTTTGTACCCCGCCGTTATCCAGATTATCACGTGTACTTTGCGATAAATACGGAACAGCGAAATGAATGCCAGCTGCGTCACGTCCAGCAAGCGGGATATCGCGTGCATTCCCCGCTCCTGTTGCAAGAACGATAGAATCATACTCTTCGCGTAGTTCTGCAAAAGTAACATCTGTCCCAGCTGCAACACCTGTGACGAATTCGATTCCTTCTTCCGCCATCAAGTTCACTCGGCGCGTCACTTGTTCTTTCTCCAGTTTCATTGTTGGAATACCGTACATTAATAAGCCACCAATGCGATCACTTTTTTCAATGACCGTTACGCTATGACCCGCTTTATTTAATTGGTCAGCACAAGCAAGTCCAGCTGGCCCTGATCCAATCACAGCAATTCGTTTACCAGTACGTTTTTCAGGAGGAGCAGGTTTAATCCAGCCTTCTTCAAAACCCCGGTCGATAATCGCTTTTTCGATGGATTTAATTCCTACAGCAGGTTCCGAAATAGCTACTGTACAGCCACCTTCACATGGCGCTGGACAAATACGACCTGTAAACTCTGGAAAATTATTTGTTTTTAGGAGTAGTTGTAGCGCTTCATACCAGTCACCTCGGTATACGGCGTCATTCCATTCAGGAATTAAATTGTGTAACGGACACCCTGATACGCCATTTTTTATTTCCATTCCTACGCTACAAAACGGTACGCCACAATCCATGCAACGAGCGGCTTGTAAGGTTAAATCTGCTACCGGCATTGGTAAACTATATTCGTTCCAGTCACGTGTCCGACTTTTCGGATCACGTCCTGGAGAGGGAATCCGGTCATATTCCATAAATCCAGTTGCTTTTCCCATGGTTTCACTCCTCTCTATTTCGCCACTCCGGCAACTAATTTTCCATCTTTATGTTCATAAAAAGCTTGTAATTCTGCTTCATCATGTGTTTTTCCAGTCTGCTCAAGCGTCATGATTCTCGTTAACATCATTTCATATTCATTTGGAATGACGAAAATAAAATTCGCTTTCTCTGCTTCCCAATTTTGTAGAATATCTGTGGCAAAATCACTTCCAGTAAGATTTGCATGTTGTTCGATTAGCTGTTTTAAATTAGCTAATTCAGATGTACTCAAAGTAGAACGACTGTTTACGAGTTCATGATTGATTTTGGCTGTCGTCGCTTGTTTATTGTTGGTATAAAGGTAAGCAACCCCACCAGACATTCCAGCCGCAAAGTTCTCTCCAATATCACCGAGAACAACTACCGCCCCTCCTGTCATATATTCACAACCATTGTCGCCAATACCTTCCACGACAGCTGTTGCACCACTATTCCGAACGGCAAAACGTGCACCTGCTTTTCCGTGCATATAAGCATAGCCACCAGTTGCACCATAAAGCGTTACATTTCCGACAATCGCAGAATCATGTGGCTTAATAGGTGTCTTAGCATCTGGGCTCACAATCAATTTACCACCTGAAAGTCCTTTTCCAAAGTAATCATTGGCGTCACCGTGAATTCGGAGCGTCATGCCAAGTGGCGTATAAGCACCGAAGCTTTGTCCAGCTGAGCCGACAAAATCAAGTGAAATGGTATCTTCCGGTAAGCCCTCTGCACCATATTTTTTACTAATAAACGAGCCAGCAATCGTCCCAATCGCGCGGTCCACATTTCGTACAGCGAAAGTTCCAGTTACTTTTTCACCATTTTCTAGTGCTGGCTGAATTAATGGCACAAGTTCGCGCATATCAAGCGTTTGGTCGATTTTGTGGTCTTGATGTTTTGTGCAATATTGGACTTGGTTTTTATAAAAATCATCACTATAAAGCATATTCGAAAAGTCGATATATTTTGCTTTCCAATGTGCTTCTTTTTTCTCGTGAGTAGTTAAAAACTCTTTATGCCCAATGATTTCTGTTAAGCTTCTAAAGCCAAGTTCTGCCATCATTTCACGCATTTCAGCAACGATAAAATGGAAGAAGTTCACGACATAATCTGCCGAACCACTGAATTTTTTACGGAGTTCAGGATTTTGTGTCGCTACACCTACCGGGCATGTATCCAAGTGGCAAACACGCATCATGACGCAACCAAGTGTTACGAGCGGTGCAGTCGCAAAACCGAATTCTTCTGCGCCAAGCATAGCGGCAACTAAGACGTCTTTTCCTGTCATTAGTTTTCCATCTGTTTCGACAACGACTTTGTTTCTAAGACCATTTAATAGTAATGTTTGGTGTGTTTCTGCCAAGCCGATTTCCCAAGGCACTCCGGCGTGTCGGATACTTGTTCTTGCCGCCGCACCAGTTCCACCTTCATAACCACTGACCAAAATAACGTCGGCGTTCCCTTTTGCTACACCCGCAGCAATCGTACCAATACCCGTTTTCGAAACTAGCTTCACATTGATGCGTGCATGTTGATTCGCATTCTTTAAATCGAAAATCAATTGAGACAAATCTTCAATCGAGTAAATATCATGATGTGGCGGTGGAGAAATCAACCCTACACCAGTTGTTGAACCGCGTGTTTTTGAAATCCATGGATAGACTTTATTTCCAGGCAAGTGTCCACCTTCACCAGGTTTCGCTCCTTGAGCCATCTTGATTTGCAGTTCCTCTGCATTGACCAAGTAATGACTTGTTACGCCAAAACGACCAGATGCAATTTGTTTAATAGCACTTCTTCGCCAATCGCCATTTTCGTCTGGAGTAAAACGATTTGGGTTTTCGCCACCTTCCCCGCTATTACTTTTCCCGCCAATACGGTTCATTGCGATAGCAAGCGCTTCATGAGCTTCTTGACTAATTGAACCATACGACATCGCGCCTGATTTAAATCGTTTGAAAATGGCTTCGGCCGGTTCTACTTCGTCCAGTGGAATCGGTTTGCGATCACTTGTAAAAGTAAGCAGTCCTCTTAAAAAGGCATTATTTTGATTTTGCATTAAGTCTGAATAAAGATTATACGTTTCTCGGTCGTTTTCCCGTGTAGCTTGTTGCAAGGAATGGATCGCTAGCGGATTATACACATGGTATTCTCCATTTGAGCGCCACTGATATTCCCCACCTGTATTAAGCGTGAAACTCTGGTAGCCAATATCATGATAGGCTTCGCGGTGGCGGAGCCAAGCTTCTTGTGCAATAACTTCCAGTGGAATCCCACCGATTTGTGAGGCTGTTCCTGGGAAGTAATGTTTAATCACCTCATCGCCAATTCCGATTGCTTCAAAAATCTGCGCCCCGCGGTAACTTTGCACCGTAGATATTCCCATTTTTGACATAATCTTTAGAATTCCATCTGTAATTGCTTCAATATAACGACTTTCTGCCTCATCCAGTGTAAATCCTTTGATTCGACCTTCTTTAATCAAGCCGTCAAACGTATCGATAGCAAGGCTTGGAAATACTGCGTCTGCCCCGTAGCCAATTAAGAGCGCACATTGATGAACATCTCTCGCTTCCGCTGTTTTCACAATAATACTCACTTGTGTACGCGTCCCAGCTTTAACTAAATGATGATGTAAACCACTGACAGCTAACAGAGAAGGAATCCCAATCCAATCCGCATTTACCCCGTCATCTGATAAAATAAGCAATTCTGCCCCAGCTGCAATTTTTTTATCCGCTTCTGAAAATAATGCTTCTAAACGCGCTTCTAAACCATCTCGTTCCTCAGCTTTAAATAAAATTGGTAAAGTGACAGTCGGTTGGGCAAATTTTGTTTGTTGTTCCAGTGCCGCAAATTCTTTTCGAGATAAAATCGGTGTTTTCAAGCGAATCCTATTTGCATTTTTAGGAGATGGATTTAAAATATTCCCTTCATCCCCGAGCAACGTCATCGCAGAAGTAACCGTTTCTTCCCGAATCCCGTCAATTGGCGGGTTAGTTACTTGTGCAAAAAGTTGTTTAAAGTAATTAAATAATACTTGTGGTCTTTGGCTTAAAACAGCAAGTGGCGCGTCGTAACCCATTGCACCCATTGGATCTTTTTTCTCTGTTACCATCGGAATCAAAATTTTATTTAATTCGTCTTGTGTATAACCAAATGCACGTTGTTTTTTAAAGCGTTCTGATTTATCCATAGCTTCGTCATGTAAAACGTCTGTCGCTAAATCAGCAATTTCCGTCATTTCCGCGTCCAACCATTCACGGTATGGTTTTTCTGTTGTTAGTTCTGCTTTTAATTCTGCATCCGTTACAATGCGCCCTTCTTCTAAATCGATTAACAACATTGTCCCTGCGCCAACCGTTTCTTTGCGAATAATCTCACTCGGATCAACAGGTACAACACCTGTTTCCGAAGAATAAATAATTGTATGGTCTTTCGTTTCATAATAGCGCGCCGGACGTAAGCCATTTCTATCCAAAATCGTCCCAATAACTCGACCATTCGTAAAGGAAATTGATGTTGGCCCATCCCACGGCTCCATTAATGTACTATGATATTCGTAAAAAGCACGTTTCGGATCTGTCATATGCGGATTTTTGTCCCACGGTTCCGGAATAAGCATCATCGCTGCATGAGGTAGTGAACGGCCTGCTTGCACTAAAAATTCTAACGCATTATCCAAAGTAGCTGAATCACTACCACTTTCGTCGATAATTGGTAGTAATTTGGCTAAATCCTCACCAAGTAAACCTGATTCTGCTCTTTTCTCCCGAGCTTTCATCCAGTTAACATTGCCACGTTGCGTATTAATTTCACCGTTATGAATTAAATATCGATACGGATGCGCCCGTTCCCAACTCGGGAAAGTATTCGTCGAAAAGCGTGAATGCACCAGTGCAAAAGCGGATACATAAGCTGGATCTGCTAAATCTAAATAATATTGATTAATTTGTTCTGGTAGCAGCATTCCTTTAAAAATAACCGTTCTCGTCGATAAACTTGGAACGTAGAAAGTCTCTGTAATAAGTGCTGAAGTTGCAGCAAATTTTTCAATTTGCTTTCTAATTAAATAAAGTGCTCGTTCAAACCCAGCTTCATCTAACTTAGCATTTTTTTGAATGAATAGTTGATAAATCGCTGGTTCTGTTTTTCTTGCACCTGCACCCACCTTTGTTACATCAGTTGGTAATTTGCGCCAACCAAGGAACGTTTGGCCTTCACTCGCAATCAATTTTTCTGTTTCGGCCATTAAACATTCGCGTTCTGTTTTATTTTGAGGGAAATTAAACATTCCAACAGCATAATGATATTTTTCAGGCAAATTAATACCTAATTTGCTACACTCACGTCGGAAGAAAGAGTCTGAAATCTCAAGTAAAATACCAGCGCCATCGCCCGTATCCCCACCAACTTCTCCACCGCGGTGCTTTAATTGACAAAGCATATGAATGCCTTGTTCGACAATTTTATGAGAAGAAATCTTTTTAATATTTGCTACGAAGCCAATTCCACAAGCATCGTGCTCATTTTCTGGATTGTATAGGCCGTGTTTTTTTGGTAAATTAGTTTGTTTCATCCTAGTTCCTCCTCTTCAAAAACCGAATCCTTCTAAGTCTTTCTAGTAATTATTTAAATTAACTGATAATTAACCAGCGATTCAGCTTACCTTACATTTCTTGTAGTATCTATTTTATTCCTTTTCATTTATCGAAACAATATATATAATAGAATAAAACAATCTCATTTCGAGAACAATTGGAGGTAAGAAATGGAACTACGACAATTAAAGTATTTTATGGAAGTAGCCCGCGTCGAGCATATGACCAAAGCTAGTGAGAATTTACACGTAGCCCAATCTGCCGTTAGTAGACAGATAACGAAACTCGAAGAAGAACTCGGCGTACATCTATTTGACCGTGTTGGTAGAAATATGCAACTTACTAGTGTAGGTCAAGATTTCTTAAAACAAGCTGCAATCGCATTAAACGAACTACAAAAAGCTGAAGCACTTGTGACCGAATATACCGATCCGGCTAAAGGAACTGTCCGCGTTGGTTTGCCGAACTCCCTGTCTACTAAAGTGTTGCCATCCGTTATTTCGACCTTTCGAGAAAAGTATCCGCAAATTACTTACCAATTTATGGAAGGAACTAATGAAGAACTTACCGAGATGCTCTTAAACGGCGCCCTTGACATGACTTTTTTATCACCCGTCCCAGAATCAAGCGAACAAATTGAAGCCATTCGCTTTTTTGATGAAAAATTGAAACTCATTGTCCCAAAAAACCACCCACTTGCTGAAAATTTCACCGTTTCGCTAAAAGAACTCGCTTCTGAAAAATTCGTGCTTTATCCAGAAGACTTTGATTTATATAAAATCGTAACAAAAGCTGCCAATAAAAAAGGATTCGAGCCACAAATAGCATTTCAAAGTAGAGATTTTTATACGATTCAAGGACTTGTCGGAGCAGGTCTTGGTATTAGCATTTTGCCAGAAATGATTTTAGATGGAGCGATTTTTAAAGAAACAAAAAGTATCGCTTTGCGTGATAAAGAGTTGCGGCGTTCGGTTGGGATTATTACGACAAAAAAACGGAACCTATCCCCTTCCGAGAATTTGTTCCGTTCCTTTATTATTTCCTTCTTTTCGAATTAATTATTTTCAGAAAATGCAGCTGGGTAATGGATAGTTCCAGCTAAATTATCTAAACTTCCATCATATAATTCTAATAACATAAAGTATTCAGCAGGTACATCAAATGGCGCAGGAATAGCAAACTGCTCAGAAGGAATAAAGCCAAATCGCGGATAATAATCAGCATGTCCAAGCACAGCAATGGCCGGATATGCTTTTTCGCGTGACAAACGGATTCCTTCTTCCATTAATCTTGAGCCAACTCGCGTCCCTTGATACGCTGGTAAAACAGCAAGTGGCGCAAGTGCTAATATAAATCTGCTTCGTCCGGCTGCTTCAAGCGATATTTCACTAAACATAATGTATCCAACAATAAGTCCATCTTCTGCTTCTGCTACAAGGGATAAAGCCGGCTGATAATAATCAGATATCCGAATACTTTCAATTAAGTTTGCTTCTACAGCACCTTTAAAAGCTTCCTCATTCACACGACGAATGGCCTCGTAATCTTGTGGTTGTTCTTTCCGAATAATCATTTTTACTTAGTCACTCGTTTCATTGCCATGCTATCTTCTAACTGTTTCATCGCATTTAATACTATGTCAGATGTCATTTCACCAGGCATCATGTGGATTGTTTCATGTGGCTCTGTTGCACGTTTAGATACGGCCACAAGCGTTTCTTCTGCAAGTGTCGCAAGCCCCATATCATACAAACTCATCGGAAGACCAAGCTTAGAATAAAATGGCAACAAGCGCTCGATTTCATCCCATCTATTTTCTATTACTAATTGAACTAAAATACCATAAGCCACTTTATTACCATGCAATAAATGATGTGTTTCTGGAACCATCGTTAGCGCGTCATGAATCGAATGCGCTCCTGCACAACGACCATAATCATCGCCAAAACCGCCTACCATTCCACCAACTAAAATATTTGTCTCGATAATTTTAACAAATGCTTCATTCAATATTTGTTTGTCCATGGCAGCAAGCGCTTCTTCGCTATATTGCAACAAGTTATCACGGCACATTTTGGCAGCAAAATGCGCGATTTCAATTTCGACTGATTTAGTTGGTAAGGAATTAATAATCACGTCTGCTTCGTACCATTTGGCTAACGTATCGCCAATTCCAGCAACTAGTAACTCTTTCGGTGAGTCTAAAATCATTTCCGGATCAATTAATAACAGCGCATTACTACTTGCAAACACATCGTAACGAATCATGGCGCCCTCTTCGTCGTACATCACACTAAGCGGTGTATAAGCGGCACAAGTTGATGCAAGTGTCGGTAAGATAATGACTGGTAAACGTAGAACTGCTGCTGCCGCTTTACATACGTCAGCTATTTTTCCGCCGCCTACTGCGATAATCGCATCCATCTTATTTGTTTCCATGATTGCCACCAGACGATCGCGCTCCTCGTAGGTAGAACCACCATTATAAACTTCAAAAGTAGATGTAACAGTTGATAAAACAGGGAATTTCTTTTTAGCGACTTCCCAAGAAGCATTTCCACGAACTACTAATACATTTTTCAAACCGCGGCGTTCTAGGTGAGTAGGTAATGTATCCCACGCGCCTACTTGGCATAAATATTCTTGCGGAGCTCCGCGAACAATCAATTCTTTATTCAACAAAAATCATCCCTTCTGTCTGGCACGGTCGGATATTCGGCTGCGACATTTATAATTCAAATTGTATAGGAACTTAAACCTACTGTCAATCGCGCTATTGCTTAGCTATTTCGTCATCACCAAACCATTTTTTACTAATTTCTTGCATTTTTCCTTCTTTGTATAATTTTTCAAAAGCTTCATTGATTTTTGCTTGGAGTTCTTTATCACTTTTGCGCATTCCTACAGCAAAATCTGTGGCATCAAAACCGCCTGTTATAATGTTGTAATCGTCTTTATTCTTTTGTTTATCAATGTAATAACGCGCGTAGACTTCATCAATGATTAAACCATCGATTCGTTTGTTATTTAAATCAATAAAAGCTGTATCAAACGTGTCATATAATTCTGGTTCGTTATTGTTTATAATGTCCGTTAACACTTCTGGCTTTTTCGCCATATCATCGATGGAACTTGCCCCATTTTGCGCACCAAGTGTTTTATTCTTCATATCGCTAAATTGATTAATATTGCTTGATTTTAAAGTAACCAATACTTGTTCATTTTTCATGTAAGGTTGACTAAAAGCGACTTGTTTTTTCCTTGCATCCGTTACAGTGTATCCATTCCAAATTAAATCAATCGAACCATTTTTCAGTTCGGATTCTTTCATCGTCCAATCAATCGGTGTGAATTTTGCTTTAATACCATATTCTGCAAATACAGCTTTCGCCAAATCAATATCAAAACCAACCAAATTATCGTCTTGATCACGAAATCCCATCGGTACAAAGCTATCATCTAACCCAATCACAACTTCTTTATCTTTTTTAATTCTACTCCACTGGTCTTCTTTAGATTCACTGCCGGAACAAGCTCCTAGCGCTAACACTACCATCAACATTACAGTTATTAATAACCCTTTTTTCATGTTAGATTGCCTCCTTTTTTAGTGGTTCTACTTCCATCATTTGATCCGCAACTTTTTCAGCAAAAGTGTGATCATGTGTAACGATAATTTGCGTAATACCTACCTTTTTCAAACTTAAAATTAATGCGGCAACATGATCGCGCAAGTCAGGATCTAAAGCGGAAGTTGGTTCATCAAACAGTAGCACTTTTGGATTCATCGCAAGCGCTCTGGCAATCGCAACACGTTGTTTTTGCCCACCTGATAATTGGTACGGCATACTATTTGCTTTATCGGATAAATCAAGTAAGCCGAGCAAGCGTTCTGCTTCTTTAACAGCATCTGCTTTCTTTGTTTTTCGAGCAAGCATCGGAGCTAAAATCAAGTTATCTAAAACGCTTAAATGCGGAAATAAGTGGAATTCCTGGAAAACAACACCAATTGTATTTTCCACATCTTTTCTCGACATTGGGTCTATCTTTTCTCCATCAATTAAAATTTCCCCGGCATCCATTTTTTCAAGTCCGCTAATACAGCGAAGTAAAGTGGTTTTCCCACCACCTGATGGACCAACGATGGAAAGTATCTCGCCATCTTGAAGCGTAATATTCACGTTATCTAAAATTGTTTTTTGATCAAATTTTTTCGATAGGTTTTTAATTTCCAACATTTTTTTCACCTCATTTATAATAACTAAAACGTTTTTCGAGTTGTTTAAATAATACCGTTAGAACGGCAGTTAACGCTAAGTAAATGGCTGCAACTAATACAAGTGGTATCAGTGTGACATCTCTACTCATAGCAATTTTTCCTGCTCTTAGTAAATCACCAATTCCAAGGATGTAAACTAAAGATGAGTCTTTTACTAAGTTGATGACTTCATTCCCAATTGCTGGCAAGACACGTTTGACAACTTGTGGTAAGACGATTTTTCGAAGTGTTTGTCCGTAGGTTAGGCCTAAAACCTTAGCACTTTCATATTGTCCATTTTCGATGGAAAGAAAACCACCGCGGAAAATCTCTGCAAAATATGCTGCATAATTTAAAATAAAGGCAATAAACACGGCATCCATTCGGTCAAAAACAACCCCGATAATCGGTAACCCATAATAAATAAAAATTAATTGTAAAAGTAAAGGGGTGCCTCGCATAATCCAAATGTAAATATTTAAAATGAATTTAAGTGGGGCTATTTTGCTAATATTTCCAACTGCCACAACCGCTCCTAGTGGTATCGAACAAGCTAATGTAACAATAAAAACGAGTAGTGTTGTTTTCACTCCGTCAAGTAAAGCTGGTAAAATCTCCATGATATAATCCATTATTCTTCGCTCCTTTTTTAACATAAAAAAATCTCGTCGCACTTGGCACTAATTGGCCAAGAGGACGAGAATACTATTCACGTGGTTCCACCTCAATTTACTGATACTTCGCAGTACCAGACTCTGTTAGTTCGAGACTAACAAGCTATAACGGGCTTAACCCGAGTTCACCTACCCACTTATGCTTCAGCAAACCAACTCCGAGATGTGTTCGATCACGTTATCTTTATCCTTTCGCACCAACCAAGGACTCTCTTCAAAAGAATCACGTTCTACTTGTTCTCTTCTACGCTTTCACTTCTTCTTGCTAATACTCTACCACGATAAAGCGATAGAGTCAACCATTTTAAGCTAAAAAAATGGTGTGTGACATTGAATTGTTCACACACCATTTCTTATTAATCTTTGGCAATCAGTAAATAGTCATCTTTCTGTTCAAAATAGAGTTTTACTTCTGTACCTACGCCACGCTCAGATTGAATACAAATTTCATGCCCTAATTTTTTGGCCATTTGTTTTGCTAAATACAATCCCATGCCCGTTGCTTTTTTTTCTTGTCTACCAATATTACCCGTGAATCCTTGCTCGAATACACGTGGTAAATCTTCTTCGTTAATCCCACGACCGTTGTCTTTTATATGCAATACTTTCTTTCCAGATGCTTCTGTGTCACACCAAATTTTAACTTCGCCGCCGTTTTCAGTGTATTTGAGTGCGTTGGATAAAATTTGATCCAAAATAAAACCTAGCCACTTGCTATCCGTACGCACATCTATATCAACAGCTTGTAAATCTAATTTCATTTTCTTCCCTATGAAAAGTTTAGAATGACGTTTGACCGATTCGCGCACTAAAGCCCCAAGATTTTGCTCCTGAATAAAGTAGTCTTTTGAAAACGTGTCTAGCCGTGAAAAATAAAGTGCTTGCATGACTAATTTATCAATTGTGGTTAATTCTTCATCGATTTGTTTAAAAATCGTTTCGGTATCATTTAAATCCGGATTATTAATTAACATTTTACTTGCAACAACCGGGGTTTTCACTTCATGTACCCAATATAAAATAAAATCATGATATTCTTGTTGTTTATCTTGCAGCTTACTAATTGTACGTAATTCTTCCTTATGTTTTTTTACCATTAATTGATTAAAAAATGCTTGTTCGCGTGTACGCGGTTTCGGTAGCAATTCAATGATATTTTCTTCAATCTCCCCGCTAACCAAATCTTTCATTTCTCGCCAATAACTATATTTAAAGAAATACCCCAGCACGAGATAAGCAAGTAAGAAAACTAAAACAAAGACATATAAATAAATGAAATTCCCAATCGTTAATTTACTATTCGGATCAATGGAAATTAGCACGCCCACAAAAAACATAATACTACAAAAAAACAATAAGAAAAATCGTTTATCTTTTATATAGCTCCACCAATTCATATCGCACCTCCTCGCTACTAATTAGTATACTTCATTTGGAATAATTTGAAACGTAGCAAAATCAAACAAGCCTTGATCGGTTAATTTTAATTCTGGAATAACTGGTAAAGTTAAGAATGACAATGTTAAAAATGGATCAAAACCTTTAGCAGTACTAATTTGATTATAAGCACTTAACAGTCCAGCTAAGTCTTTTTCCACTTCTTCATATGATTTATCACTAAGTAAACCGGCAATTGGAAGCGCTAAATCATGGAGTACTTGACCAGTTCCATCTACTACAGCAATACCACCGCCTGTTTTGGTGATGTGATCAATAGCCGCTTTCATAGCTTCATCACTTACTCCAACAGCCACAATATTATGGGAATCATGGGCAACCGTAGTAGCAATTGCGCCTTCTGTTAACCCGAATCCTTTCACGATACCAACGCCAACACAACCAGTATTATGATGCCGCTCTACAACAGCCATTTTGAGTAAATCATCTGCCACGGTGGGGATAAACTTACCATCTTGAATAGTGACTTGCTCGATGCGTTTTTCTGTAAATAAACTATTTGGTTGCATTCCGATTACATAACACGTTTCTTTAGTTAAAGGTAACGCTAAATCTTGTAAACGAACATGATGATTAATCGGTGGAGATACAAAATGCACTGCCGCTTGTTGTTTAAAAGTGGCTTCATTACGTACCCCATTTTCAACAACCACTTCTCCGTTTTTCAAAACTTTACTAATTTCTACACTTTCTAAGTCTGTTAGAAAAACGATATCCGCTTGGTATCCGGCAGCAACTGCGCCGAGGTACGGTAAATTATGACAATTAGCCGCGTTAATAGTAGCCATTTGGATAGCGGTAATTGGATCAATTCCATTTTGGATAGCAAGTTTGATGTTATAGTTTATTGAACCTTCTGTAATTAAATCATTAATAAGTTTGTCATCTGTACAAAAGCAAAAACGATGACTATTTTTTTCAGAAACAGCTGGAATAGTTTGAAGCAAGTCACGACCCACTGTTCCCTCGCGCAGCATAACAAACATTCCTGCACGTAAACGGTCTGTCGCTTCTTTAACGGTTGTACTTTCATGATCCGTCCGAATACCCACAGCTAAATAATTATTCAAATCAGCGCTTGTTAGACCGGCTCCATGCCCATCAATTCGTCCGCCTTCTTTTTTAGCATCGATAATTTTCGTGAGAATATCCGAACTACCTTTTGCTACAGAGGGAAAATCCATTACTTCTGCAAGACCAATTACTTTTTCATGTTTATACAGTGGATGGAGCTTCTCCGCATGTAGCGTTTCCCCATTATGTTCTCCTTCTGTTGCAGGAACAGAGGAAGGAAGCATGACAAACATGTCTAGTGGCACGCCCTTTGCATTTTCCAACATGAATTCAATCCCTTTTTCCCCAGCAACATTGGCGATTTCGTGCGGGTCAGTTATAATGGTTGTAACGCCGTTGGGTAGTAAAACACGGGCAAATTCGGCTGGTGTTACCATCGCACTTTCCACATGAACATGCGCATCAATAAAACCAGGAGCGATAAAAGCCCCTGCCGCATCTAGTATCTTTTCTGCATCTGGAAAATTGCCGATACCAGCGATATACCCGTTTTTGATAGCAATATCGCCCTCCATTATTTCTCCTGAAAACACATTGATTATTCGACCATTTTTAATCACTAAATCTGCTTTTGCGCGACCATCACTTACCGCGACACGTTCTTGCAGTTGTTTTAAATTCTCCACCAAATTTCGCCTCCGTCAATTAAGCCTCAAAGAAACCCTCATCAAGCAAATAACCTTCTGCACTTTCAAGCGTTGGAAAAACAGCTTCTAAGTTCTCCCCAGTATAAATGACCCACATTTTGTTTTCGTACACAAGTGAAAGTTTCTCACCACTATTATCTTGATATATTTTAGTTAGCCCTTCTTTATAGCCATCCTCGTCACTATCCATGAACTCTTTTGCTTCTAAAAGTAATACGCGAATTTCATTTTCAGAGTAATCTTTTACATTCACATAACCTTGCTTATCTAACGGTTCTACTTCTAAAAAAGGTGCATAGACAAAAGCATTACCATTTGGATGAAGATGTTTAACGATAATCTTCTTATCTCTTTTACTGGCTGGATAGTGTACGTTTATGCGCCCCATAGAAATTTCATGTAGTTCAAAACCATCGATTGATTCTATTAATGCCTTTTTTTCTTCAAAGTTTAACATCGTGTCATTTTTCCCCCAAAAATTAATTTTCTTTTAAAATATCTGTCACTAAAGCTGGTAACCATTCTTTTAACTCTTTAAAAACAAAGCCCGCTTCTGTCGCTTTCGTATTATCTAAATAATAGGTTTTTTCAATCCCAAATGGGGAATCGTCAGCGTCATCTGTCACTTCCTCAACAAGTGCTAGTTCTCCTGTTTTTGCTTCCAGCATTTTAATGAAACCATTCAGCGCATATGTGCCATTAGAAGCAGCGTTTATTGGACCAGTCACATCAGATACTACACCAACCCATGCTAAAAATTGCGCCGCTTCATCCGAAGTAATAAAGCCTATCTCTGCTTGCCCATTACTAATCCCAATTTCTTGATGATTTTTTATATGCTCAATATGAAAATGCAACCTTTTGGTGTAATCGTCCAATCCAAGTACTATCGGAAAACGAACAGCCACAACTGGAAAAGAAGCTTTTTGAAAGAACACTGCTTCTGCAAGTCGCTTCCCTTCACCGTAATCAAAATCTTCTTTATCACCAATAACGATTTCATAATGTTCCGGATTAAAATCTTCTTCTACTAGAGCCCGTCCTTTTTGACTATAAACAGAAAGCGAGGAAGTATATATGTATCGTTTTACTTTTCCTTTAAATGCATCTACAGCATAAAGTGCTTCTTTTGGCGAGAAACAAATATTATCGTAAATAACGTCCCATTCTTCTTTTGCTAATTGGAATAGAGCATCACGTGATTCGCGATTTAACACTACTCGTTTAACAGCATCACCAAAATGATCTTCTGTTTTACCTCTTGTGCCGATAGTGACGTCGTGCCCTTCTGAAATAAGTCTTTCCACTAATTTCTTTCCAAAAAAACGTGTACCACCGAATACTAAAATTTTCATCTAGACTCCTCCTTCATTTACGAAAAACAGGAAGTTCGCGTTTTTTGGCGCTATCTTCCTGTTTTTTCTCATTCAATCATATATCCTTGGCCTTTTTTCGTTTTGATAAATTCGCCCAAACCAATTTCTGCTAGTTTTTTACGAATTCGTACAACGTTAACCGTCAGCGTGTTATCATCCACAAAACTTTCATCTTCCCAAAGTGCACGCATAATTTCATCACGGCTTACAATACTACCTTTTTGTTTCATTAATTCATATAAAATCAAAAATTCGTTTTTTGTTAGCTCAATTTTATCTTCTAAATGTGTAAGTGTATTCGTATCGATGTGAAGGAAAACATTGTTGTGCTCCATGACATTCGCTTCCTCTAAATCTGCATAAGAATAAGTTCTTCTTAAAAGTGCGTTAATTCTTGCCATTAAGACATCCAAATCAACCGGTTTTTCTATATAATAATCTGCACCCATATTCATCCCCATAATTTGATCCATACGTGAATTACGTGATGATAAAAAGATAATTGGTACATTCGAGACTTCGCGAATTTGATTACACCAATAAAAACCATCAAAGAACGGCAGATTGACATCTAAAATAACTAATTGAGGTTCAAAAGCTAAAAACTCTTGTAAAATGTTATTAAAATCCTCTACTACCCCAATTTCAAATCCCCATTTACTTAAATGTTTTCGGATTGTATCACGAATTACTTCATCATCTTCTACGATATATACCTTTACCATTTCTAGTACCTCCTCGGCAGAACTCTCTTCCCATTTTAGCTGAATTAACCGCAAAAGCCAATTACTTTTTATCGGCCATCACAATTTTGATAAAAGAATTAATACATAAAAAGTAATACGCGGCGTAACATATAATATAAATACCTGTACCAATTAAAACTGGGTACTTTATATTGTCCATTAAATTAATCGAAATCCCCCATAATGCAGCCATTGAATGGGCAATTCCGAAAAATAACGGAATAACAAAAATCGGCCAGACTTGCTTAGAAATAATCTTTCGTACTTCTTTTTCAGTAACACCTAATTTAAACAAAATATCAAATTTCGCTTTTTCTGACACGGCATCAGTGACTAATTTAAAGTAAATAATACTTCCTGTCGCTAAAAAGAATACGACACCAATAAAAATACCAATAAATAATAAGGAACCTACTAACGTAGAAATTAAATGGTAATTTGTATAATACGAAGAAACATTATCTGAAAATAATGAAGGCTCGCCGTCCACGATTGTTTGCACTTTTTTATCCAAGCTTTCGCTATGGTTTGGGTTAGTAATATCAAACATCGTAACAGATTCCGGTTGGAAAAGCCTTTCTAAATCATCATAATATTCATCCGACACAACAAGCGTTTCATAAGAAATCCCTGTATTAAAAATGGAATTTTCTCGGAAATCAACTACTTTCATTGGCGGCATTTTCTTCGCAGCAGGATTCTTTGATTGCACAACCATTTTACGAGTTAGCCATTTTTCTTGAATTTCGGCTCTTGCATAATAGGTGTTTTTCCCAAGCAGAATCGCATCACCATAAGCGATTGTTTTAGGCGGAACAAAATCACTTTGTTGTCTTTTACCAATGCGATTATATTCTGATTCTGATACAACTGTATGAAACATCGTATCCATACGCATTTGATATTTAGGAATATCTTTATATTCTACTTCAGCACTTACCATTTCAGCTTGCATCAAACTTTTCAATTTATGACCTGGATCATTATGAATTGTTTGAATAATTTGTTCTTCATTTGTAGTTGAAATATTGAGCACTTGGTAGCTGGAAGGATTCTCTGCGGAAATATCATCAATCGTGCGCACATAAAAGCTACTCATAGAGCCGATAATTGTTAGTGTAGTCGCACTAAGCACAGCAATCATCGCAATTGTCCCGGCATTTTTCTTCAACCTAAAACGAAGCGAGGTAATTCCAAGCATATTGGTTCCATTATAAAAGAAATGCTTATTGTTATATAACTTTCGGATTATATAAGGTGTCCCAAATCGAACCATTAACCACGTTCCTAAAACAACACTAATAATAATTACTAAAATTAAATCAAAAAAATCATAGGTTAACCAAATGGGTGATTCTTCAATTTTACTTGTGGCTAAATAGTAACCAAAGATAATTAAAACTAAGCCAATTAACATAAAAATGAATGAGCCTTTCGCCACTTTTTCCTCTTTTTCATCATTTTTAAATAGTTGACTCAAATTATAACGTAATACAATAAAAATGGCATAAACAGATGTGAACAACATAATACAAAAAAAGACGAGCATTGTATCTATAATTGCTTTAAATGAAATAATAAATTCTGCATTAATAGAAAGTCCAACAATCCAAAATAAAACCATTGCAAACAATTTAGAAGAAAAGATTCCAATCAATACCCCAAAAATAGTCGCTAACATATACAGCATCGCATTTTCAAAAAACAATACTAATACAATTTGTGATTTCCGCAAACCAAGCAATGAATAAAGACCGATTTCTCGTTTTCGTCTTTTAAGAAAAAAGCTATTGGAATAAAAGATAAAAAAGAAAATAAATAAAATTAACATAATGCTGGCTGAAGAAAACATCGCTGGTCCAAATAGCTCCCAGCGTTTAAACACCGTCTCAATAAGCGGATTGTAGGATAGCGAAACAAAGGTAAAAAACACTAATACACAAACAATCAATGAAACGAAATAAACAATATATTGATTAAAATTCTTTCGCATATTAGTCAGCGCAACTTTAAATAACATCGTTTTCGCCACCTCCAAGAAGCGCCAACACATCTAACACCTTTTGGAAAAATTGTTTTCTAGAACTTGTCCCGCGGTAGATTTCAGTGAAAATTTCACCATCTTTAATAAACATAATTCTTTCGCAGTAACTAGCGGCAAAGGCATCATGTGTAACCATCAATATAGTAGAATCACGCACATCTTTTGCGTGAGAGAGTCCTTCTAACAAATTCGTCGCTGCTTTGGAGTCAAGTGCACCAGTAGGTTCATCCGCAAAAATCAAAGTTGGTTCAGTAATCATTGCACGACAAACCGCAGTTCGCTGCTTTTGTCCACCAGATATTTCTGTTGGATATTTGTTTCTAAGTTCAAAAATCCCAAACTGACGTGCAATAATTTCGAATCGTTGATCAACTTCTTCTTGTTTAATATGGGCAAGCGCCAGTGGTAAAACAATATTATCTTTCACCGTCATCGTATCTAATAAATTATAGTCTTGAAAAATAAAGCCAAGCTGATCTCTTCTAAAAACAGCTAATTCTTTCCCGCTCATGTTAGAAATCTGTTTTCCAGCAAGTTCAATTTCTCCAGAAGTTGGTTTATCTATAGAAGATAACACATTTAATAAAGTAGACTTCCCCGCACCAGAAGGACCCATAATACCAACAAAGGAGCCTTTTTGTATTTCTAAACTAATACTTCCAAGCGCAGAAAATAAATTTCCTTTTGACCCGTATACTTTTCTAACCTTATGCGCCTTTAGCACTGTTTCCATTGTATTCCTCCCGTTACGTTCATTCTTTGGCTATTTTACCTTAATTTCCACCAATATACTATGGGCTATAGTTGTATTTATCAAAAAAATCATCCTTCTATTCTTAAACAGAAAAATGATTTTTTCACTATTTCTTTTCTACAAAGATTTCTGTGCCAATGGTTTCGTCATCTGTATAAGTCGTCCGCATTGCCTGAATAAGTTTTTCAAGCTCCTCTAAACTAATAGAAACATCTGCAGCAATAATATCCCATGCTACTTCTTCTCGTCCATTAATTGATGTCATTATCTTTAATCTACCTTGAAAAAAAAGTACCATACCGGGTTTCTTTAGTTCTGTTGCTTTAATTTCATTCCACGGCTTAAAATCACCACGATAAGCTACTCCGCGTTCTGTTAATTCAACAGTTGGAGCAAGATTAATTAACCGAAACAATGGTCGTAATACACAAAGGCCGATAAACACGAGTAAAATCATTTCTTCTATGCCATTTACACCTTTGATATGACTAAAAACGACATAAAGTAATAACCCCACTGCCATCCAAAGTAAGCAACTAGAAAAAATCAAACGACGGTTGACCCCAAATTCTATTTTCTCTGTTTTCTTTGCTTGTTCTAACTCATTTTCTATCATTTTTTTCCTCCAGTTTTACAACTCTATTATTTCTATTGTACTAAAAATATACTACAATGGGAAGGAAGCATTCATGCGGCTTTTTATTTTAAAGAAAACAGCCTACTTTCGGTTGACCTTTTTGACATTTGTGATATAATTTCTTTAATGCTTTTAAGTAGTAAAATGTAATAATTCAATAAAGGAGGAGAACATCATCGATCAAGTTATCTTAATTGGCTTCATGGGAGCTGGAAAAACAACGGTTGGAAACATACTCGCAAACTTAGCTAACTTACCGTACATCGATATAGACGAAGTAATTACAAGCGAACAAGGAATGAGTGTATCGGACATTTTTGCAAAATATGGTGAAAAAGAATTCCGCCGTCTAGAACATGAAAAATTAAAAGAATTAGCTAATACCAAAGCCGTTATAGCAACAGGTGGTGGCATTGTTCTCAATCCTGAAAATAGAGAAGTATTAAAAAAAACATATCCGGTTATTTATTTAGAAACGGATCCAGAAGTATTTATGAATCGCTTAAAAGGCGATACCACACGTCCACTTGTACAACAAAAAACGGCCGAAGAAATTCGCGCCATTTTTGAACCTAGAATTGCTCACTATCAAGATTCCGCAGATTTTATCGTTAATACAGATAACCGTAATCAGCAAGAAGTTGCTAAGGCAATCTTAGCGATGTTAGATTAAGTAAAAAACAGCGCTAAAAAATTTAGCGCTGTTTTTTTATTCCGTACAATGCCTACACCACATATCCGGTAACACAGAGGTATAGTCTTTTGTAAATGTTAATAAGTCATAAAACATACTATCCGCATAACCTGCGTCAATATCTTCTATTTTGTTCAATTCTATTTCACGGTGAAGTGCTTCAAGTGCCGCATCACGAAGAGCTGGTAAAACATAACCCGTGATTTTAATTTGAGCTAATGCAGCCGAAACAGTAATTCTATCAGATGCTCGAACATCATTACCAAACTCCGACAACAGTTGTTGCAATCGCTCCACACCATCGTCTTTTGCTGGGACATAATTTGCTTTTTTCACCGTTTCCATCATGTATTTTGGAAAAGCGGCTAAATTTAGTCCTTGGTCACTTTTATCACTGAAGTATTCTTCTAAACGGCGAAGCACCTCAAGGCCATCTTCATATCCAAATGGGCCATAGCTATCCTGTTCATCCAAATAAAAACTCGCTTTAAAATGCGCTTTGAAATGTGGATGTGTTGTGGCACTATCTAATGCGGCACCAGGCTGGTCGATATACATACTAATTGCCATTCTCATTTCCTCCATTCATGTGAAATCTCTTACATTCATCTTACCAAATTTCATGCCATTTTGAAAGAAGAAATAAATATGACAATTTACCAACAATTTTGTAGTTGAATTTCGCTTATAACGTGATTTTATTAACTTTTAAACTGAAAAAAGTTAATAAAATCACCAACATTCTTCAAAAAGTTGTTTTTTTCTCTTTTGACCATTTTTTTATTTCGTGGTTAAATAAAAACTGGACTTGGTTATTGTTAATCTCGTCTGTTAATTTATCAGTCAACCACACACTCGAAAAGCAAAAACCGCCATTTATCCCATTATGGCGGTTTTTGTATACTTAATTTAAATGTAGAACAGTCACAGCTTCTATATGTGTTGTCATCGGAAACATATCTACAGGTTGAACTCTTTTAGCTACATAGCCGCCCTCTGTTAAAATTTTCATATCGCGAGCTAACGTGCCTGGATTACAAGAAACATATACTACTTTCTTTGGTTTCATTGCCAAAATTGTTTCCAACAATTTTTCATCGCAACCTTTTCGCGGCGGATCAACTACTAAGACATCTGCTTCAATACCCGCTTTATACCAAGCCGGAATGACCTCTTCTGCTTTACCTGTTTCAAAAGTTGTATTCGTTAATTCATTGAGCTCTGCATTGGCGCGAGCATCTTGTATCGCTTGATCGACAATTTCTACCCCGTAGACATGCTTAGCTTTTTTTGCAAGACAAAGGGAAATAGACCCAATACCGCAATAAGCATCAATCACCGTTTCTTTTCCAGTTAATTCAGCCGCATCAATAGCTTGTTGATACAAAACTTCTGTTTGGAGCGGATTTACTTGGTAAAAAGAACGTGCTGAGATCGCGAAACGAATACCATGAATCGTATCTTCAATTATATCTTTTCCCCAAAGTGTCTTCGTACGCTCTCCAAAAATCACATTCGTTTTATGTGGATTAATATTTTGAACAATCGAGGTTAATTCAAGTTGTTCTATCAAATCCTGTACAATTTCATTTTTAAAAGGCAAGCGTTCTTTTATGGTTACAAGAACAATCATTAACTGGCCAGTCGTATGCGCAAACCTTGTCATAATATGGCGGATATCGCCTTTTCCTGTTTTTTCATCGTAAGGTTCAGTTCCATATTTAGCTAAGATTTCACGTGTTTTTTGAACAGCAAAATCCCCTTGTTCATTATGAATTAAACAAGTGGACATATCGATAATGGCATGGCTTCTTTTTTGGTAAAAACCTGCTGTTAACTTCCCATGAACAAATCCTACTGGTACTTGTGATTTATTCCGGTAGCGCCACGGATTTTCCATGCCTAGCGTTTCTTGTACATCCACATTAAGTTTCCCAATTCGCTTCATCGTTTCTTCCACTTGATTTCGTTTAAACGCAAGCTGACCATCGTAGCTTAAGTGTTGCAAGCTACAACCGCCACATTTGGAATAAACTGCACATGGAGGTTCTACGCGGTCTGCACTAACCGATTCAATAGTCTCCATCCGAGCAAAGCCATAATTTTTATTTAGCTTTATTATTTTGGCTGTCACTTTTTCGCCAGGTAGCGTATTTGGAATGAAAAGTGGGTATCCGTCAATTTTGCCAACCCCACTGCCGTCATGCGTTAAATCTTCAATAGTAAGTTCAATGGATTGGTTCTTTTTTAAAAGGGATGCTTCCAAAGTCCCTTGCCCCTCTCTTTACTTTACTTAATAATGTATTCGATACCGATTGGTTCTTTAATTACTGCTTCTTCTTGCTCTTTAAAAATAAGCATGGTGTTTTTTTGTAACGTAAAATCATAAACAAGTGTTTTTGGATAGATAGTGACATTTTTATTCGTCGTTAACTCTTTTGTGTTATCTGTAAGAGTTGTTTCTTCTGGGATTTGACTATTAAAAATCCCAGCTGCGACTTCAGCATCGTCGCTTGAATAGCTTGTTTTTAGAGAGACTTTGATATCATTGTTTGTTGTTTCTTCAATTTTTACAGGTGTTTTTTCTGTCTGTACAGAGCGTTCGCCACTTGTAATTTCATAGTTTGCGAATTTTTTCTGGATAGTTGTGGTTGGATAACGATATTTTGTATTAGTAATATACTCAGAAACTTTCTTTGCTTCAATACGAAGTCGATATGCTTTAATACCTCTATAACGATTATCAGAAGAAGCTAATTCTTTTAAAATTTCTTCGTTGGTTGTTTCTAAAATTAAATCTCCATTTGTTGCAATGGTTGTGTTCGTATTAGTTGCAGGGATAGATAAAATGATATTATCTTGTATGGGAACTTGCATTTGATTGTTTATCCATACTTTATTACTTGCAATTAGCTCTGTTTTACTTACTTTTGGAGCCTGCTCTTCTGCATCCACTTGCCAAAAGAAAAAAACAGCCGCTGCGATAGCAATGATAAGAAAGATTATTATCACTGTGAACTTTTTAAAAAGATGTCCACTTGTCATATCGCATTCACCTCATTTCTTGTCAGAATACCTATTATACTTGTTTTGCTCAAATAAGACAAATTTCTAACAATAATTACATCCTTTTTACTATGTTGCAATTAGGACATTTAGGCTAAAGAAAAAAACTACCAAGCTGGGCAGTTTTTAGCTATTTTCTTTTATGAATAAATCAGTTGCAGGGATATCATCCACGCTTGCGAAAAATTCGATATGTTGTCTTAAATTGCGGAATTCCATTGGTGTTTCCCCGCCAAGCTCTCCGTCAAGATTGATTAACATCTTATCTTCTGAGTTAACAATTACTTTTTCGGATTTCACATAGATAACATTAGGTTCTTTAATATGATCTCCTCGAAGCGCCAGTGTGACTAAACGGATAAATTCGGCTAAATTTACTTTTTTCACGATAATAAGTGAAAATTTACCATCATCTAACTTAGCATCTGGGGCGATTTTTTCAAAACCACCGATGGAATTAGTTAATCCTAATAGAAAAAACATCACTTCCCCTTCAAATATGCCTTGATCGTATTCTACTTTTACTTTAGTTGCTTTTAAAGAGGGTAACATTTCGATTCCTTTTAAATAATAAGCAAGTTGACCGAGCATTGTTTTTAGACGACTAGGAACATCGTAAGTGAGTTCAGTTAAACGACCTCCGCCACCTATATTAATAAAATAAGTTTCATTTGCTTTACCAATATCCATTGCTACACTTTGACCAGCTGCTATAATCTTCGTTGCTTTAATCACGTCTCTAGGTACATGTAAGGCTCTTGCAAAATCATTGGTTGTCCCGGTTGGTATAATCCCTACTTTTGGGCGATATTCTTTTTCGGCAATACCGTTAATGACTTCATTAATGGTGCCATCTCCACCAGCTGCTACAACTAAATCAAAGCCGTCTCTTACGGCTTCCTCAGCCGCATGTTTGGCGTCATCAGGTTCTGCAGTTGTTGCGTGCGCAGATGTTACGTAGCCTGCTTGCTCTAATATCGAAAGGACATCTGCAAGGTTTTTCTTAATAATTTCTCTTCCAGATGTGGGATTATAAATAACTCGAGCGTGTTTTTGCATTATGTTCGTCCTCTCCTTCACTCAAACAGCGTTGTTCAAAAGAAAAGCGCGTTTTGACACATGATAGTAATATTATAGCAAATTTAACCATAAATTCCTAATAAATACAAAAGCAGTGAGACAAAATGCCTCACTGCTACATTGTTTAACGTTTGTTCATTTCTTCTAGTAATAATTTATTAACCATTGGTGGATTGGCTTGCCCTTTGGTTGCTTTCATTACTTGACCCACTAAAAATCCAACGGCACGATCCTTCCCATTTTTAAAGTCGACAATGGATTGCTCATTGTTATCTAGAATTTCACTTATGATAGTGCGTAAAGCTCCCTCGTCGGAAATTTGAACCAGTCCTTTATCTTTTACTACTTGCTCTGCATCGCCGCCATTTTGCGCTAATTCGCGGAAAACTTTTTTAGCGATTTTAGAGGAAATAGTGCCTGCTTCGATTAAGTTAATCATGCCAGCAAGATTTTCTGGAGTTAGTCCTGTTTCATGCAGTTCTTTTTGTTCAGCGTTTAAGTAGGCAGAAACTTCGCCCATTAACCAGTTAGATGCTTGTTTTGCATCTGCTCCAGCTGCAAGAGTTGCTTCAAAAAAGTCAGACATTTCTTTTGTTAGCGTAAGAACCATTGCGTCATATGCTGGCAATCCAAGATCATTAATATAACGAATTTGGCGTTTATCTGGAAGTTCAGGAATTTCTGCACGAATACGTTCTTTCCAAGCATCATCAATAAATAAATCTACTAAATCTGGTTCAGGGAAATAACGATAATCGTCCGATCCTTCTTTGATGCGCATCAAAGAGGTTTTTCCAGTTGCTTCTTCAAAACGACGCGTTTCTTGTTCGATAATCCCACCAGACTTCAGCACTTCTGCTTGGCGTTTTTCTTCGTATTCGATACCTTTACGTACGTTGTTGAAGGAGTTTAGGTTTTTAAGTTCTGTTTTTACGCCAAATTCTTCTTGGCCGATTGGACGGATAGAGATATTGGCGTCACAGCGCATCGAACCTTCCTCCATTTTCACATCAGATACGCCAGTGTATTGAATGATAGATTTTAATTTTTCTAAGTAGGCATAAGCTTCTTCTGCAGAACGAATGTCTGGTTCTGAAACGATTTCGATTAGTGGCGTTCCTTGACGGTTAATATCCACTAACGAATAACCATGAGAAGTATGGGTATTTTTCCCAGCATCTTCTTCTAAATGAAGACGAGTGATACCGATTTTTTTCTTTTTGCCCCCTACTTCGATTTCAATCCAGCCATGTTCACCGATTGGTTTATCGAATTGGGAAATTTGGTATGCTTTGGGATTATCTGGATAAAAATAGTTTTTGCGATCGAATTTTGTATGTTTAGCAATTTCACAGTTAATCGCCATGGCTGCTTTCATACCAAATTCCACTGCTCGTTTATTTAAAACTGGTAAAACACCTGGCATACCTAAGTCTACCACGGTTGTATTTGTATTTGGTTCTGCTCCAAAATGAGCTGGCGCAGAAGAAAATATTTTTGAATTGGTTTTTAACTCTACGTGAACCTCAAGTCCAATAACTGTTTCAAAATTCATTGCTACGCCTCCTATAAGTTTGGTTTTTCTTTATGGAATGTTGTTTCTTGTTCAAAAGCATGTGCTACTTTGTAAAGTAAGGATTCTTCAAAGTAGTTACCGATAATTTGCAAGCCAACTGGTAAACCATCTGAGAATCCACAAGGAACAGAAATAGCTGGCACACCTGCTAAGTTAATCGGAACAGTTAAAATATCGTTGGAATACATTGTAATTGGATCATTGATCATTCCGTCAATTTTAAAGGCTGTTGTCGGGGAACTAGGTCCGATAATAACATCATAGTTTTCAAATACATTAACAAAGTCTTGCTTAATTAACGTACGCGCTTGTTGTGCTTTTTTGTAGTAAGCATCGTAGTAACCAGAACTTAACGCATATGTTCCAAGCATAATACGACGTTTTACTTCATCGCCAAAGCCTTCAGAACGAGTTTTTGTATAAAGTTCTTCTAAGGTAGTTGCGTTTGGAGAACGGTATCCGTAACGAACGCCGTCAAAACGAGACAGATTAGAAGAAGCTTCACTGGATGCTAAAATGTAATAACTTGCTACGCCGTATTCAGAATGAGGTAAAGAAACTTCATCCCAAGTAGCGCCAAGTTTTTCAAGCGTTTTAAGTGCATCTAATACTGCTTGTTTCACACCAGGGTCAACGCCTTCACCAAGATATTCTTTTGGAACACCAATGCGTAAGCCTTTAATGTCTCCTGTTAAGCTATCTGAAAAGCGTTCAACTGGTTGGTTGATGGAAGTAGAATCGTTCGCATCTAAACCAGAAATTGCTTCTAGTAAATACGCATTGTCTTCTACATTTTTAGTAATTGGGCCGATTTGGTCTAAAGAAGACGCAAAGGCAATTAAACCAAAACGAGATACACGGCCATATGTAGGTTTCATTCCGACCACCCCACAAAAAGCTGCTGGTTGACGAATCGAGCCGCCAGTATCACTACCAAGCGAGAATAATACTTCACCGGCTGCAACTGCGGATGCACTACCACCTGAAGAGCCACCTGGAACTCTTGATAAATCCCACGGGTTATATGTTTTTTTGAAATACGATGTTTCTGTCGAAGATCCCATCGCAAATTCATCCATGTTTAATTTTCCGATATTAATTGTTTGCGCGTTTTTCAATTTAGAAACAACGGTTGCATCGTAAATCGGATCGAAGTTTTCTAAAATTTTACTTGCTGCAGTTGTGCGCAAGTTTTTTGTAACAATATTATCTTTAATCCCGATTGGAAGACCTGCAAGCATATTGTTAGGATCAATGCCAGCATCTCCAAGTTCTTCTGCGACACCAAATGCTGCTTCTTTATTTAAAGTAATAAAAGAACCAACTTTGCCCTCTACAGATTCAATTCGGTTGAAAGATTCTGATACTAAATCAAATGGTGAAATCTCTTTTTTTACTAATTTATCATGTAGTTCTTTTACTGAAAAATCAAATAAACCCAAAATATTTTCCCTCCTTAGCCTATTTATTGTTCCATAATTGTAGGTACTTTAAACATGCCATCTTGCTCATCTGGCGCATTTTTTAGTACTTCTTTGCGATCTAACCCTTTGGTTGCAACATCTTCACGTAATACATTGGATACGTCAATTGCATGGCTGGTAGGTTCTACGTTTGTAGTATCTAAAGTATTTAATTGCTCTACTAGCTCAATAATTTTACCAAGCTGACCAGCAAAAGCAGTTGCTTCAGTTTCTGATACTTCTAGTTTGGCAAGGTTTGCTACTTTTTCTACGGTTTCTTTTGATATATTTGACAAAATGCCATCCTCCTTTTTAGTGTTACTTTCTATGCGGTAGTGCTTCCCTCCTATTAAAAATGGGAAGAACTGTCCTCTCCTGCATAATTATACAACAGGAAAGAACAATTCGCATTGTTTTTATTAATCGTAAATGTGAGCTGTTGCTGCATCTTCATTTGCTTTTCTTGTAATTAAAGCAGCTGGACCATCCGTTGTAGAAATATTGACTTGTAAATCTGCTGTCTTTGGAATATGTTGCCCAACTAAATCCGTTACATACTGCGTAAAGCCGATAATCTCTGCTTCGCCATAAAATTGTAATGGAATATCAATATTCAGTTCAGCTAGTTGCCCGTCTTCATATCGACCACGGCCAACGACACCTGTGAAGTTTGGATAATAATCTTCAATTGCTTTTTTGAAGTTCAAGAAGTTGTCATTATCAGTTTTGTGCTCTTTGGCAGATTCAGTGGATGGTAAAACATAATTTTTTTCATCAATATCTTTCCAACCAGAAAGACTATCTCCATTTGCTGTTGCATACGCAATATAATTACCAGGAGCTACCGCATCACGAGCGCCTTGCTTGTAAATAGCTATCGTTACGGGAACATTTTCTAACCCTTTTGTTTGACGAATACGATTTAACACAGTGGCAGACATTTCTTTCCCTTGTGCTAATAAATCGCTATCGCTAATGGCTTGTTCGTAAGTGTCTCCGTATTTTTCTTTTTGATAATAATCAACTGAATTCATCGCTAGTGCGATAGAAATCCCGCCAAGCGCCACGGTATCTTTGTCCGTTTGTTTCAAATAATCTTGTTCTAAAATATGCGCTAGATAGATTGGATTACGATTTTCACCGTTACCATTACTTTCTGGATTTAACCCATTCGGATTTTTATCACTTTTTCTATCTAACCATTTTTCTAAAGTTTCTTTATCCAAATATTGTCCTTCTTGGAAAAGATAATTATCTGAGGAATATTTATTTTGGGAAACACGCATTAAACCGGCTTCTAATTCGTTAATATCATATCGTGAATAAATATTCGATACGACAAGACCACGAGATTTACTTGCTTTATACGGTAGTACGGTTTTGTAATAATTGGATGAGATTTGGTTTTTTGTCATGATGCCCGTTTCCGCTTTGGAATCGTCTTTTTGTACCACTTTATCATTTGAGTCAAGTTTTGGGGCACAGCCAGAGAGCACAAGCGTTAAGCCGAGCGCTGCTATTATGAGTTTTTTCATTCGTTTAATCCACCTTCGTCTGGTAAGTACTCTATCAGGTCTTCTTCTGACCAAATAGGAATGGCTAGTTCTTCAGCTTTGGCTAGTTTAGAACCAGCATCACTGCCAGCTACAACAACATCCGTTTTCTTACTGACGCTTCCAGAAACATTCCCTCCGAGGGATTCGATTAATGCTTTTGCATCATTTCGCGTTAACTTCCCTAGTTTCCCAGTTAAGACAACAGTTTTTCCTGCAAAAACAAGTTCTTCCTCAGACATATCTTCTAGTTTTGGCCCTGTATAGGTCATATTCACGCCAGCCCTTTTTAGTTCTTCTAATAAATCATGTACTTCTTCATTGGCAAAATAGGTCACAATACTGTCTGCCATTTTTTCCCCAATGTCGTTAATACTTGTCAGTGTTTCTTTGTCTGCTACTTTCAAATTATCCATGGTATCAAAATGAATGGCAAGTGATTTGGCCGCTTTTGCACCAACATGACGAATGCCTAAGCCGAAAAGTAATTTTTCAAGCGAATTTTGTTTACTTGCTTCGATGGATGCCAGTAAATTAGTTACTGATTTCTCACCCATTCTTTCTAATTCTAACAGTTTCTCCTTTGAAAGGAAAAACAAATCTGCTACATCTTTAATTAAATGCTGTGAAAACAACTGAATAATTACTTTTTCACCAAGGCCGTCAATGTTCATCGCATTTCTGGAAACAAAGTGGATAAGTCCTTCTTTTATTTGAGCTGGGCACTTAGGATTAATACACCGTAACGCCACTTCTTCCTCCAAACGAACCAATTCACTGTCGCACGTTGGACAATTTTTCGGCATATGGAAAGGTTTTTCACTTCCGCTACGTTCTTCGGTAATGCTTTTAATAACTTCTGGAATAATATCCCCAGCTTTTTTGATTAGAACGGTATCGCCAATGCGAATATCTTTTTCAGTAATTAAGTCTTCATTATGAAGGGAAGCGCGGCTAACGGTTGTTCCTGCCACTCTCACTGGTTCTAACACGGCGGTGGGAGTTACTACACCTGTTCTACCTACATTTAATTCAATATCAAGTAACTTCGTTGGTACTTCTTCAGCTGGGAATTTATAAGCAATCGACCAACGAGGTGATTTAACGGTCGTTCCCATTTGGCGTTGTTGTTCTAGGTTGTTTAATTTTAAAACAATGCCGTCAATATCGTATGCTAAGCCGGCGCGCTTTTCTGTCCATTCGTCAATGTACGCATAAACTTCTTCTAAACTATTGCAAAGTCGGCGTTCTTTATTAACTTTAAGACCCAGTGTTTCAAGCATATCTAACCCGGCGCTATGCGTTTCAACGCCCATTTCGCCAAAATCTGCTACTGCATAAAGGAAGATATCGAGATTCCTCGACGCTGCGATTTTTGTGTCTAATTGTCGAAGCGAACCAGCCGCAGCATTTCGTGGATTGGCAAATAGCATCTGGCCTTCTTCTTCGCGAATTTCATTTAGTTTTTGGAAAGAGCGTTTTGGCATGAAAGCTTCACCGCGAACTTCAATGGAATAGTCCTTTTGAAGTTTCATTGGGATGGAGCGAATCGTACGCAAGTTAGCTGTAATGTCTTCCCCAATGGTGCCATCACCGCGAGTAGCACCTTGTTTGTATTTACCATTTTCGTATTGAAGAGATACAGCTAGTCCATCAATTTTAAGTTCGCACATATAAGCAATATCATCGCCCACTTTGTCGCGAATTCGGCGGTCAAAGTCTGCCAAGTCTTCTTGATTAAAAGCGTTGGCAAGACTTAACATCGGCGTGTCATGTGCTACTTTTTTAAAACCTTCTAAAACTTCTCCGCCAACTCGTTTCGACGGAGACTCAGGTGTAACCCACTCGGGATGCGCTTCTTCTATTTTAAGTAGTTCTTGCATCTTCTGATCGTATTCGGCATCTTCTACTGTTGGATTATCAATTACATAATAATCATAGCTGTACTGATCAAGTATGTTGATTAGTTCCTCATACCTTTTTTTATCAGCCATCATTCTTCACCTGCTTTTTCCAAATTTATACTTTTTCAATTGGCGCAAATTCTGCGAGCAATCGTTTGACGCCAGTTGGGCTCGGGAACGCAATATCTAGTTCCATTCCGCTACCTTCTCCTTTGACACTAACGACTGTTCCTACGCCCCATTTTTTATGACTGGCTTTATCGCCAACTGTCCAACCAAGTGTTTCTGCTCCAGAGGATTTATACGCAGTAGTTGTTTTTTGTGGCATACGTGGTTTGGCATATGGCTTGTCTGCTTTTAATTTATTTTCATTACCTAACTCCAGTAAATCTCGAGGGATTTCTCCAATAAAACGAGATTCTTGGTTAGAGGACGGACGACCATAAAGCATCCGTGAGTAAGCGCTCGTTAGGAAAAGTTCTTCTTCCGCTCGAGTAATACCAACGTATGCCAGACGACGCTCCTCTTCCATTTCATCTTCCTCATAAATCGCTCTGGAATGTGGGAAAATCCCTTCTTCCATACCGACTAAAAAGACAACGGGGAATTCCAGCCCTTTGGCAGAGTGAAGTGTCATCAGTGTGACAGCTCCGTTTTGTTCTTCGTTATCTTCTTCTAACTTATCCACATCTGCAACAAGTGCTAAATCAGTTAAAAAGGCAATTAACGTTTTATCGTCATTTTCCTTTTCAAAGTTTTGTGTTACAGATAAAAACTCATCGATATTTTCTAAACGTGTTTGTGCTTCAATGGTTCGTTCGTTTTTTAGCATTGCTCGGTAGCCTGTTTTTTCAAGGATTTCTTCTACGAGTTCGGTTACGGATAAGAAATCTTGCATTTGTGTGAAGCCGCGAATCAAATCATGGAACGCAACTAAGTCTTTGCTTATTTTAGGCGAAATTCCCGCTAGTTCGATGCGGTTAAGGACTTCGAACAAGCTCAAATCATACGTGGTCGCCACATTATTTAGTTTATCTAAAGTGCCTGGTCCGACGCCGCGTTTTGGTACATTAATGATACGTGTCAAACTAATATCGTCTTCATTATTACTAATCAGACGCAAATATGCCAAAATGTCTTTAATTTCTTTTCTGTCATAAAACTTCGTGCCGCCGACCATCGTGTACGCCATATTTGACTTCATGAAATATTCTTCCATTACACGGGACTGAGCATTGGTTCTATAAAGAATTGCAAAATCAGAAAGTGGTCGATTCGAGTTATTTACTTCTTCTTGAATTTTCATAACTACATAGGCTGCTTCTTCTTTTTCCGTTAATGCTTTATGATAAAAAATCTTCTTCCCTTCTGCATTGCTAGTCCAAAGATTTTTCGGTTTACGATTACCATTATTTTCGATAACACGGTTGGCAGCTTCTAAAATACGTTTTGTCGAACGGTAATTCTCTTCTAGCAAAATAGTTTTCGCATTTGGGTAATCTTTTTCGAAGGACATGATGTTACTTATGTCCGCCCCGCGCCAACCATAAATAGATTGATCCGAATCACCTACGACACATAAATTTTTGAAACGAGAAGCAAGCTGTTTCACGAGTAAATACTGCGCGTGGTTGGTATCTTGGTACTCATCCACGTGAATATACTGGAATTTACGCTGATAATATTCTAAAACATCTGGCACACGTTCAAATAATTGAATGGTGACCATAATTAAATCATCAAAATCGAGTGCTTGATTTTTCTTAAGTTTCTTCTCGTATTTTTCGTAGACTTCGCCGACCATTTTGTCATAGAAACCACTTGCTTCTTTAATATATTCGCTTGCTGTTATCAGTTCATTTTTGGCATTACTGATAGAAGCCAAAATCCCCCGTGGCTCAAACTTCTTAGGGTCGACATTCTTTTCTTTCAAAATGCCTTTAATAACCGATAATTGGTCACTGCCATCCAAAATGGTAAAATTGCGTTCATAACCAATCCGGTCAATATCACGACGTAAAATCCGTACGCACATGGAGTGAAAGGTGGAAATCCAAATAGATTCTGCTTCCCCACCCATTAAATTACCAATCCGTGACTTCATTTCACGAGCCGCTTTGTTCGTAAATGTAATCGCTAAAATATTATAAGGATTCACGCCACGTTCTCTCACTAAATAAGCTATCCGGTGGGTCAAAACACGTGTTTTCCCACTTCCGGCACCAGCCATAATTAATAAAGGTCCTTCTGTACTTTCTACTGCTCTTCGTTGTTCCGGATTCAATCCGTCCACTAATTCTTTTGCATTCAATTGCATTCTCCTATACACCACCATACAAACATTTGTTCTTATTTTATCATACTACACTTTATAATCAAACCGTTTTCTTCCTAAAAATAGTTGCGGTTTCTAGTGCTTTTTCTAAATCTTCATAAATAATATTGCCAACAATAATCGTATCCGCATATTTTGCCATTTCAGCAGCTTGTTCTTTTGAACGTATTCCGCCCCCGTACCAAAATTTTGTATTATTTAACGCGGCACTTACTTTTCTTACAACCTCTGGATCTCCGTACATGCCGCTATATTCGACATAAAAAATGGGCAGATGAAATATATTCTCTGCTAACCGCGCATAGGCAACGATATCTTCGTCCGTTAAATCGGTTTTCGCTTCTGTTAAATGAGCCACTTTTGCATCTTTATTTAAAATAACGTAACCTTCTGCTGTGACTCGCTTCCATGGAATAAATGCTCCCATTTCTTTGATTAACTCCTGATGTAAACCGTGTGTCCATTTACTTTTTTCTGTATTCAACACTACTGGAATTAAAAAATGGTCTGCTTCAGGTAAAATCATAGATTCATTGCTTATTTCAAGGAAAATCGGCAAGTCCGTTTCACCTAATAATTCGTAAAGCTTTTGGACTGCTTCGATTTGTACATTATCCGTCCCACCAATAATAAATCCATCGGTTCCAGAATGGACGAGCTTCTTTAGGTCATTCATTGGTAAATTCTTTGCTGGGTCTAACTTGAATAAATGCTTCATTTGCTCCTCCAAGTCTCTATAATGGGATATCTTATTATAGCATTAGTTACATTTCATCGCACCCTTACGACCAAAAATTTTAACTTTTTTTAAGCTTTTTTTCTCAGTTACTGTTGGGATAGCTTTTATTTTATGGTATGATGAGGAAAATTTGATTTTATTAAGACTTCGGAGTATTTACATAGAAAAAAGGAAATGGGGATATTATGCAAGAAAATAGAGAAGAATGGGGCTCAAAAGTCGGATTTATATTAGCATCCGCTGGGTCCGCAATAGGAATTGGTGCGATTTGGAAACTGCCTTATGTGGCTGCAACTGCAGGAGGCGGCGCATTTTTCTTATTGTTTTTAGTTTTAACTTTACTCGTTGTAATGCCACTTTTAATTGCAGAATTTGTGATTGGGCGAGGTTCTGGCGGCGATGCCGTTCAAGCTTATAAAACGCTCGCGCCCGGAACAAAGTGGAATTTACTTGGAAAATTAGGCGTAGTTGGCGCAAGTATTTTATTTTCATTTTATAGTGTCGTTGGCGGTTGGATTATCACTTACTTAATTAAAACAATTGTCGGCGGGATTGCTGGCGAAAATCAAGCAAGTCTACTACATGATTTCCAAGTGACGACTGCAAATCCATGGATATCGGTTAGCGCAACGATTCTCTTTATTTTACTGAATGTCATTGTTATTAGCCGTGGCATTGTTAGTGGAATTGAAAAAATGAGTAAGTTTATGATGCCAGCTCTTTTTATATTATTTATTATTTTAATTATCAGGTCCTTAACACTACCTGGCGCGATGGAAGGTGTCGCATTTTTCTTACGCCCGGATTTTAGTCATTTTACAGCACAAACGGTTCTTATTACGCTTGGCCAGGCCTTCTTTTCACTCAGTGTGGGGATTTCGGTAATGGTTACCTATAGTTCTTATTTAAATCGTTCGACTAGTTTACCCCAGTCTGCCATTTCGGTTTCGCTCATGAATGTGTTTGTCTCGCTTCTTGCGGGATTAGCCATTTTCCCGGCAGCATTTTCGTTTAATATTACACCCGATGCGGGACCTGGATTGCTATTCGTTATTTTACCTTCCATTTTTAATCAAATGCCATTTGGGATGTTCTTCTTTATTATTTTCTTAATTTTATTCTTATTCGCCGCATTAACCTCCAGTTTCTCGATGCTTGAAGCAACGGTTGCACCACTGATGAATGCGGGAATTAATCGTAAAAAAGCAAGTCTTTGGATGGGACTCGTGATTGTTTTAATGGCTATTCCAAGTGCGCTAAGTTTTGGCGTTTGGAGTGATGTCCAGATTTTTGGACTAAGTATTTTTAATGCTGCCGATTATCTTGTGTCGAATATTATCCTGCCAGTTGGTGCTTTATTTATCGCGATTTTTGTTGGGTATCGTTTACCTCGTGAATTACTTTTAAAAGAATTTACCACAAGCAGTCATGTTGGTAAAAAGGTTTTTATTATTTGGCTCTTTCTCATTAAATATATTGCACCAATCGCGATTATCTTTGTCTTCCTTTCCGCAACTGGTTTAATCGACTTTCTGTTTTAACAAAAAAGCAATCCGCTAATTTTTTAGCGAGATTGCTTTTCTTATATTGCCATCAGGACAATACTTGTCACACAAATCAAGATTCCACTTAGGCCAATCGCCGTTCCAATTGCTCGTTTTTCTCTAACGTTAGCAAGCGTCGTGAAAATAAAACAAATAATAAAGACCCAGTGCCACAGTAATGAAAAATCAAGTCCCGTGCCAGTGGCAATCATATTAATCACAAAATAAATAACTGCAAGCGCAAGAATAGAGATGATAACAATCTGATAGGTTTTACTATTAAACTTTTTCAACATAATCCCTACAATCTTATTCTGGCTTCGTCATTCTTGAAAATACAACATCATACATATCATTACCATAATGAAGTGAACGTTTTACACGTGAAATAGTTGCTGTACTTGCCCCAGTTTCAGATTCAATCACATTATATGTTTTTCCATCATGAAGCATTTTTGCTACTTGGAAACGTTGAGCCATGGACTGTATTTCATTCACTGTACAAACATCATCAAAAAAAGCATAACATTCTTCTAAATTTTCGAGTGTTAAAATCCCTTGGAAGAATTCATCCAATCCTTGTCCACGCAACTTCTCTATTTGCATATCTTTACCTCCAAATAATCTCATATATCCTACTTTCATATTTTAACGTACCAACGCGTAAAACACAAACGTTTCTCTTCACTAAATGAACAAAAAAGTACTATCTAGGAATTTATCCTTGAGATAGTACTTTTTAATTATTCTGCTTTTGTTCCAATATCAATGCGATAAAAGAAGTTTGGATTGTCCAGTTTTTGCATTTCAGGATAAAGTAATGTGCGTGCGTCACTCATTGTTTCTGCTTCTTTTGCTAGTAGCAAGACGCGTCCACCATTAGAAATAAAATCGCCATTTTCATCTTGTTTTGTACCTGCATGATAAATCGCTACATCTTCAGCAATATCATTTAGACCGATTAATTTGTTTCCTTTTTCATAATGCTCTGGATAACCGGCGCTGGCTAAGACAACGCCTAGCGTAATCCCGGATTTTTTAAAGCGCACATCTGGTTTTTCGTTATGGAGTAAAGCGTCTATCAGTGCTGCAAAATCACTTTCTAAACGAGGCAAAACGACCTGTGTTTCCGGATCTCCAAAACGTGCGTTAAACTCAATTACTTTTGGACCTTCTGCGGTTAAGATAAGCCCTGCATAGAGAATTCCGCGGAAATAACGACCTTCTTTTACCATTCCTTTTGCGGCTGGAATAAGAATTTTTTCGACAGCTTCGTCTACTATCGTTTCAGAAATATGTGGCACCGGAGAATAAGCGCCCATTCCACCAGTATTTGGTCCTTTATCCCCTTCATAAGCACGTTTATGATCTTGCGCGATAGCCATTGGATAAACTTCTTCCCCATTTACAAACGCCATCAAGGAAAACTCTTCTCCCGCTAAAAAGTCCTCGATAACGACTTTGAGAGATGCGTCACCGAATTTTTCTTCTAGCATCATATCTTTTAATGCAAGAACCGCTTCTTCCATTTCTAATGCTACAGTGACTCCTTTTCCAGCAGCGAGTCCATCTGCTTTAATGACAATTGGCACACCGCGCTCATCCAAGTATGCCTTCGCTTCCGCATAATCGGTGAATGTTCTTGATGCTGCCGTTGGAATAGCATATTTCTCCATAAATTGTTTCGCAAAATCTTTGCTGCCTTCAATTAATGCTGCATTTGCTTTTGGACCGAATGCTTTAATTCCAGCTTCTTCGAGAGCATCGACAACCCCTTCTAAAAGAGGCACTTCAGGTCCAACAATCACAAAGGCAATTTCTGCTTTTTTAGCAAAATCAATTAAACCAGCTTTATCCGTTTCAGAAATAGCTACGAGTTGGATGTTGTCTAAACGCATTCCGTCGTTTCCGGGAGCACAGTAAACTTTTTCGACATTATTGGATTCTACTAATTTTTTACTAATAGCATGTTCTCTACCACCGCTACCAACTACTAATAAGTTCATTTATTTACACGTCCTTTTTGAGGATTAATGTTTGAAGTGTCGTACATGAGTTAGAACCATGGAAATACCATATTTGTCTGCCATCGCAATTGATTCCTTGTCTTTGATGGATCCACCAGGCTGAATAATCGCTGTAATACCCGCTTTCGCCGCAGCTTCGACTGTATCATCCATTGGGAAAAAGGCATCTGAGGCAAGTACTGCTCCTTTTGCTTTCTCGCCAGCTTGCTCTAGTGCAATTAAAGCGGAACCGATTCGATTCATTTGTCCGGCACCAATTCCAAGTGTTTGTTTATCAGATCCTACTACTATCGCATTGGATTTTACATGTTTCACAATTTTCCACTGAGCAATTAATGCTTTCATTTCCGCTTCTGTAGGTTGTTTTTCCGTTACTACTTCATAACTCGCTGTATCTTCTATAACAGAATCACTCGCTTGAATAAGAAGTCCACCATTTACAGATGTTTTCTCGAAGCCTTTTATGGAAGCGGCAAACGGAACAGTTAACAAGCGAATATTTTTCTTTTTCGCTAAAATGGCAAACGCTTCTTCAGAGAAACTTGGTGCAATAATGATTTCTAAGAAAATTTTGCTCATATGTTCAGCTGTTTTCGCATCCACTTCTTTATTTAAGGCAACAATCCCGCCAAAAATAGACGTTTCATCCGCTTCATAAGCTTTCAAATAAGCTTCTTCAATATTTTCGCCAACACCAACGCCACATGGATTCATATGTTTTACTGCAACTGCGACTGGTTCTGTAAATTCACTCGCAATTTTAAGTGCTGCATCTGCATCGCGAATATTGTTATAAGATAACTCCTTACCGTGCAACTGTTTTGCGGAACTAATGGCGTTTTCTATCGTGCTAGGTTCTGTATAAAAAGCGGCATCTTGGTGAGGATTTTCACCATAACGCAAAACTTGTTTTCGATTATAAGTAAACGTCACTTTTTCTGGGAAAGTTTCTCCAGTGATGTTCGTTAAGTATTCTGCAATTAAAGCATCATAAGCGGCTGTGTGCCGAAAAACTTTTGCAGCTAGACGTTGGCGCGTTTCAAAAGTAGTTGCACCGTGTTCTTGTAGTTCTGTAAGTACCGTATCATAATCCGCTGTATCCACTACTACCGTAACTGCTGCATAATTTTTCGCAGCAGATCGTAACATCGAAGGTCCACCAATATCAATATTTTCAATCGCTTCTTCTAAAGTAACACCAGCTTTTTGAATCGTTTCTTGGAAAGGATATAAATTTACAATGACTAAATCAATTGGCTTGATATCATGTGCGGCAATAGCTTCCATATGTTCGGCTGTATCGCGTCTTGCCAGTAACCCACCATGAATTGCTGGATGAAGTGTTTTCACGCGGCCATCAAGCATTTCTGGAAATTCAGTTACTTCTTCGATTCCTGTTACCGGTACGCCAGCTTGTTCGAATGCCGCTTTTGTTCCACCAGTCGAAATAATTTCTACTCCAAGTTCTACTAATTTTTCTGCAAATGGCACGATGCCGTTTTTATCTGACACACTAATAAGCGCTCTTTTCATGATAATTAATCGTTCCCTCCATTTTGAATTAATCCTCGAATCACTTTTGGATAAAAAATATGTTCTACTTGATGAATTTTTTCAGCTAAAGTATCTACAGTTTCCGCATGTTCAATCGGTACTTTCACTTGATCAATAATTGGTCCAGTATCCATTCCCGCATCCACAAAATGTGCGGTGACACCAGTTTCTGAAACATTCGCTTGAATCGCTTGACCAATTGCATCTTTTCCTTTGAATTCAGGTAACAACGACGGGTGCAGGTTCACAATTTGCTCAGGGAATTCCGCTAATAAGGTTGGTCCAATCAAACGCATATATCCTGCTAGCACTAACAAATCAATTTCCAACCCGCGAAGTTCTAGTAAAATTTCTGTTTCAAAAGCTTCTTTATCCGGATAATTTTTCGCTTCAAAAAGGAAAACAGGAATATCGTGCTTGTTTGCCCGCTCTAAAACATAAGCATTCGGTTTATCACATACCAGTAATTTCACATGAGGCTTAATAAATTCATCATCCATTAAAGCTTGAAAATTTGAACCGTTACCAGAAGCAAAAATGGCTATATTCATCCTTTTGTGCCTCCTGTGAAAATAACCGCATCATTTTCACGTGTCGTAACTTCGCCAATAACATAAGCCGCTTCTCCATTTTGAACGAGTACTTCTAATGTTCTTTCCACATCCGCTTTCGCAACTGCCAACACCATACCAATGCCCATATTGAAAATTTCATACATTTCCATTTCGTTTAATTGGCCGTATTTCTTCATAACGTCAAAAATCGGCAACACTGGCCATGAACCTAGCTCCACTTTCACAGCTAAATCGCTCGTTAACATCCGTGGCAAATTCTCTACAAATCCGCCACCCGTCACATGCGTAATTCCGTGCACATCAACCTTTTTCAATACTTCTAAAACTGGTTTGACGTAAATACGTGTTGGTTTAAGTAGCTCTTCCACAAGTGGTACATCTAGTTCACTGATTTCCGCATCGAGTGAAAATTCGTTATCTTTAAAGAAAATTTTGCGCACAAGGGAGTAGCCGTTACTATGAATCCCGCTAGATGGAATTCCAATGAGTGTATCTCCTGCTTTGACTGCGCCTTCTGTAATTAGCTTCTGTTTCTCTACAGCCCCAACAGTAAAACCAGCTAAATCATAATCTTCCGCGCCGTACATATCAGGCATTTCTGCTGTTTCGCCGCCAATTAAAGCTGCACCAGCTTGTTCACAGCCATCAGCCACGCCTTTAACAATTTGTTCCATTTTCACAGGATCTGTTTTCCCAGTAGCGATATAATCTAAGAAAAATAATGGCTCGGCGCCTTGAGCTAAAATGTCATTCACGCACATTGCCACGCAGTCAATCCCGATGGTATCATGCTTATCTGCTTCAATTGCCAAAAGTAATTTTGTCCCAACACCATCCGTACCAGAAACAAGGACAGGCTCTTTTAGATGCAAACTACTTAAGTCAAACATTCCGCCAAAAGAACCAAGTGCCCCCATCGCGCCTAATCGCTTTGTTCTAGCCACATGTTTTTTGATGCGTTCTACCACTTGATAGCCAGCTTCTACGTCCACGCCTGCTTTACTATATGCATTCTCTGCCATTCGATTTGTCACTCCTCATTATTTTTCTGCTTCTAAGCTCGCTAAATATTCCGCTTCATAATCATATAAAGGGGTTGGGTAATCGCCGTTAAAATAAGCCATACAAAGTCCCCCGTAAGGTTCGTTCGGATAAGGTCTGCCAATGGAATCTACTAAACCTTCTTCACTCAAATACTCTAAAGAATCAGCCCCAATAATCCGACAAATTTCATCAACAGAATAATTAGAAGCGATTAATTCATTTCGCGTTTGGATATCAATTCCATAAAAACAAGGATAAGCAAGTGGTGGAGAAGCAATTCTCACGTGAACTTCCGCTGCACCCGCTTCCCGTAAAAGTTGTACGATTCGTTTACTCGTCGTCCCGCGAACAATCGAATCATCAATCATGACGACGCGCTTCCCTTCCACAACCCCACGCACGGCAGAAAGCTTCATTCTAACACCTTGCTCCCTGAGTTCTTGTGATGGCTGGATGAAAGTTCTTGCCACATATCTATTTTTGATGAGACCAAGTTCGTAAGGAAGACCAGCTTCCTCCGCATAACCAATCGCCGCAGAAATACTGGAATCTGGTACACCCGTAACCACATCTGCATCAATAAAAGCCTCTTTTGCTAATCTTTTACCTGAACGTTTTCTTGCCGAGTGAACATTAATTCCAGCAATATTAGAGTCTGGTCGCGCAAAATAAATGTATTCCATACTACAAATTGAATGCGTCACATTTTCCGTGAATTTTTCAATTCGAAGTCCGTCATCATTAATAATAATTAGCTCGCCTGGCTCCACATCACGGACAAACTCAGCGCCAACCGTTTCAAAGGCACATGTTTCCGAAGCAACTACGTAAGAATTACCAATGCGACCTATCGAAAGCGGTCTAAAACCATTCGGATCAAGCGCCGCATACATCGTGTCTTCCGTCAGGAGCATGTATGCAAAGCCACCTTTCACTTTATTCAAAGCCACTTTTAAATCTTCCACAAAATCACCTGTATGGCTACGTTTAATTAAATGCGCTAACACTTCTGTATCCGAACTCGTTTGAAAAATAGCGCCTTCTTCTTCTAGTTCACGGCGTAAACTTTTCGCATTAACCAAATTCCCATTATGCGCAAGTGCTAAAGAAGAACTATGAAAGTGAAATAAAAATGGTTGTACGTTCCCTAAGTTTTTTTGACCAGCTGTCGCGTATCGAACGTGCCCAATGGCTGCCTTACCTTTTAAATCATCTAATTCACCATGTTTAAACACGTCTGCTAAAAGACCGAGGTTTCGGTGACCTTTTAGTGTTTCTCCGTCTGTTGAAACAATTCCGGCACCTTCTTGACCGCGATGTTGTAAACTATGCAACCCATAATAGGTGATTTCCGCTGCATTAGGATGATCCCAAATACCAAAAATACCACATTCTTCGTTAAGTCCTTTTACTTCAGCAAGCATGGAATAGCCCCTTCCCAAATGGATCGTAATTCCGTTGTTTTCACTGTAACTAGGTCTTCGTTATGTTTTACACGAATCGTATCATCCTCGGTTACTACACCAAGGCGGTATACTTTTTCCAGCTCCATTAATTGCGCAAAAGCTGCTTCATTTTCCGGTTTTACTGATACTAAGAAACGTGATTGCGATTCACTGAAAAGCTGATTTAACGCAAATGGTACTTCCACATCCGCACCAAGACCTGCTTTAAAAGTCGCTTCCGCCAGGGCCACACCAAATCCGCCTTCCGCCAAATCATGACTAGAAGCAACTAGACCTTCCTGAATCGCCGTTAGAAGCAATTGTTGGTATTTTTTCTCTGTCGCTAAATCTAATTCCGGCGCGCGTCCGCTAATTTTCCCTTGTTGCAATTTCTGCAATTCCGAACCACTATATTCAGCTTTTGTTTCACCGATTAAGAAAATCACATCGCCACTAGCTTTAAAATCTTGTGTCGTAATATGCGCCAAATCTTCTACTAAACCAACCATTCCAATAACTGGTGTTGGATAAATACCGGTACCATCTGTTTCATTATAAAGCGATACATTCCCTGAGATAACAGGCGTATCAAGTTCTAAACAAGCTGCACTAATACCGTCAGCTGCTTTTTCAATTTCCCAAAAAATTTCTGGTTTTTCCGGATTTCCAAAATTCAGTCCATCTGTAATCGCTAGTGGTTTCCCGCCAGAACAAACGATATTGCGCGCCGCTTCCGCAACCGCTATCGCTCCGCCAACTTCTGGATCAAGATACAAATAGCGCGAGTTACAATCTGTCGTCATCGCAATTGCCTTCTCTGTTCCACGCACACGAACAATCGCCGCATCTGAACCAGGTACAACAGCTGTATCCGTCCGAACTTGGTAATCATATTGCTCATAAATATGGCGCTTACTAGCAATCGTTGGCTGAGCAAGCAGTTCCTTCCAAACTCCCACCACGTCATCAATAGCTGGCACAAACGCTTCCTCTTCTTGGAAAGCTTGATAACGAGCTGGTTCTTTCGAAGGCTTATGATAAACTGGCGCGTCTTCCGCAAGTGCATCAACAGGTACATTCGCAACTACTTCACCGTGATGAATAATTTTATACATTTTATCATCCGTTACTTGACCAATCACAACAGCCTCTAAACCATAACGTTCAAATAACGCTTGGATTTCTTCCACATGCCCTTTTTTCACACATAGAAGCATCCGTTCTTGTGATTCAGAAAGTAACATTTCATATGGCGTCATATTTAGTTCCCGTTGCGGCACATCATCCATAATTAATTCTAGCCCAGCGCCCGCTTTTGACGCCATTTCGGAACTCGAACTAACGAGACCAGCAGCCCCCATATCTTGAATTCCCACTAAAATATCCGAATGATCACGAATCACATCTAAACATGCTTCAAGCAATAATTTCTCCATAAAAGGATCACCAACCTGTACAGCAGATCGTTGTTGTTCGCCTTCTTCACTAAACTCTACAGATGCAAAAGTGGCACCATGAATCCCGTCACGACCAGTTTTAGCACCAACATACATCACCGGATTACCGATACCTTTTGCTTGTCCTTTTTGAATGTCTTTCGCTTCAATTAAACCTACACACATTGCATTTACTAGTGGATTTTTTGTATAACAAGGATCAAATTGGATTTCGCCACCAACCGTTGGAATCCCAATGGAGTTACCGTATCCTGCGATTCCCGCAACGACTTCACTAACTAAGTATTTCGCATGAGGTGTATCTAATTCGCCGAAACGAAGCGAGTTCAGCATTGCAATCGGTCTCGCTCCCATCGAAAACACATCACGAATAATTCCACCAACCCCAGTTGCAGCCCCTTGATACGGCTCTACATAGGAGGGATGATTATGACTCTCTACTTTAAATGCAACACCTAGACCATCGCCAATATCAACAATCCCAGCACCTTCACCCGGTCCTTGCAAGACTTGTTTTCCTTCTGTAGGAAATTTTCGAAGTACTGGTTTAGAATTTTTATAACTACAATGTTCGGACCACATAACGGAGAAAAGTCCAGTTTCTGTATAATTAGGCTCGCGTCCAAGAATGGAACAAACAAGCTCATATTCACTATCAGTTAAGCCCATTTCTTGATAAATCTTTTGTTCTTTAATTTCTTTTGTCGTTGGCTCCATGTTAGGCATTTACTTGTTCCTCCTTCCAAGCTTTTACAACGGACTCGAAAAGTCTTAAACCATCAGTACCGCCAATAATTTCTTCCACCGCGCGTTCTGGATGTGGCATCATTCCAAGCACATTACCGCGCTCATTTACGATACCCGCAATATCCGCACGACTACCATTCGGATTAACGTTCTCATATGTAAACACAATTTGGTTATTATCTTTTAATTTTAAAAGTGTTTCGTCGTCACAGTAATAATTACCTTCTCCGTGAGCAACGGGAACTTGGATAATTTCGCCTTCTTCATAAAGCTCCGTAAACATCGTACTTGCATTTGCCACACGAAGCGGCACTGTTTTACAAATAAAATGCAAATTATTATTTCTAATTAAAGCACCTGGCAACAATCCAATTTCAGTTAAAATTTGGAATCCGTTACACACACCAAGCACTGGTTTTCCCATTTCAGCAAAGCGCAAAACTTCTGGCATAATACTTGAAAATTTTGCAATCGCACCAGTTCGCAAGTAATCTCCGTAAGAAAATCCGCCTGGAAGTAAAACCGCGTCAAAGCCTGCAAGACTTGTTTCCGCATGCCATACATATTCCGCCTCCTCGCCAAGAGAATCGCGAATCGCATGTAGCATATCAAGATCACAATTTGAACCTGGGAACTGAATGACAGCAAATTTCATCGTTTACGCCTCCTCAATTTCATATCGGTAATCTTCCATCACCGGATTGGTTAACAGTTTGTCGCACATTTCATTTAATACTTCATGAATATCTCGATCTGATTTCGCAACTTTTAGTTCCATAAATTTACCAATACGAACATCCTCTACTTCCTCGTAACCCATGCTTTTTGCTGCGTCTTTCACTGCAACCCCTTGTGGATCTAATACGCTTTTCTTTAAAGTGACATAAACTTTGACATTATACATTTTGTGGCCTCCTAGTTTTGAACTTGCTTTAATCTATTCAATACTTCTGTATACACATCTGTTAAATTGCCAATATTCCGACGAAAGACATCCTTATCGAGCTTTTGGTTTGTTTCCTTGTCCCAAAGTCTGCATGTATCAGGCGAAATCTCATCTGCTAGTAAAATATTTCCAGCCGCATCCCGACCAAATTCTAACTTAAAATCAATTAGCGTAATATTCATTTCATTGAATAATTCTTGTAGCACCTTATTAATCGAACGAGCAGCATGGCGAATCGCGTCCATTTCATTCGTTGTTGCAATATCTAAATAAAGCACATGATTGTCATTAATAAACGGGTCATCTAACGCATCCTCTTTAAAATAAAATTCCACTATCGCATTTGGAATTGGCTCGCCTTCTTCTTTCCCAAGCCGCTTCGCAAGACTTCCAGCCATCACATTACGAACAACCACTTCAAGTGGAATAATTGATACCTCTTTCACCAATTGTTCCGTTTCGGAAATCGCCCGGATAAAATGGCTCTTTATGCCTGCTTCTGTTAAATGAGAAAAAATAAGGGAGGTAATTTGATTATTAAGCTCGCCTTTACCAACAAAAGCTTCTTTTCGCGCTCCGTTTAATGCCGTTGCCTCATCTTTATAAGCAACACGCAAGACTCCAACTTCTTCTGTTTTAAAAAGCCGTTTTGCCTTTCCTTCATAAACCAGTTCATTAGTCACAATAATTTATCTCCTTATAAATTACTTAACCTCTTTGAAAAAAATATATCAAAGAGGTTAGGTTGTATTCTGCCCGTAATTATAATCCTAAACGATCAAAAATTAAGTCGACATTCTTCAGGTGATAGTTGTAATCAAAACAATCTGCAATTTCTTCCGCAGATAGGTTTTCAGTAATTGTTGCATCTTGTTCTACTAATTCACGGAAGGGTACTTGTTTTTCCCAAGCTTCCATTGCTCTTGGTTGCACGACATCATACGCCGCCTCACGAGCTAAACCTTTATCAATAAGCGCAAGTAATACACGCTGTGAATATATAAGTCCTAGTGTTCTGTCCATATTACGTTTCATATTTTCTGGGAACACCGTCAAGTTCTTCACAATATTACCAAAACGATTCAAAATATAATCAAGTAAAATAGTGGAATCGGGCAGAATAATCCGTTCTGCTGAGCTATGAGAAATATCTCGTTCATGCCAAAGTGGCACATTTTCATAAGCAGTAACCATATGACCGCGAATAACGCGTGCTAAGCCAGTAACATTTTCAGAACCAATTGGATTACGTTTATGTGGCATTGCAGATGAACCTTTTTGCCCTTTTGCAAAGAATTCTTCTACTTCACGCACTTCACTTTTTTGCAGTGCACGTACTTCTACCGCAAATTTTTCTACAGAAGTTGCAATTAAAGCTAGCGTTGCCAAGTATTCTGCATGGCGATCACGTTGCAACGTTTGTGTAGAAATTGGTGCAGGAGTAGTTCCTAATTTTTCACATACGTAAGCTTCCACAAAAGGATCAATATTCGCATACGTCCCAACTGCACCAGAAATTTTTCCAAATTCAACGCCGTCAGCAGCAAAGTTAAAACGTTCCAAATTACGTTTCATTTCCTCGTACCATAAAGCAAGTTTTAGACCAAAAGTAGTTGGCTCCGCATGAACACCATGTGTACGTCCCATTGTTACGGTATATTTATGTTCTTTCGCTTTCTCGCCGATAATCGCAATGAAATTTTCCAAGTCTTTGCGCAAAATCTCATTCGCTTGTTTTAGCAGATAAGAATTCGCTGTATCCACTACGTCTGTTGAAGTTAAGCCATAATGAACCCATTTACGTTCCGCGCCAAGCGATTCCGAAACCGAACGTGTAAATGCTACTACATCATGTCTAGTTTCTAGTTCAATCTCATGAATACGATCCACATCAAACTTCGCATTAGCGCGAATCTTCGCAATGTCTTCTTTCGGAATGTCGCCAAGCTCTGCCCAAGCTTCACAAGCTAAAATCTCTACTTCCAGCCAAGCTTGGTAACGGTTTTGTTCTGTCCAAATATCGCCCATTTCTTTACGAGTATAACGTTCTAACATCCTTTTTAATTCCTCCAGTTACTTCCAAATTTGCGTTTCTTCTAAATCTTGTAAAACCGCTTTTGGTTCATCAGTCAGCACGGTGATATGTCCCATTTTGCGATTAATTTTCGCTTCTTTTTTGCCATAATAATGTACAAACCAATGAGGATAATTCACCATTTGTTTATTCACAGCATCGACATGTTGTCCTAAAATATTAATCATTAAAGCTGGTTTTAAAAGTTCTGGTTTCACGAGTGGCAATCCAACAATTGCTCGAATATGCTGTGTGAACTGAGAAATGGAACAAGCTTCAATCGTAAAATGCCCAGAGTTATGCGGTCTAGGAGCAAGTTCATTCACATAAATCGCCCCTGAACCAGTCACAAACATTTCTACTGCCAAAACACCACATAATTGAAGTACATCCGCTAATTTTCTAGCTATTTCTTCCGCTTCCTCATGCACGTCATCTGCCACATTTGCTGGAGCCGTAGTTGTATGCAAAATATTATTTACATGCAGGTTTTCTGCAACAGGGAACGTCTCTATTTGTCCATCTAAATTACGAGCAACAACGACAGAAATCTCTTTTTCAAAAGGAATCCAAGCTTCTAGTACACAAGAGCCGTATCTCAACAATCTCGCCGCTGTTTCAATATCCCTCTCATCATGAAGAACTACTTGGCCTTTCCCATCGTAACCACCCTGTGCTGTTTTTAAAACAGCAGGATAGCCAATACTCTTAATTTCGCTTTCAATTTCATCTTGTTCAACAATAACTGCGTATGGCGCAATATTAATATTAGCTGATTCCAAATAGGCTTTTTCTAAAATTCTATCTTGCGTAATCGAAAGCAATTCCGATCCTTGTGGAACTGATACTAAGTTCTGCGTCATTTTTAAAGCATCATAGTCAATATTTTCAAACTCATACGTAACTACATCTGCTTTTTCGGAAAGTTCGCGTAACGCTACTTTATCATCATAATCCGCGATAATTTGCTCATCGCTTACTTGAGCTGCTGGACAATCGGCAGTAGGATCAAGAACAATAATCCGATACCCCATCGCTTTCGCTGCAAGAGCAAGCATTCGCCCAAGTTGTCCACCACCAATGATACCAATAGTACTATTTGTCAGTAAAAATTTTTTATCCAAGAGAATCACTACTTTCTAGAACTGTTTCTTCTAGTGTAGCACGTCTTTTTTGTAATCTGTTAGTAATTGCATCGTCTGTTATAGATAAAATTTGTGCAGCTAGAAGTCCAGCATTGACCGCGCCGCTTTCTCCAATAGCTACTGTTGCTACCGGAACACCTCCAGGCATCTGTACAATAGAGAGTAACGAGTCCATTCCATTCAATGCTTTTGATTTAATTGGAACACCGATAACTGGTAAAGTCGTCTTTGCTGCAACCATACCCGGCAAATGCGCCGCACCACCAGCACCGGCAATAATAATTTTCAAACCACGTTCCCGCGCTTGTTCTGCATATTGAAACATTAAATCTGGTGTACGATGAGCTGAAATCACTTTTTTCTCATAAGCTATTTCTAATTCATCCAATACATCACATGCTTTTTTCATTGTATCCCAATCTGAGGTACTCCCCATAATGACACCAATTACAGCAGGCATTACGTGATCAACTCCTTAATAATCTCTTTTCAACTCCTTCATTCTAACAATAGGCACGATAAATGTCAACGAAAAATCGAACATTTAATTGTTACATTTTATTAACGTTCGTGTTTAGAGTCTATTTATTCTTTTTCCTTGCATTATGTACCCATTTTCACTAGATAAATAAAAAAAGAAGCTACCATCATAGGTAAGCTTCTCTTCATTTCCGAACTTGTTTGACCCAAAATCCACCGTGAATTTGTTTTGGTTCAGAGGAAACAATAAATGCACCACTATCAATTTCGATAATATGCTTATATAATTTCCGCTCATTCTTCCTCTGTGTCAAAATTTCAAGCATCATTCGTTCGCCATCGCGACCACTCGCAAGCCAACTAGTAACACCATACCCTAAATCGCGAATTTGGTTTGGTAAGTCTAGATTATATTCTTTTGTAATAACATTCACTGTAATATACCCTAAAGCAATGCGTTCTTCAATTTTCATACCAACAATAATTCCCACACCAAATCCAATAGCATACGCTAAAACATTGGCAATGTTATTTAAGTTATCTAAAACTAAACTAAGAGCAACGACATAAATAATCATTTCAAACACACTCGAAAGCGCAGCTAAATAACGATATCCTTTCATTGTCAAAAGTAACCTCACCGTATAAATCGTTACATACAAAATATTTACAACAAAAATAGTTGCTACTATAAATACGCCATTATCCACTAAAATAACCCCTCCACCTAAAAACTACTTTCCAATGAGTCTTTTACTAATATAACATCCAATAAGATAGCTGACAAAAGAAACACTTCAACAAAAAAAGCCCTAAATAATTAGGACTTTTTCAAATTGCCCGGCAGCGACCTACTCTCGCAGGGGGAAGCCCCCAACTACCATTGGCGCAGAGAAGCTTAACTACCGTGTTCGGGATGGGAACGGGTGTGACCTTCTCGCCATAACTACCAGACAATATTGAGTTGTTGAAAGATTGCTCTCTCAAAACTAGAGAAGAAAGTGTTCAGTTAGGTAACTTCGTTTCATTTTTTGGTTAAGTCCTCGATCGATTAGTATTTGTCCGCTCCATGTATCGCTACACTTCCACTCCAAACCTATCTACCTGATCATCTTTCAGGGATCTTACTTTCCGAAGAAATGGGAAATCTCATCTTGAGGGGGGCTTCACGCTTAGATGCTTTCAGCGTTTATCCCTGCCACACATAGCTACCCAGCGATGCTCCTGGCGGAACAACTGGTACACCAGCGGTGTGTCCATCCCGGTCCTCTCGTACTAAGGACAGCTCCTCTCAAATTTCCTGCGCCCGCGACGGATAGGGACCGAACTGTCTCACGACGTTCTGAACCCAGCTCGCGTGCCGCTTTAATGGGCGAACAGCCCAACCCTTGGGACCGACTACAGCCCCAGGATGCGACGAGCCGACATCGAGGTGCCAAACCTCCCCGTCGATGTGGACTCTTGGGGGAGATAAGCCTGTTATCCCCGGGGTAGCTTTTATCCGTTGAGCGATGGCCCTTCCATGCGGAACCACCGGATCACTAAGCCCGACTTTCGTCCCTGCTCGACTTGTCAGTCTCGCAGTCAAGCTCCCTTGTGCCTTTACACTCTGCGAATGATTTCCATCCATTCTGAGGGAACCTTTGGGCGCCTCCGTTACTCTTTAGGAGGCGACCGCCCCAGTCAAACTGCCCACCTGACACTGTCTCCCCACGCGCTAAGCGTGGCGGGTTAGAATGGTCATACAGCCAGGGTAGTATCCCACCATTGCCTCCTCGTATGCTAGCGCACACGTCTCTTCGGCTCCTACCTATCCTGTACAAGCGGTACAAACATTCCATATCAGGTTGCAGTAAAGCTCCACGGGGTCTTTCCGTCCTGTCGCGGGTAACCTGCATCTTCACAGGTACTATAATTTCACCGAGTCTCTCGTTGAGACAGTGCCCAGATCGTTGCGCCTTTCGTGCGGGTCGGAACTTACCCGACAAGGAATTTCGCTACCTTAGGACCGTTATAGTTACGGCCGCCGTTTACTGGGGCTTCAATTCGTACCTTCACCGAAGCTAAGCACTCCTCTTAACCTTCCAGCACCGGGCAGGCGTCAGCCCCTATACGTCACCTTACGGTTTTGCAGAGACCTGTGTTTTTGCTAAACAGTCGCCTGGGCCTATTCACTGCGGCTCTCTCGGGCTTGCACCCTAATAGAGCACCCCTTCTCCCGAAGTTACGGGGTCATTTTGCCGAGTTCCTTAACGAGAGTTCTCTCGCTCACCTTAGGATTCTCTCCTCATCTACCTGTGTCGGTTTGCGGTACGGGCAGTACTACTCTTCCTAGAGGCTTTTCTTGACAGCGTGAAATCAGGAACTTCCGTACTTAATTTCCTTCCCCATCACAGCTCATGCTTCGCAAGAAGCGGATTTGCCTACTTCTCACACTCACTGCTTGGACGCACATTTCCATTCGTGCGATTCCCTATCCTTCTGTGTCACCCCATCGGTTAAACAATTAGCACTGGTACAGGAATCTCTACCTGTTGTCCATCGCCTACGCCTATCGGCCTCGGCTTAGGTCCCGACTAACCCTGAGCGGACGAGCCTTCCTCAGGAAACCTTAGATATTCGGTGGAAGGGATTCTCACCCTTCTTTCGCTACTCATACCGGCATTCTCACTTCTAAGCGCTCCACCAGTCCTTCCGGTCTGACTTCACCGCCCTTAGAACGCTCTCCTACCACGAACCTCTAAAGAGGTTCATCCACAGTTTCGGTAATATGTTTAGCCCCGGTACATTTTCGGCGCGGGGTCACTCGACCAGTGAGCTATTACGCACTCTTTCAATGGTGGCTGCTTCTAAGCCAACATCCTGGTTGTCTAAGCAACCCCACATCCTTTTCCACTTAACATATATTTGGGGACCTTAACTGGTGGTCTGGGCTGTTTCCCTTTCGACTACGGATCTTATCACTCGCAGTCTGACTCCCGAGTATAAGTACATGGCATTCGGAGTTTATCTGAATTCGGTAACCCGAGAAGGGCCCCTAGTCCAAACAGTGCTCTACCTCCATGACTCTTTACCTCGAGGCTAGCCCTAAAGCTATTTCGGAGAGAACCAGCTATCTCCAAGTTCGATTGGAATTTCTCCGCTACCCACACCTCATCCCCGCACTTTTCAACGTGCGTGGGTTCGGACCTCCAGTAAGTATTACCTTACCTTCATCCTGGACATGGGTAGATCACCTGGTTTCGGGTCTACGACCTGTTACTTATGCGCCCTATTCAGACTCGCTTTCGCTACGGCTCCGCTTTTTCCGCTTAACCTTGCAACAAATCGTAACTCGCCGGTTCATTCTACAAAAGGCACGCTATCACCCATTAACGGGCTCTAACTACTTGTAGGCACACGGTTTCAGGAACTGTTTCACTCCCCTTCCGGGGTGCTTTTCACCTTTCCCTCACGGTACTGGTTCACTATCGGTCACTAGGGAGTATTTAGCCTTGGGAGATGGTCCTCCCGGATTCCGACGGAATTTCACGTGTTCCGCCGTACTCAGGATCCACTCTGGAGGGAAAGCCATTTCAACTACCGGGCTGTTACCGTCTTTGGCGGGCCTTTCCAGACCGCTTCATTTATAACTTTCTTTTGTAACTCCGTATAGAGTGTCCTACAACCCCAAGAAGCAAGCTTCTTGGTTTGGGCTCTTTCCGTTTCGCTCGCCGCTACTCAGGAAATCGATTTTTCTTTCTCTTCCTCCAGGTACTTAGATGTTTCAGTTCCCTGGGTCTGCCTTCCTTACGCTATGTATTCACGTAAGGATACTATCCGACTAAAGATAGTGGGTTCCCCCATTCGGAAATCTCTGGATCAACGCTTACGTACAGCTCCCCAAAGCATATCGGTGTTAGTCCCGTCCTTCTTCGGCTCCTAGTGCCAAGGCATCCACCGTGCGCCCTTTCTAACTTAACCAATTTACTTCTACGAAGTAAAGGTTGTTTTTCTAATTTTCTGTATCAGCGATGATACTTCCAATCAGATGAAAGATTCACTTTCAGATGATTCTCGGTTACTTGTGTCATAGATAATTACTTATCTATGCTAACTTTACTAACTTTCTTATCTAGTTTTCAAAGAACAAACATACTGAGAAGTACTAACCTCTCAAAACTGAACAAATGTAGAAGAACGAAAACACACAGGTTTCCTTTTCCTTAGAAAGGAGGTGATCCAGCCGCACCTTCCGATACGGCTACCTTGTTACGACTTCACCCCAATTATCTGTCCCACCTTCGGCGGCTGGCTCCATAAAGGTTACCCTACCGACTTCGGGTGTTACAAACTCTCGTGGTGTGACGGGCGGTGTGTACAAGGCCCGGGAACGTATTCACCGTGGCATGCTGATCCACGATTACTAGCGATTCCGGCTTCATGTAGGCGAGTTGCAGCCTACAATCCGAACTGAGAATAGTTTTATGGGATTAGCTCCACCTCGCGGCTTCGCGACCCTTTGTACTATCCATTGTAGCACGTGTGTAGCCCAGGTCATAAGGGGCATGATGATTTGACGTCATCCCCACCTTCCTCCGGCTTGCACCGGCAGTCACTTTAGAGTGCCCAACTAAATGCTGGCAACTAAAATCAAGGGTTGCGCTCGTTGCGGGACTTAACCCAACATCTCACGACACGAGCTGACGACAACCATGCACCACCTGTCACTTTGTCCCCGAAGGGAAAGCTCTGTCTCCAGAGTGGTCAAAGGATGTCAAGACCTGGTAAGGTTCTTCGCGTTGCTTCGAATTAAACCACATGCTCCACCGCTTGTGCGGGCCCCCGTCAATTCCTTTGAGTTTCAACCTTGCGGTCGTACTCCCCAGGCGGAGTGCTTAATGCGTTAGCTGCAGCACTAAGGGGCGGAAACCCCCTAACACTTAGCACTCATCGTTTACGGCGTGGACTACCAGGGTATCTAATCCTGTTTGCTCCCCACGCTTTCGCGCCTCAGCGTCAGTTACAGACCAGAGAGTCGCCTTCGCCACTGGTGTTCCTCCACATATCTACGCATTTCACCGCTACACGTGGAATTCCACTCTCCTCTTCTGCACTCCAGTCTTCCAGTTTCCAATGACCCTCCCCGGTTAAGCCGGGGGCTTTCACATCAGACTTAAAAGACCGCCTGCGCGCGCTTTACGCCCAATAAATCCGGACAACGCTTGCCACCTACGTATTACCGCGGCTGCTGGCACGTAGTTAGCCGTGGCTTTCTGGTTAGATACCGTCAAGGGACAAGCAGTTACTCTTATCCTTGTTCTTCTCTAACAACAGTACTTTACGATCCGAAAACCTTCTTCATACACGCGGCGTTGCTCCGTCAGACTTTCGTCCATTGCGGAAGATTCCCTACTGCTGCCTCCCGTAGGAGTCTGGGCCGTGTCTCAGTCCCAGTGTGGCCGATCACCCTCTCAGGTCGGCTATGCATCGTTGCCTTGGTAGGCCATTACCCTACCAACTAGCTAATGCACCGCGGGCCCATCTGTAAGCGATAGCCGAAACCATCTTTCAAAGGCGTGGCATGCGCCACATCTTATCATTCGGTATTAGCCCCGGTTTCCCGGAGTTATCCCCAACTTACAGGCAGGTTGCCCACGTGTTACTCACCCGTCCGCCACTAACTTTGGAAGAGCAAGCTCTTCCTCCGTTCGTTCGACTTGCATGTATTAGGCACGCCGCCAGCGTTCGTCCTGAGCCAGGATCAAACTCTCTTTAAAATATAAATTGAATTTGAATACTTATTCAACACCGTGAATAAGATTCCTTGCGTCAAATTGACTTCGCTAGCAATTAAATTACTAGTTTGTTTTGTTGAAAACAGCTTTCTGTTTTCTGCCCTGCGATTACCAGTGAGACTTTACGTCTCATTGCTTTTCGTCTTCTTTTTTGTTCAGTTTTCAAAGGTCAGTTGCTTTGTTAACGCAACTTTTAAATCTTACCATAAAGTTAAAATCACGTCAACAACTATTTTTAAAATGTTTTTTGATGAATTAATTTGTATCAATTCAGCTTTATCATTATATAACAGCTTTATGCGAAATACAAGCCTTTTAAGTTATATTTTTAATTCTTTCTCTAGTGCATGTATAAAATCCTGCATAACTTTTTGTTTTTCTATTGCAATTTCTTGGGCAGTCGTTGTTTTTAACTGATCCTGAATTAGCAATAATTTATCGTAAAAGTGTTGTAATGTAGTGTTTTCAGGGTGATTGTGATTAGCTATTTCTCTATTGTGCGCTCCCCCGTATGTAAATGTTCTAGCTATACCTATTGCTCCAATTGCGTCTAAACGGTCTGCATCTTGGACTATTTTTTCTTCTATTGTAGAAGCTTGAATGGGATTTTTTCCGTTTTTAAAAGAGACTGCTTGGATAATTCGGATGATTTTACTGATTACATCTTCAGGTATTTCTCTTTCTCTCAGCCAAGTTGTGATTATTGCAGTTGCTTGTAGTGGATCTTCTGTTAGTTTGCTATCATTATAGTCGTGGAACAATGCGGCTAATTCTATCGTGAATTTGTCTCCGCCTTCTACAGCCTGGATTTGTTTGCTTAAATGCCAGACTCGTTTAATATGTTCCCAGTCGTGTCCTGTAGTTTCCTTTTCGAAATGAGATTGCATCCATTTTTGCGCGGCTCTTATTATTTCTTCTTGATTCATTAGTATTTGCTCCTTTTTTAGATTATTTTCATGTACAATAGTAGAAAATGGAAATGGGGTATTCGATGTTTGCTTTTGAAAATGTTTATTTCAAGCGAGATAATAAAACGATTTTGTCGGATATTAATTGGGTGGTTAAAGAAAAAGAAAATTGGGCGATACTCGGGCTCAATGGTTCTGGAAAAACCACTTTACTACAACTTTTAAATGGGTATCTTTGGCCTAGTAGTGGTAAACTTCAAGTGCTTGGGCAGGTTTTCGGTCAGACTTCTTTGCCGGAATTGCGTAAATCGATTGGTTGGGTTAGTAATGCGCTTGACCATCAGTTGAAAGACTATGAGTTAAGTGAGCAAATCGTTCTTAGTGGGAAGTTTGCAAGTATTGGTATTTATGCGAAAGTCACGGCAGACGAAATGGCTTTAGCGAAAAAATTGCTTATTGATTGTGGTGGCATATCGCTCATTGGGAAACCATATAAAATTTTATCTCAAGGCGAGCGCCAAATCGTATTGATTGCTCGTGCTTTAATGGCGAGTCCTAAGTTGCTTATTTTAGATGAACCTTGTAATGGGCTTGATCTATTTGCAAAGGAGCGCTTATTAGAAAGAATTAAGAAGATTGCGGAACTGCCGGAATCCCCAACGATGCTTTTTGTTACTCACCATACGGAAGAAATCCTTCCCTGTTTCGATAATATCATTTTACTGCGTGACGGGGAAATAACTCATCACGGAAAAACAGAAAATCTTTTGTCGGAGGAAGTTCTCCAAGATTTTTATCAAAAGCCAGTAGAATTAATTCGGATAAAAGACGGCTCCATTGCAGTCTATCCGAAGTAAATGGTATAGTTAGCATACGAAAAATGCGTATGTAGAGGGGCGAAATGTTTTGTATGAAACGATGATTGCAAAAGCAGGTGTACGTGAGCTTCTCGGGATGGATACTAGTCTGATTTATGGTTCATTTACTTATCAAATGGAAGGTGAATGGATGGATTTAACCGGACTTTGGATTTCGAATGCAGATGCACTGATTTTTTATTTAGAAAATGAAGATGTCTATTTACTGAAGAAATTTGCTTATGAAACAATAGAAAAATTAGAACAAAAGGTAAGTATCCTTTCCATGACAAAAAAATTGATTTTACATCTTAATAATAAAGAAAGCTATACATTACTTGTTGCAAATGGTGAAGCAAAGGTGTTTGCTGCTAGAGTAAATGAGCGCATAGAAAAAGTGAGCCTAGGTTGAACTAGGCTCACTTTTTTATTATTCTTTTTCTTCAAATAAACGAGCCACTTCAATGATTACTTCTGTTGCTTTAACCATACTTTCTAATGCAACATATTCAAATTTACCGTGGAAGTTCTCTCCTCCACCAAAAATATTCGGTGTTGGTAATCCTTTGTAGGAAAGTTGAGCGCCGTCTGTTCCACCGCGAATGGGGCTGATTTTTGGTTCAATGTCTAGGTTTCTCATCGCCGCGCTGACGATATCCACAATTTCTTTTACTGGTTCGATTTTTTCGCGCATATTGTAATATTGATCGTTCAGTTTTAATTCTACCGATCCTTCGCCATATTTTTCTTCTAACTCTTTAGCGATAGTAGCAATATGTGTTTTTCTTTCCACAAATTTCAAATGATCGAAGTCGCGGATAATATAGTAGGCTTTTGCTTGCTCTACATCACCGTTCAAAGAGATTAAATGATAAAAGCCTTCGTAACCTTCTGTGTACTCTGGCGCTTCGTCTTTTGGAATATGTGCATTGAATTCCATTGCCATTTTGACAGCATTAACCATTTTGTTTTTTGCTGTACCAGGGTGAACACTATTCCCATTAAAAGTGATTTTGGCACCTGCAGCATTAAAACTTTCATATTCTAATTCTCCAAGTGGGCCGCCGTCCATTGTATAAGCATATTTTGCGCCAAATGCTTCTACATCAAAACGTTCTGGTCCTCTGCCAATTTCTTCATCTGGCGTGAAAGCAACACGAATTTTGCCGTGTTTGATTTCTGGGTGATTAATTAGATAGTTCATCGCTACCATAATTTCGGTGATACCGGCTTTATCATCTGCGCCAAGTAGAGTTGTTCCATCTGTTGTAATCAGTGTTTTCCCTTTATAATCAGCTAGCTCTGGAAATTGTTTTGGCGAAAGTACCACGTTTAAGTCTTTGTTTAGAACGATATCTTTACCATCATAATTTTCGTGTACTTGTGGTTGGACATTTTTGCCCGTTAAGTCCGTTGCTGTATCTAAATGAGCTAAAAATCCGATTACCGGAACTTCTTTCGTCGTATTAGAAGGAAGTGTTGCCATGACATAACCAAATTCGTCGACTGTTACTTCTTGCATGCCGATTTCTTTTAGTTCTGTAACGAGAATGTTTGCCAATTCCATTTGACCTGGCGTCGTTGGACAAACCGTACTTTCCTCATTCGACTGTGTATCTACTTTTACATATTTCGTAAATCGTTTTAATAGTTCTTCTTTCATTTCTATCACTCCCTTAGATTGATTCTTTTTCATTATAAACTTGATTTTCGAAAAATTCTATTCCTGACTGTCGAGTAGTGCTTGTAATAGAAGAGTTGTTCGCCAATTGCGTGTTGTTGTTGGGGTCTTTTTGTATTCGCCAAGGAAAATTGGTAATTTTAAGGTGTGGATTTGGTTGGAGAAAATGTGGATATAAAGAACGCGGCCAATGGCGATTACTTCGGCTTGTTCGTTTTTTTGTCTCGCAATATCGATATTTTCATTATAGAAAGCGGCCATCCAGCGTTCTTCCTCGCCAATTGTTTCTGGTGGAAATGGATTGTTTGCGATGATTTGTTTATAATTTTGTTCCGAAAATGCGAATACATCCATATTTAAATCGAACGTTGTTTTCATTACCTCAGTTATTTTTGCCGCTACTTCTGGTTCCGTTTGTAACATGGAGCTTAGAACGAGATTGCCACTTTGGATATAGGTAACGACATTTTGAAAACCGACTTCTTGTAAAGCAGCTTGTAGATTTTTCATATTTACTTTATTCTTTCCAGCTACATTTACTGCTCTTAATAACACTACATAATTCCTCATCTATTTCCTCCCAATCATTTAACTACATTATAGCATGTCACTTACGTTATAATAAGGCTATTAGCGATGGGAGGTTTTTTAGGTGAAATTAATTTCTTGGAATGTAAACGGGCTTCGAGCAGCCGTAAAAAAAGGCTTTTTGGAATATTTTGAAGAAGTAGATGCGGATATTTTTTGTTTGCAGGAAACTAAATTACAAGAAGGTCAAATTGAACTTGATTTGCCAGCGTACAAAGATTATTGGAACTACGCGGTGAAAAAAGGTTATTCAGGTACTGCGATATTTACTAAAGTCGAGCCATTATCTGTTCAATATGGTTTAGGAGTGCCCGAGCACGATACAGAAGGCCGCGTCATCACGCTGGAATTTGAGGAATTCTTTATGGTGACGGTTTATACGCCGAATTCACAAGCTGAATTAAAACGATTAGATTATCGGATGACGTTTGAGGATGCAATTTTGGAATATGTAAAAAACTTGGATAAAACAAAACCGGTTGTCCTTTGCGGTGATTTGAATGTTGCGCATGAGGAAATCGATTTAAAAAATCCGAAGACTAACCGTAAAAACGCCGGATTCTCGGATGAGGAACGCGCGAAATTTTCTGCATTTTTAGATGCTGGATTTATTGATAGTTTCCGTTATTTTTATCCAGATTTGACCGATGCTTATTCTTGGTGGTCCTACCGAATGAATGCACGTGCTAGGAATACTGGTTGGCGGATAGATTATTTTGTTGTTTCGGAACGTTTGAAAGATAAATTAGTGGATGCTAAAATTCATGCGGATGTGCTTGGTTCAGATCATTGTCCTGTCGAGCTAGAACTTAATTTGTAACATAAAAAAATCCTCACTCCAAAGAGTGAGGATTTTTGAATTATTTAGCTAATGCTTTTTTTGCTGAATCAGCAAGTGTGTTAAATGATGCGATATCATTAACTGCTAAGTCTGCAAGCATTTTACGGTTAATATCAATACCAGCTAATTTTAAGCCGTGCATTAATTTGCTGTAAGAAAGATCTTGCATACGAGCTGCCGCATTGATACGTGCGATCCATAATCTACGGAAATCACGTTTCTTTTGACGACGATCTCTATAAGCATATTGGTAAGATTTCATTACCGCTTGGTTAGCTACTTTGAATAATAAATGTTTAGAGCCGTAATACCCTTTGGCTAATTTAACTATCTTTTTACGACGTTTGCGTGTTACTGTTCCGCCTTTTACGCGTGGCATATTGTCTACCTCCTAGAATTTACAAAAATGTTGTTTCTCTTATTTCATTTTAGCGACCATTTGACGAATACGTTTGAAGTCGCCAGCTGATACCATTGCTGATTTACGCAATTTACGTTTTTGTTTTTGGGATTTGTTAGCGAACATATGGCTAGTGAAGCCGTGTCTGCGTTTTAATTTTCCAGATCCTGTTCTCTTGAAACGTTTAGCGGAACCGCGGTGGGTTTTCATTTTTGGCATGAATTTTTCCTCCTCAAAACTTTACTTTTCATGAAGTGGTGCTAGGACTAAGAACATGGAACGTCCGTCCATTTTTGGTCTTTGCTCAATTGTACAAAGGTCTTCGCACGATTTTGCAAAACGGTCAAGCACCTTCTGACCGATTTCTTTGTGTGTAATGGCACGGCCTTTAAAACGGATAGAGCATTTTACTTTATCGCCTTTTTCAAGGAATTTACGTGCATTACGTAGCTTCGTATCGAAGTCATGTTCGTCAATCGTTGGACTTAAACGAACTTCTTTCATCACGATGACTTTTTGGTTCTTACGGGCTTCTTTATCTTTCTTCTGTTGTTCAAAACGGAATTTACCGTAGTCCATGATACGAGCTACTGGCGGTTTCGCTGTTGGAGCAACAAGCACTAGATCAAGATTAGCCTTTTCAGCAATTTGAAGCGCATCGATTTTACTCTTCACGCCTAATTGTTCACCGTCTTGGTCGATCAATCTTACTTCACGTGCACGAATCCCATCGTTTACCAACATGTCTTTGCTAATGGTGAGCCACCTCCACTTAATTTTGTTACAACAAGATAGAAAATAGCTGTTCAAATCTGCGGCCTGCTAACTCATTCGTTCGAAGGCCATAAAAAAACGGGCTGCTTTTCAGCAATCCCGCACATTCAAAATCGCGTAAGTTACGCGACGAAAGTTTGAATTTTTTGCCTGAAAACGTTCGTGTTAACGAGGCGAGAAGCGGGTTGCTTCTTCTTTCTTGTTTAATAACCTTACTTACTATATCATATGGGGTTTTTAGTGTCAAGGTGAATTGTAAATAAAATAGTTTCTTCACCTCTTAGCAACCTTATATGGTTAAACGTTCTTTTTGTCAAGACTTACATATTAAAAAAGCTCTCGTGACTGCACGAGAGCTCAAAGTATACAGTGTGCATATCCATTCAATACATCAAACATGTATGCACAAGTCCTAATTCTGGATAGGTTGTGTAACTGTTCCATCAAATATAGCCTCAGTGCCTCCAACGTTTATATATTCGCTAAACTTATAGCTTACTTCATCTGTATAAACTGGCAATTCCCAAAGGACACAACCGTCTACATAATTCCCACCATTACTGATATAATATGGAGATATCCATCTTCCATCTGGGTCTTTGACAGTGTTTGTTATATACAATTCTGGTTGGTATCTTACTGGTTCGTTCACACATTTCTGACCAGTTAAATCTATCCAGTTAACTTTCTTCAATCTAGTTAGTCCACCTGTATTTGTTATTTCATTACCATGCAAATCTAATACCTCTAGTTTAGATAAAAAGCCAAGCATCACAATACTTCTTAATTTATTATTACGAAGAGATAAGATTTCTAGATTTTTTAAATGAACAAGCGAGTCAGTATCTCTAAGTTCGTTGTTATCTACAAACAAGCGTGATAAACAAGCACTTGGAATTCCGTTTAAATTTTTCAGCTTATTTCTATTCACAGATAGCTCTTCTAACTTAGTTAAATCCTTCAAAGGACCAAGGTCACTTATTTGATTGTGGGATAGATGGAGTTCTTTTAAATTAGTGAAAAATTGCATTCCTGCAAGAGATCGAATATTGCTATTATCTCCATTGAAATTTTGTACTCCAGATAGTTCCTTCTGTGATACAAGGTCTGTAACACTTTGTTTTCCTAAATTTTGTTTCACTGCATTCGCTAGGCCGGGATCTGGAAAAATTTGGTTAATAGGGGTTGGTCGTTGAATACTCTCAGCTTGTACTTTTGTTCCGAAGCCCGTATTAATGTACAGACCCACAATTAACACTAGCATTGCTATTACTGCATTTTGTAACCAATTATTTTTTTTCAACATTCTCCACTCCTTAAAAATAAATTTAGAAACACAAAAGAGGATTTTCATATACTTCCTATTTAACAAACGCTGTTAACCTTTTTTATGTCCTTTTGTATACTTATATGTTAGCAAAAATAAAAGATGTTTAAATTAACAAGCGTTAAAAATGATCGAAAATCAGTAAATTTTTCAAAACATGTTCTACATTCCTTGCTGCAGGCTATTCCAAGTTCTCTCACATGGTTTTATTAGTCGTTTTTTCACATAAAAAAGCCTCGTTTGACAAGGCTTTTTTCCTTTTTAGTTACAATTCCCCTCAATAAGTATAAGAAGTAAACCATTGCCGCAACAATGGCTAATCTTGAAACTACATATATAAAACAAAAAATCAACTGCTCCCAAATTACTGCGCATATTTATCTGCCGTTTTAGTTTTGGCGGAAACTACTTTCTATGCAGTAGTGCCCCAAGTTTCTGTCTTTGAAGTGTAAATCATAGTTAGACCATTATTATTAATTGTATAATGGTTTGACAAAACTATTCCCCCTATTGGAACACCTCCACTTTTGTAAGTAAAAACGAAAGGTGAAAATTTCACATTTTAGCATTCTAATCCCAAACAAAAAACCCTTGATTTCTCAAGGGTTTCAGCCGTTAAATGATTAACGAATTTCTTTAATACGAGCCGCTTTACCACGTAGGTTACGTAGGTAGTAAAGTTTCGCACGACGTACTTTACCACGACGGATAACTTCTAATTTTGCGATACGTGGAGTATGTACTGGGAAAGTACGTTCCACGCCAACACTGTTAGAAATTTTACGAACAGTGAAAGTTTCGCTGATTCCAGCTCCGCGACGTTTGATTACAACGCCTTCGAATAATTGGATACGTTCGCGAGTACCTTCGACTACTTTCGCATGTACACGTACAGTATCACCCGGACGGAAATTTGGAACATCTGGGTTTAGTTGACTTTTTGTGATTTCATCAATCAGTTTGTTCATGTTTTTCTCTCCTTCCAACAAACATTCATTCATATTAATAATGAAGCGGAATATCGTTATCAGACTGGTCTCTCCAGTCACCTTATTTAGGTTACCATAAACTAGTTTCGCTGTAAAGTTTTTTTCTTACTTTTTCTTTTGATAAAAAGCTTGACCTTGGAGTATGGTTTAATGTTACCTTTAGTATATCAAACGGAGGTGTCAGAGATGGAACAATGGACAGTAAAAGAAATGGCTGCTTATGTGGGGATTTCAGCGGATACATTACGATATTATGAAAAAAACAAGATAATTGTACCTAATCGGTTGGAAAACGGGTATCGTGTGTATAACGCAGAACATCTATTAGAATTAAAATTTATTTTGGTGATGAAATATGCCCGGTTTTCTCTATCTGAAATAAAGCTGATGATGGAATGGCTGAGAAGTGAACCGTCTGTTGCTTGTAATACAGCATCGAAGGAGTTACTTGCACTTAAAGCGGCAGAGATTAAACAGACCATTGCGCATTATACGAAAATCGCTGCGCTTTTAGAAGAATTGCCGCAAATGGATGAGGTCCAAGATTACAGCACTGTTCAAAAAGATGTTAACACTTTTGTGGAGCATATTTTTACTGACATTAGAAAGGATGGGTTCTAATGGCTAAGGTTGTGGCGATTATTGGCGATCCGCGAGAAAAAGGTACATCAAGAGATTTGTTTCAGAAGTATTTAGCTGTTTTTCAGGAACAACCAACAATCGAGGTAAAAATCTATGATATTCGCGAATTAGCTTTTGACCCTAATTTACCTGAAGGCTATCGTACAGAGCAAACTCCTGACATAATTGCGCTTAAAAATGACGTTCGTTCCGCTGATTTACTTCTATTTTCTTATCCGGTTTGGTGGTTTAACGTTCCGGCTGTGTTAAAAGGTGTTATTGATCATTTATTTTGGCGCGGGGAGAGTTATAGTTTTAAAGATAAAAAATATTTTCTTACAGGACCATGGCGAAAAAAACGGGCGCGGTTGATTTATACGATTGGTGGAATGGAAATACAACATCGACTTTTCGCCCGCCCTGCTCTTACTGCCTTGCGTTATCCATTATGGATGAGTGGCGTGTTTTCGGTGAAAGTGACTTCAATTGATCGACTGGATCTTTCTATCAGAAGGGCTGATGACTACTATGATAAAAAAGTTACGCGTGCAGCAAAACGCGATATTCAATTCTTGCTAAAAAAGCAAATTAGAAAGAAGGTTTTTGCATGAAAATTACTGCCAAACATCCATATTGGCAAATTACGACATTGCCGTATCTTTTTCCAGTGAATTGTTACTTAATATTAGAAAAAGACGGCTTAACATTGATTGATACTGGGATTTTAGCACATGCGAAAGGAATCATTTCACTTATCCATAAATTAAAAACACCGTTAAAACGGATTTTATTAACGCATGCACATGGTGACCATATTGGCGGTTTAGTCGCGGTGAAAGCAACTTTTCCAGAAGCGCTTGTAATGATTGGAAGCAGAGAAAAATTGCTTGTAGAAACGAAAGAAATTTATGCTTTTGAAGCACAGAAGCCATTAAAAGGTAGTTATTCAGATAAGCTTCCGGTGAAAATTGATCAAGTATTAAAAGATGGCGATATGGTTGGCTCTTTGTTAATTATTGATACTCCAGGACATACACCAGGTTCGATTTCGTTTTTTGATGAGCGTAATGGACATTTATTTGTAGGAGATTTATTTCAAACTCGTGGTGGAGCGGCTATTTGTGGGGAGAAACGATGGTTGTTCCCTTTTCCAGCGATGGGTTCTTGGGATCTTTCAACAAGTATTGCATCGGCGGAAAAGTTAAAGCTTCTCGATGTAACGGAAATTGCTTGTGGGCATGGACCGGTGATGAATATGGCTGATTTCAATGTAACAAATGTGCTGCAGCGCGCACGTAAACAAGTAGAAAATGAAAAAGACTAGAAAACCAATAGCTGGCTTTCTAGTCTTTTTTTAGAATCTCGTAATTTTAATGTTGACGGCTGTTCCATATGCGAGTTGATAAACGAGGCCGTCGACGAATTGCTCGGTGAACGAACAATGAATTAAGCCATTCCCGCCGGCATCTAAAGCTTTCTTTTGTAATTCCTGTAGTAAATTTTCAAAGCCTACTGTTTCTAAGTATGCTTCTGGATCGCTTTTGATTCTCGGGCGAACGCTTTTGGCGAAAACAACAGTTAAGATGTCATGATTCACATTAATTGGTCCGGTGGAAACTTGTATGTCTTGCCATCTTTGCCCAATTCGCTTCTGGTCATTTTCTTCTTGCACATAGGCTTCTCGTTCTTTTTGACGCTCGGATTTTTTGGTTTCTTTTTCATCAGGTGTTCCAAAAATTGCCATTTAAAATCACGTCCTTTTATTATTTACTATCAGACCATTCTTTGAGCCAAGTTTTTTGCTTGTCTGTTAAGGGATAGTTTTTAAGTAAATCTGGGCGGCGTTCGTAGGTTCTTTTGAGCGATTCTTTGTCGCGCCATTCTTCTATCCACGCATGATTGCCGCTGAGTAAAATATCTGGCACTTTCATTCCTCTAAAATCGGCTGGTCGCGTATAGTGTGGATGTTCAAGCAAACCAGTCGAGAAAGAATCTGTCACAGCGGAATCTTTATTACCAAGTACTCCCGGTAAAAGACGGATAACACTGTCCATTACAATCATTGCGCCAATTTCGCCACCAGTTAAAATGTAATCTCCAATCGACACTTCATCCGTAACAAGGTGTTCGCGAATTCGTTCGTCGTAACCTTCATAGTGACCGCAAATAAAAACAAGATGCTCTTCTTCGGCAAACTCTTCTGCCATTTTTTGGTCGAAGCGTTTGCCTGCTGGGTCCATTAAAATAACTCTTGGCTTTGTTTCTGGTTGTTTCTCTTTGACAGCTTGAACGGCATCAAATATCGGTTGCGCTTTGAGTAACATACCTGCCCCGCCACCATAAGGGTAATCATCGACAATATGATGCTTTCCTTCTGCATATTCCCTGAAATCAGTCACTTCAACCGCGACACGATCGTTTTCGATGGCTTTTTTTATAATGGAATTCCCGGTCACTCCCGAAAACATATCTGGGAAAATGGATAGAATGTCAATTTTCATTAATCTAGCAGTCCTTCCATGACTTCGATTGTAATTTTTTTGTCATTAATATTGATTTCTTTTACAACGTCGGCAATATAAGGAATTAGTTTTTCTTTTTTGTCGCTACCTTTTACAACCCATACATCATTGGCGCCTGGTGTTAGAATTTCTGTGATTTCGCCAAGCTCTTCGCCATCAGTCGTTACAACGGTACAACCGATGATTTCATGGAAATAAAATTCGTTTTCCTCTAAATCAGTTAGTTGCGCTTCTTTGATTTTAAGTACACCTTCTTTCATACGTTCCACTTGATGAATTCCAGTGAATCCTTCAAACATCAGCAAATCAAAGTTCTTATGTTTGCGGTGTGAGCGAATGATTAGTTTTTCAGGCTTTTTGCTGTTTTTTTCAAATAAGTACACGGTATTCCCAACTTGGAACCGTTCTTCTGGAAAATCGGTCGTTGCGATAACACGAATTTCACCGATTAAGCCATGAGTATTAACAATTTTTCCTACATTATACATTTTCTCCATAAGTCACCTCTAGCGTATTTCTACTATGATTCCATCTTTTACAACAATGGTTTTATCAAAAATGGATTTATCCCACTTGTCTCCTACTTGTACATCCATAATCGTTTCCATTTCTCGTTCGCGAATTTCACTGCCAAGCTCGAGGACTTCTAATTGTTCCATTTGAAACTGAATTAGTTTTTTCTTTTCTCGGCGAATGTCGAGTTCGTGGGTAAAGTAATCGGCCACTCGTTCAGGTTGAAATTTGCTTTTTCGTTCCATTTTCTTTTGTTCAAAATGCAACTGGTCGCATTCTTGTTCGATTTGTCGTTTTTGTTCGATATAATACTCGATTAATTCTTGTTTACTTGCTTCGGTTAGAATTTGTTTGACGACAACTTTTTGGATGATTTCCACTGGACACCTCCACTAGCAATTATGTCCTTATTTTACCATAGTTTTTTTGGATTCATCTACTAATGCCCGGAATAATTGTTCACTTTCCGGATCTGTTTGGAACATTAACTCTGGGTGCCACTGAACACCTAAATACCAACTTGGCAAATTGTCACCTTCTACTGCTTCAATCATTCCATCCGCAGTTCGCGCTGTTACTTTAAAACTTGGCGCTAATTTTTTGATAAATTGGTGATGTAGTGAATTGACTAATTTTTTGTTTGGATGATGCTTTGCGAGTTCACTTGTCGGTTCAATATCAATGGTATGCGAGCCTAGTTGTTCATCGACACGTTGCAAATGTTGGAGGGCTTTTGTTTCGACTTGGCTAATATCTTGATAAAGTGAGCCGCCTAATGCCACATTAACCAGTTGCATCCCGCGGCAAATAGCAAAAATCGGTTTCCCAGCGTCTAATGCTGCTCGAACTAAGGCGATTTCATAGCTGTCTCGCGGCGGGAAATAGGCGCCGATTTCTTGGGACGGCTCTTCTAAATAAAATTGTGGCGTAATGTCTTGTCCACCGGTTAAAAGCAAACCATCTACGAGAGAAATTGCTTGAACGGCAACAGACGGGTCATCTATTGGCAAAGCGATAGGAAATCCGCCAACTTTTTGAATAGCATCTACATAGCGCTGTTGTGTATAAGTCACACGGTGTCCATAAAAAACGTCTACACCTTTTACTAATCTATTTCCGGTAATTCCAATAACTGGCTTCATCACAATTCCTCCATTTCTATTCTATTTTACAACATTTGGTGAGGTAATTGCTTCTCTGATGATTATTTAAAAATAGTTATAAAAAAACTCGCCAAATTGACGAGTTTTTGTTATTCGATAATTTCAAGACGAATCTTCTTATCGTTTTTGGAGCCAACTGCGTAGACAAGTGTACGAATCGCTTTCGCAATACGACCTTGCTTACCAATCACGCGTCCCATGTCTTCTTTACTGACAGACAATTTGTAGGTTAACGATGTATCCGTTTCTTCTGGCGTGATAACAACGTCTTCCGGATGGTCAACAAGAGGTTTCACGATTGAGAGAATGAGTTCTTCCATTCGCGCCGAGACCTCCTTATTTACCTAATTTTTGGTTATGGAATTTTTCCATGATACCTTCGCGGCTAAGAAGATTGCGAACTGTATCAGATGGTTTTGCACCATTATGCATCCATTTCAAAGTTGCTTCTTCGTCGATTTTCACTTCAACCGGATCAAGTAATGGATTATAAGTACCAATAGTTTCGATTGAACGGCCATCACGTGGGAAACGAGAATCAGCGACTACAATACGGTAGAAAGGTTTCTTTTTAGAACCAATACGTTTTAAACGAATTTTAACTGCCATAGTTTAATTACACCTCCATAAAGTCTTACACAAGTATATATATTACCAGTAAAGGATTTGTTTGTAAAGTGTTTTTTCTTTACAGAGGGAATTTTTTTCTTTTTATTTGACGGTTTCGGCTTCAGCACTTATTTCTCCTTGTTTTAGAAGATGATAATAACGTACATAGCCGGAAATATTGTGCTCTACATCATCAATTCTGACACGGAAAGATTGGTGCCGAATGAAGAAGCTACCTTCTATTCGTGCTGGATTTTTGTAGTACATAGCTAATTCTGGATAAAAATATCCATTTAATTGGTATAATGCGCGTTTTGTAATCGTTTTTTCCAATTCATCTAATGGATAACCGCGAAGTAACGCATCTAGCCCTTCTTTTTCCATTCGAAGTGACATCTCTTTTGTCGCAACTGTGAGCTCTAAAAAGGTCGGAAAAGTGGTTTCGCGTTCGTAAATAAATGATAGGTTGTCAAAAGCATTTTTCAGTCCGAATTCGTAGTATGCCTCATCCGGAAGGTATTTCGTGATTTCGTTAGCACAGTAACTCAGCCAGTGATCATGGTTTTGCCAATAATTATCGCGAATAAAATGATCAAAGGATTTTGCTGCTGCATCTAACCATTTCAAATCGCGGTCGATTTCATATAAGCGAAGTAGACCAAACACAGCTTCCCCGTCGTAATAAATAATTCGGAAAATATCTTTTACTTCTAAGGAGGGATATTCCAGAACATGCGTAAACTTTCCGTCAGCGTCTTGCAAGGAAAGAATCGCATTGGCTATTTTCCGGCATAATGGCAGATAGGTTTTCGTTCCAGTAATTTTCATGTATTTAGTTAACGCTAGTAAAGTGGCAGCTGACCCGCCTAATTTAACTTCACGCAATTCTGGTTCAATGAGAAAAGCTAGATCCTCTTTTTCGTAAATAAAATTCTGTTCTAAATAGGTCAAAGCTTTTGTCGCTGCTTCTAAAATAGCTTTTTCGCCTGTTAGTTCGAAGGCTTCTAGCATGGAATAAGTTGTACTCGCATGGCGTAAACTATTATAGTGTTTAATTTTTTTATCAAAGCAAGCAAACCAACCGTAGTTAAATTCGCCTGTCTGATTGACTTGGCGTGTTAAATAATTCCCAGCATGTTTAACTAGTTCAGAAACATTATCTGGAGTTAATTGTTCGATGTTTCTACGACCATGCTCAAGCTCGCTCGTTTCTAGCTCATGAATTTTCTTTCCATCAAAAAACCAGCCTACCGTATTAAAAGTGACAATAGTGGAATCTACGGTTAAGTTTAATTGAGCTTGATTTTTATTTGTTTGGATTAAATATCTATTCATATTTTCAACGTTGATAGCTAAACCCTCATCACCTGGTAGAAGGATAGCGTTCGCATTAATTTCCTGTTCCATTAAAGCTATTTTAAAATTTTCATTTAAGGCAATGCCTCTTCTATAATAATTTTTCTTCGTTTTTAAAGCTTTTTTATTCCATTCTCCTAAATTTTCAAGTTGATAATCCACGGCTACATCTATTTTAAAAGAAATTGCCTCTTCGGTTTGGTTTTTTATTGCACTTTTTTTCATTTCATTGATTAAGTTGGCTAGGCAAAGATAGCTAAAATTTATGACAATAGCTCGTTTATTTTTATAGCCGATTGTTAGAAAACCATGCCATTTCCCGTTGTAAGTGGCGTGTTCTTCATCTTCTGTTAATTGATCAATAATTTTATTTTCAAGTTCATCTAATATACCTCTCCAAGGCATATGTACCACTCCTTTTTATAATATCCCTGCCGCTAAATTTTCTTAGCGACAGGGAATCGTTGTATTGTGGCTCTTATTTACGGAAAAGACGTAGTAAAAACGCACCAGCTAGCGAGAAGAGACCAAGTCCAACCCACGGCAGACTACTGTTGGTATCTCCAGTTGAAGGAAGATCACTCGCTGAGATAGAAGCTGTTCCATCCGCGCTATAACCCGAGGAAAGCATTGTTCCCGAACCATTTGAACTCATGTTCGTAACAGTTATGCCTGTACCTCCGTTAGAAGTTCCAGTAGTTCCTCCATTGGTAGAAGGATTTGTTCCTCCATCGGCATCAGCGTCGGCATCAGCGTCGGCATCGGCGTCGGCATCGGCGTCGGCATCCGCATCGGCGTCGGCATCGGCGTCAGCATCGGCGTCGGCATCGGCATCAGAATCTACTAATGGTAGGACAGTTACAGCTACATCTTCACTCGTTTTAACTTCATTACCATATTTAGCTGTTACTTGAAGATGAATAACATCTCCAGCTTTCAAATTATAATTAGGAATATTAATAGTATAGGTTCCATCTGCATGGATTAAGACATTTCCGATAACAGTACCATCTGGAAGAGTTAAATTAATATAGAAAGTTGTTCCAGCTGGTGCATCTGATTGCAATGATTTTAGAAGGGCATTTATATTCATATTTTTATAAATGGAAGAACCTGTAATGGTTTTAGTCCCTTCGTATATTGGATTTACAGTTGGTTTTTCAACTAAGAAATCTCTCCAGTCGATGTCTACGTCAGCATCCGCATCGGCATCCGCATCAGCGTCGGCATCCGCATCCGCATCGGCATCCGCATCCGCGTCGGCATCCGCATCCGCGTCGGCATCCGCATCCGCATCGGCATCGGCGTCAGCGTCGGCATCCGCATCAGCGTCGGCGTCAGCATCCGCGTCAGCGTCGGCATCAGCATCCGCATCAGCGTCGGCATCAGCATCCGCATCAGCGTCGGCATCCGCATCCGCATCAGCGTCGGCATCCGCGTCGGCATCGGCGTCAGCATCAGCATCGGCGTCAGCATCAGCATCCGCGTCGGCATCGGCGTCAGCGTCGGCATCGGCGTCAGCATCCGCATCAGCGTCGGCATCGGCGTCAGCGTCGGCATCAGCATCGGCGTCAGCGTCCGCATCGGCGTCAGCGTCGGCATCCGCGTCGGCGTCAGCATCGGCATCAGCATCGGCGTCAGCGTCCGCATCGGCGTCGGCATCCGCATCGGCGTCAGCATCCGCATCCGCGTCGGCGTCAGCATCCGCGTCGGCGTCAGCATCGGCATCCGCATCGGCGTCAGCATCGGCGTCAGCGTCAGCGTCCGCATCGGCGTCGGCGTCAGCATCCGCATCCGCATCCGCGTCGGCATCCGCATCCGCATCCGCGTCAGCATCGGCGTCGGCATCGGCGTCGGCATCGGCGTCGGCATCCGCATCCGCGTCGGCATCCGCATCCGCATCCGCGTCGGCATCGGCGTCAGCATCCGCATCGGCGTCAGCATCCGCATCGGCGTCAGCATCCGCATCGGCGTCAGCATCCGCATCCGCGTCGGCATCGGCGTCAGCGTCGGCATCGGCGTCAGCATCCGCATCCGCGTCGGCATCGGCGTCAGCGTCGGCATCCGCATCGGCGTCAGCGTCCGCATCTGCGTCAGCGTCGGCATCCGCGTCGGCGTCAGCATCGGCGTCAGCGTCCGCATCGGCGTCGGCATCCGCATCGGCGTCAGCATCCGCATCCGCGTCGGCGTCAGCATCCGCGTCGGCGTCAGCATCGGCATCCGCGTCCGCATCAGCGTCCGCATCAGCATCCGCATCGGCGTCAGCATCGGCGTCAGCGTCCGCATCGGCGTCGGCGTCAGCATCCGCATCCGCGTCGGCATCGGCATCCGCATCCGCGTCAGCATCGGCGTCGGCATCGGCATCGGCGTCGGCATCCGCATCGGCATCCGCATCTCCAACATCCGTAGTAATAAAACCACGAGCCGCATTGCTATTCAACAAATCAATATCCAAAAGCCCATCACCAGTTCTTGCAGCAAAATCCAATTTCCCATCATTAGCACTAGGAAGCGCTGTTATGCCAAGCGCAAGTAAATCAATTGTCAAAGTGAATGTAGATACACTACTAACCCCAACTCCCAGTAAATGATTTACTTTGGCACCAATCGCATTTCTACTAGGATCGATAAAGAAATTACTTGAACTGCTTCCATTAACAGTACCTTGATTAAATAATCCAATACCGCCAATTCCTAAATAAGCAATTTTATAATCAATTTTCGTATTTGCTCTTATATTTGGATTACTTAAAATAGAAGAAAGTTCACTTGGTAGTTCAAAGTATGGATAATACGTGGATACCGCACTCGCACTAACTAATTGATTCCCCGAAAGCGTAATCACTAATTTCCCATTAGAATACTGTGTATTTAGATTAGAATTCCCCAGCAAATCAATGGTCGCTGCATCCGCTTGAATACCACTTAGGGCAAATTGGTGATTAAAAGAATCGTAATTCACAGTGACTGGCGCCACCATCATTGTTGTCGTTGTAATAAGCGCAGCAATTAATTTTGCTTTTTGCGCTCGCTTTTGGTCTAATCTCCGTTTGTAATCTACACGCTGTTTTTTCATCATTTTTCCCCCTTAAAAATCAATCATTCTTGATTTTGAAAAATAACTGAAAACAGAATAAAGGTATTTAATTATGTTTTTCCAATAAGCTAACTATTAAGTATCCCCTGAACCTTTATCCAATATCAGATGCCAACCCATTCAGACAAATGCCCCTCCCTTCGTTTTTGGACCTGACACTAGCTGTTATAACCCGTTAGATAACTTTACTATATAGTATATTTTTAAAATTTAAAGTAAAAAGTACTAGAACAAAAAAATACTTCAATTCAATTCTTTTAGTCTAAAAGTTACACAAATATGCGTATTTATAGCCTGTTTTTAAACTTTAGCACTGTTGTTAGATAGGTATTAAGGCTTATAAAACCAAACTTTACACGAATTATCTTTCAATTGTATACAAATCTTTTTAGAATGGTTCTTCACTTAAGATTCTATTTGTACGCAAAAAAAAGCCCTTTTTCAAAGGGCTTACTTTTTTTAATAAAGATAGGCTTTTTTTAGTTGTTCTTTTTTCGCGTCGGTTAGTCCAAGTTTTTCTTTCAAAAAGTTATCCATCGAACCATATTTTGCATCAATTTCATCGAAAGCTGCATTGATATAAGATTCACGAACTTCCATTACGGCTGTCATTCCATCAATCACTTTTTTATTATCTGTTTTTGCTGCAACGGCTTTTATTGCTTTTTTATTTTCATCGGCACGATATTTGTTCGACAACATATAATCGTCAATTACCGTATTTTTATCCACATCTAAAGCTGATAGAACGAGGGCGGTTCCAAATCCAGCTCGGTCTTTTCCAGCTGTGCAGTGCCAAAGAACAGAACCATCTTGATTGGCTAGTAGTATATCGAAAAATTCTTTATAGGCTTGAATAGAAGTTTCATCTGTAATAAAACTTTTATTGGCATTAATAAGAAATGTTTCTGGGTTATCCATTTTAGCTAGGCTGGCAGTTAAATCTTGTGTACTTGTAGATGCGCCATTATCTTTCATCACAGAATCGTGCGTATAGTCCACATTTGTGAGTTTTGGATCTGGTTTGGCTGCGACTTCTGAATTCGTTCGGAAATCAACTATATGAGAAAGATTGTATGTATGAATAAGTTTCTTCTTATCTGAATCACTTAAGTTGGCGAGTTCGGCACTTCGAATAAGTTTATGTGGCTTAATGGTTAGTCCATCCGTTGTTTTGTATCCACCTAAGTCCCGGACATTTACGGCACCTTCTAATTTAATTTGGCTGCCCGGTTGGAGTGTTTGTTCGGTTTTAACATTTGCTTCTGCTTTTTCTTCTGACTGCGCCCCGCATCCTCCTAGTAGTATGGTTGCGCCTAGTATCCCTGCCCCTGTTACTTTTACCCAATGTTTCATTCTTTCTCCTCCTTTTGTAAGCTTCTTGTACATTATAGCAACGCAATTTGTTGGTTGAATGAAGGGTTTGTAAAGAAATGATTTTAGGGATGTTAAGGTATGAAAAAAAACCAAAACCCGAAATGGATTTTGGCTTTTGGAATTAAAATGGCATTTTGAAATTGCCGAATGGATTTTTGCCTTTTTTGCCTTTGCCGCCACCAGTCATTTGCTTCATCATTTTTTTCATTTCAGCAAATTGTTTTAGGAGGCGGTTAATTTCTTGAACAGGACGACCGCTTCCGCGAGCAATCCGTTTTCTTCTACTTGCATTAATGATATCTGGATTATCTTTTTCGTTTTTAGTCATTGATTTGATAATCGCTTCGATGTGACCAAGTTGCTTATCATCGACATTCATGTTGTCGAGGCCTTTCATTTTGTTCGCCCCTGGCATCATTTTAAGTAGTTCATCTAGTGGTCCCATTTGTTTTACTTGTTGTAATTGGTCTAGGAAGTCATCTAGCGTCATGCTGTTGTCTTTCATTTTTTGTTCCATAGCTTTCATTTTTTCTGCATCCACATCGGTTTGTGCTTTTTCAATAAGGGAAAGCACATCGCCCATGCCGAGAATTCTGGAAGCCATACGATCTGGATGGAAAGTTTCTAGAGCTTCCATTTTTTCGCCAGTCGCGATAAATTTAATTGGTTTGCCAGTGACGGAACGAATCGAAAGCGCGGCACCACCACGTGTATCGCCGTCTAATTTGGTTAGCACGACACCTGTAATTTCTAATTGTTCGTTGAAGCTTTGCGCCACGTTGACAGCATCTTGCCCCGTCATGGAATCGACAACAAGCAGGATTTCGGTTGGTGTTGCAATTTCTTTCACTTGTTTTAACTCATCCATTAGCGTTTCGTCAATATGAAGACGACCGGCTGTATCGATAATGACATAGTCTAAATGTTCTTCTTTGGCTTTAGCAATCGCTTGTTTGGCGATTTCTACCGGGCTTACTTGGTCTCCTAAAGAAAATACCGGCATATCTAATTGCTTGCCAAGTGTTTCTAATTGTTTGATTGCGGCAGGTCGGTAAATATCTGCTGCGACAAGTAATGGTTTGCGGTTATATTTTTTGCGTAATAAATTAGCAAGTTTTCCGGAAGTCGTTGTTTTACCAGCCCCTTGTAAACCTACCATCATAATAACGGTTGGCGGACGGTCCGCTGTTCCGATTTTGCTTTCTTCTCCGCCCATTAAACTTGTTAGTTCTTCTTGAACGATTTTGATAACTTGTTGACCTGGTGTTAGGCTTTTCATAACGTCTGCGCCGACAGCACGTTCGCTTACTGTTTTAATGAATTGTTTAACGACTTTAAAGTTAACATCGGCTTCTAGTAAAGCAAGGCGAACTTCACGCATCATTTCTTTTACGTCCGCTTCGTTTACTTTCCCTTTGCCGCGAATTTTGTTCATTGTTTCTTGGAGTCTTCCAGCTAGTCCTTCAAATGCCATGATTCTGGCCTCCTAATCGATATTTTTAAGCTGTTCGAGCGTATCTTTCACTTGCTCGTCCAGAAAATTCTTCTTGGTTAATTGTGCTTCTAATTGATTAAAAAGTTTTTCTCGTTGTTGATATTTTTTTAGCATCCCTAGTTTTTCTTCGTATTTTTCTAGGCTTTCTTCGGTTCTTTTAATATTATCATAAATGGCTTGTCTACTCACTTCAAATTCTTCAGCAATTTCGCCTAGCGAGTAATCATCCAGGTAATAAAAAGAAACATAGGCTTTTTGTTTTGTTGTTAGTAATTCCTGGTAAAAATCAAATAATAAATTCATACGGTTTGTCTTCTCAAACAAGGCATTTCACCTCTCTCCTTTTAAAGGATACGGTGAAATCGCGGGAATGTCAAGGAAGGTTAAATAAAAGAGAAAAAAGCCAGAATGACGGGTATCATTCGGCTTTCTCTGATTATTTTTCGTTATCAACCATATCAGCAAATAAGCCATACACATATTCATTTGCATCAAAGGCTTGCAGGTCATCCATTTGCTCCCCAAGACCGACGAATTTTACTGGAATGTCTAGTTCATTGCGAATGGCAATAACTATACCACCTTTGGCAGTTCCGTCCAGTTTTGTGAGGATAATACCGGTTACGTCTGTTGTTTCTTTAAATTGTTTCGCTTGAACGAAAGCATTCTGACCAGTGGTTGCGTCGAGTACTAGTAAAACTTCGTGCGGCGCATTAGGAATTTCGCGCGTAATGACACGCTTTACTTTTTCTAACTCATTCATTAGATTGACTTTGTTTTGTAAACGGCCAGCTGTATCGCAAAGTAAAACGTCCGCTTTGCGTGCTTTTGCGGCTTGAACGGCATCAAACATCACCGCTGCTGGGTCGCTTCCCTCAGCTTGTTTAATGACATCAACGCCGGTGCGCTCGCCCCAAACTTCAAGTTGATCAATGGCACCAGCTCGGAATGTGTCACCAGCAGCCAGCATCACTTTTTTGCCTTCTTGTTTAAAGCGATGAGCCATTTTTCCGATAGAGGTTGTTTTACCAACCCCGTTCACACCAACAAACAAGATAACAGTTAGTCCATTTTCTTCGATATGAAGTGCTTCATCTTCTTTTTCGTCCCCTTGGTAAATCTCAACTAATTTTTCGACAATCACTTCTTGGACGTCTTTTGGATCGCTAATGTTTCTAAGTTGAACTTCACGACGCAGTGTATCGACTAGTTCCATAACAGTTTCAAAACCAACGTCGGCTCCAATAAGGATTTCTTCTAGTTCTTCAAAGAAATCTTCGTCGACTTTACGATAGCGAGCAACCATTTCGTTGATTTTTCCGGAAAAGTTGCCGCGTGTTTTGGATAAGCCATCTTTAAATTTTCCAGAAACAGAATCTGTTTGCTGGGTAATTTTATCTTTTAATTTTTTAAAAAAGGTCATTTTGTCTACTCCTTTTATTTAATGAGTTCGGCTGTTTCTTCTAAGCGAACTGATACTAATTTGGAGACACCGGACTCTTGCATGGTAACACCGTATAATACGTCGGCTTCTTCCATTGTTCCTTTACGATGCGTGATAACAATGAACTGCGTGCCGGACTCAAATTGCTTCAAGTAACGGCTGAATCGTGTAACGTTGGCTTCATCTAGTGCCGCTTCTACTTCATCCAAAATACAGAATGGTACTGGGCGAACGCGAATGATAGCAAATAGCAATGCAATCGCCGTTAGCGCACGTTCTCCGCCAGAACGAAGCGATAAGTTTTGTAATTTTTTCCCAGGTGGTTGAACGACAATATCAATCCCAGTTGTTAGGAGATTTTCTGGATCAAGGAGCACCAGTTCCGCGCTACCTCCACCAAATAGCTCCGGGAAAACAATTGCAAATTCGGTTTTAATTGCTTCAAAACTTTCACTAAAACGAATTTTCATTTCTTCATCCATTTCGTCCATAACTTTAAAGAGGGTTTCTTTTGCAGCAAGTAAATCCGCTTGTTGCCCATTTAGGAAGTCAAAACGTTCTTGGATACGCTCGAATTCTTCGATAGCGCCAATATTGACGATACCTAGTTCATCAATAGAACGTTTTAATAAGCGAACTTTCGAACGAGCTTGTTCAGTATTTACTTCTGGCAAGATTTTTTCTTCTGCTTGCTCTGGTGTTAGTAAATAAGCTTCTTGCAAACGGTCAATTCGGTTCGTAATGTCTACTTCTAAACGTCCAATACTGATTTCTGCATTATTTTTTTGCTCTACATAAAAACTGATTTGATTATTTTTTTGTGTTAACTCGGCTTCTAGTAGTTCTAATTTTTCTTGTAGTTCAGCGCGAGCTTGTCTTGTTTGCGTAAGTTTTTCGCTTGTTTCAGCCTTATCTTTGCGCAGTTCTTCAATGGATTTTCTGGCTGATTCTTCGCTTGTATGAACGCTAGTTAAGTTGGTTTTTAAGGAAGCTAGTTTTTGTTCAGCCGCTTCTTTTTGTTCGTAATTTTCATGTAGCGTTGTCGTTACTCGCTCGACGGCTTCTGTAGCTGATTGAAGTTGCTCTCGTTTAGCGGCGATTTGCGCTTTTAAGGATGACAGACTTTCTAAATCTGCTGCACGTTTGCTTTCTAATGCTTTGCTTGAACTTGTCATCGCCTTAATTTCTTCATCAGTTGCTTCGATTTGTTTCGCGATTTCGACTTGTTCATGTAGTAAAGTTTCTTTTCGCTCCAGTAGTTTGTTTAATTCTTCGCTACCGTCTGCTTTTTCAATATCATATAATTGTAGTTGTTTATTAAAACGCTCTAGATTCTCGGTTTCTCGGTCTAATTTCCCAAGTAATTCTTTTTCTTGTAAACGTAAATTTTCACCGATTCCTCGTGTTTCTTCTAATTCTTCGCGTTTTTTCGCCATGCTATCTTTCGCAAGTTGCACTGCGGATTCCATTTCACGAGTGGCTTCGTTTAACTCGGCAATTTTCTCTGCTAATTGGCCTAACTCATGTTTTCTCGTTAAAATAGACGACTTTCCGCCTTTGGTTGCTCCACCAGTCATCGAACCACCGGCATTCACTACGTCCCCTTCCAGTGTCACAACGCGATACCTAAAGTTAACTAAACGAGCGAGCGTATTCGCTCCTTTCAAATCTTTCGCCAAAATCGTTGTACCTAGCGCATTCAAAATGACCGGAGAAACTTTTTCATCAAAAGAAATGACTTCACTTGCAAGCGCGATAAAAGCAGGTTGGTTGCTTAAAGCGTTTTTCGTTGCGGCTGGAAGTTCACGAGGTTGAATAGTCGAAAGTGGTAAGAAGGTTGCACGGCCACTTTTTGTTTTCTTCAAGAAACTAATAGCTTCGCGAGCAACGCGGTCATCTTCTACGACAACGTTCTGCGCACTTGCCCCGAGCGCTGTTTCCATAGCTTGTTGGTATTTCGCAGGTATTTCTACTAGTTCTACTAACGCACCTAAAATCCCTGGAATTTCTTTTTTCGCTTTTAAAACTTCCCGGACACCTTGGAAAAAGCCAGCATAATCATCCGCCAACTCCTCTAATGTTTCCTTCCGCGATTTCATTTGTTGCACTGTTTCATAATGTTTATAAAGTGCGCGTTCTTGTGTCCCAAAAATCGCTTCTTGTTTCGCTAAAGTTTGCTGTACTTCACGGTAAATTTCCATCTGTTCCGTAAGCTCACTTTGGATTTTTGTTAAATGTGTTTTGGTTGTTTCGATTTGCGATAGCATATCTTTTCTATCATCGACATGATGACTATTTTCTAAGTCTAATTTGTCAATTCGACTATTGATTTGCCCAATTTGGCGCTCAATATAACCTAAATCATTATTAATGGTCGTCTGCGTGTGACGTAGATCAATATAATCACTTTTGCGGTTTTCGATTGCTTCTTCGGATAAATCATCGTATTTGGCAAGTGTCGCTTCTAGCTCTTTTTTCGCTTTGACAGCCATTTCAAGCGCTGTTTCTTTTTCGAGTTTTGAATTGCTAAGTACTTCTTTTTGTTCTTCTAAAGCCGCAATTTTTTCCGTAATTGCCGCCAATGTTTCTGCGTAGACTTGTTCATTTTCGCTACTATGCTTTTTACGTTCTAATTGAAGATTCCGTTCCCCTTCTAGTTGTTCCAGCTTCTCCGTTTCAACTAAAAGGCGTTCTTGTAAATTATCTAGCGCAATATCTGTTTCATTAAGTGCTTGTTTTTCACGTGAAATAACTGCTTCTTCCGCGTGTAATTCTTCGCGTAACTTGATTAATACAGTCTGATTTTCACCAAATTCTTTACGCACTTCGGCTAGTTTTTCTGTTAAAGAACTAATTTCGCTCGCCAGTAAAGTCACTTCGTATTTTTCTAGTTCTTCTTGTTGGAATAAATAATCTTTCGCAATAGAAGCTTGCATTTCAAGCGGCTCCAGTTGCCCTTCTAATTCATACAAAATATCTTGTACACGGTTTAAATTTTCTTCCGTTTCAAATAATTTATTTTCGGCTTGTTTTTTACGGTGTTTATACTTAAGTACGCCGGCTGCTTCTTCAAAAATCGAGCGACGTTCTTCTGGTTTGCTGTTCAAAATCTCATCAATTTTCCCTTGCGAAATAATCGAAAAAGACTCTCTTCCAAGTCCAGAGTCCATAAATAAATCGACAATATCTTTTAGCCGACAATTTTCTTTATTAATTAAAAACTCGCTATCACCATTACGGTAAATACGTCTAGTAACAGCTACTTCGCTATAATCAAGTGGTAAAAAATGGTCTTCATTTTCGAGAATAAGCGATACTTCCGCAAAATTAATTGGTTTACGCGTATCACTTCCAGCAAAAATAACGTCGCCCATTCGGCCACCACGGAGCGATTTAGCGGACTGCTCACCAAGTACCCAGCGGATTGCTTCTGTAATATTACTTTTCCCGCTGCCATTTGGTCCTACAACTGCAGTCATGCCGGGCACGAAATCTATCGCAACTTTGTCAGCAAAGGATTTAAAGCCATTCATTTCTAATCGTTTTAATAACATGTCCGGACACCTCCATTTTTGTTTATCTGTGTGTTAGTTGGTTTATAGCAAATTGTGCCGCACTTTGTTCTGCTTGTTTTTTTGTTCTGCCGCTGCCTTTTCCGAGTACTTGTCCATTAACAATTACTTGGGCATCGAATGCTTTATTGTGTGCTGGTCCTGTTTCACCAAGGATATCATATTCGATCAAGACATCACGGTCCCGTTGAACAATTTCTTGTAGTTGCGTTTTATAATCAACGGTTTGTAGATATGCCCCTGCATCAATTTTCGGAAAAATAACGCGTTCTAAAAATGTCACGACTTTGTCAATCCCATTATCTAAATAAAGCGCGCCGATAAAAGATTCGAATACATCCGCTAGAAGTGCTGGACGAGTTCTCCCACCAGCTTTTTCTTCCCCTTTACCGAGTCGCACGTATTTAGAAAAATGTACTGCTTCTGCAAACTCAACTAAAGAAGGCTCACAAACAATTGCTGCACGCATTTTTGTCATGTGTCCTTCTGCCATATCTGGATATTTGTTAAAAAGGTAGTCCGATACTGTAAGTTCAAGTACGGCATCACCAAGAAATTCTAAGCGTTCATTATCTTTCACATTTTCTCGGCGGTGTTCGTTCACATATGAGGAATGTGTGAATGCTTGTTTTAATAATTCAACATCTTTAAAATCAAAGCCAACACTTTCTTGTAATTCTTCCCATTGATTCATTTCACTTGCTCCTCTCTTTAATAAGCAAGTTCATTTTCTAAACAGCCACTAGCAAAAAGCTGCTTAGAAAATGAACCAACAAATCTCGTGACCTTGAAAAAGAGGCCACCTGCGCTACTCATCTCGCGTGCGGAAGTTACCACAGCAAAGATAAGTAACACGGGCACCCTCATTTATCCGGTCACATAAAGTTTTATGCGTTCGCCTCTATGTACTTCACTGCATCACCAACTGTGTTAATGTTTTCAGCGTCGCCATCAGAGATTTCAACTCCGAACTCGTCTTCAAGTTCCATTACTAATTCAACAACATCTAGGGAATCTGCACCTAGATCTTCTTTGAAGGAAGCTTCTAAAGTTACTTTGGATTCCTCGACACCTAGACGGTCAACGATGATTTTTGTAACTTTTTCTAATACTTCTGCCATTTTTCACTTCACCTCCCTCCAAGTATTATATAGGATTATTTCTCCTACGTAAACAAAAATATTTAAAGTAATGCGAGCCAAGTAAATTCGCATTCATTAACCAATTTTACATGACCATTCCGCCATCAACAGATAGTGTTTGACCAGTAATATACTTCGAAGCATCACTCGCTAGGAAAAGAACTGCATTTGCAATATCTTCGGTTGTTCCGTAAGCACCAAGCGGAATTTGTGCTAACATTGCTTCTTTTGTTTTTTCATCTAATTTGTCGGTCATATCTGTTGTAATGAAACCTGGAGCAATAGCATTTACGTTAATGCCACGAGGCGCAAGTTCTCGAGCAGTTGTCTTTGTTAAGCCGATAACGCCTGCTTTACTTGCTACATAGTTTGCTTGACCAGCGTTACCAATCAAACCAACAACGGATGCCATATTAATGATTTTACCCGCACGTTGTTTCATCATTGTACGAGTTACTGCTTTTGTGCAAAGGAAAGTTCCTTTTAGGTTGATGTTAATTACGTCATCCCATTCGTCTTCTTTCATACGCATTAATAAGTTATCACGTGTAATTCCCGCATTATTCACGAGAATATCCACACGACCAAAGCGTTCAATTGCTTGTTTGAAAAAGGCATCTACATCTTCGGCAATGGCTACGTTTGCTTTCATTGCTTCTACTTCCACACCATATTCAGCAACGAGTTTTGCTGTTTCTTCTGCAGCTTCTGGGCTACCATTGTAATTAAAGAAAATATTGGCGCCTTCTTTGGCTAATTTAATGGCGATGTCACGACCAATTCCGCGTGATCCACCTGTTACTACTGCTACTTTTCCTTGTAAAGTCATTAATTATTCTCCTTTCAATGTCGCGGCAACACTTTTCACTGATTCAGCGTCACCTGCTGACAGTACAGTTACATCACGATTGATTTTCTTAATTAAACCTGCTAAGACTTTTCCAGAACCAATTTCGACAAACGTATCTACGCCGTTTTTAATTAGTTCTTCTACGATATCTTCCCATAGCACTGGGGAATAAATTTGTTTGATTAATTTATCGCTAATTTCCGCTTTATCAGTAGTTTGTTTGGCATCTATGTTGTTAACAACTGGAATGTTACCATCTGAAATTTCTACTTCTGCTAAAATGTCACGAAAAGCAAGTGCAGCAGGCTCCATTAAACTCGAGTGGAACGGTCCACTAACCGCAAGAGGTAGTACACGTTTCGCCCCATTTGCTTTTGCTTTTTCGCCAGCTTTTTCAACACCAGCAGTTGTTCCAGAAATAACGATTTGTCCTGGGCAGTTAAGATTAGCAAGTTGTACTGCATCGCCTTCTTTAGTTACTTCTTCGGTGATTGCTTTTAATGTTTCCCGGTCTACGCCAAGGACAGCGGCCATTGCGCCGGCACCGTTTGGTACAGCTGCTTCCATTAATTCACCGCGTTTACGTACGAGGTAAATCGCATCACTTGCTTCTAAAAATCCGCCAGCAACAAGCGCACTATATTCACCAAGGCTGTGCCCCGCTACGTAATCAGCTTTCACACCATACGTTTCCAGTGCACGTAAAATAGCGACACTTGTGGAAACTAAAGCTGGTTGTGCGTTTTCAGATTTCGTTAATAATTCGATTGGACCTTCTGTAATAATTTCTGTGATTGAAAACCCGAGTCTTTCGTCAGCGTCATCATAGATTTTCTTTGCTTCAGGATATTCTGCTGCTACATCTTGTCCCATGCCAATTTTTTGTGCTCCTTGACCGGGAAATACGAATGCGATTTTAGTCATTTGCTTCTGTTCCTCCTACTTTTACTTTGTCTACTTCTGCTTTAATTGTTTCGACCACTTGTTTTTCAACCATTTCACGTACTTGACGGATAGTCGTGAAAATACCATTAGCATTGGATGAACCGTGGGCTTTTACAACTGGAGCTTGAACACCGAACAAACAAGCACCACCATATTCGCTATAATCCATTTTTGCTTTTAAAGCCATTAAATCTTTTTTCAAGAAGCTGGCTGCGACTTTATTTTTAAAGCCATTCAGCAAACTCATTTTTAGCATACTTAGGAAAGCGGCGCCTGTTCCTTCGATGGACTTAAGTACCATATTACCAGTAAATCCGTCGGTTACAACAACATCTGCTACATCCATTAATAAATCACGCGCTTCGATATTGCCGATAAATTCGTAAGCATCTTGATTTTTCATAAGTTCAAATGATTTTTTTGTTAAATCATTTCCTTTGGTTTCTTCTGTTCCAATGTTTAAAAGTGCTACGCGAGGACGATCAATTTTACGCACTTTTTCTGCGTAAACCGAGCCCATTAAACCAAATTGTAGTAAATGTTCTGGTTTTGCTTCCGCATTTGCTCCTAAATCAAGCATAACAAAGCCTTTTCCTGTCACTGTTGGTAGTGTGGGTGCAAGTGCTGGACGGTCGATTCCTTTAATACGACCAATGACGAACAATCCAGTGGACATTAGTGCGCCTGTATTTCCGGCTGAAATACAAGCATCCGCTTCGCCGTCTTTTACTGCTTGAGCAGCAAGTACCATAGAAGCTTTTTTCTTCCGTTTTACAGCGCGAACTGGTTCATCATCACTTTCAATTTTTTCATCGGTATGTATGATTTTTACGCGAGTTTTATCAGTTAAATATTCATTTATTTTTGTTTCGTCTCCAAATAGAAGAATTTCAATATCTTTATATTGGGCCACAGCTTTCATCACGCCTAAAACAATTTCTTTTGGTGCGTGATCTCCACCCATCGCATCTACAGCAATTTTCATTATACGTCAGTCCTTTATTTTCATTTTTGCGTTGCGTGATACATTTCAAATTTGCCTTTAAGTACAATTTCATCTCCAACATAGCTTTTCACGTCTACAATTGTAATTGCTCTGTTGTCTGTTGCCGGACGTACTTTTGCTTTTGCGATGATGCGCTCTCCTTCGTTTACAGAACGAACAAAGCGAACGGTTGCTTGTGTAGTTAGAGCTAGTTCATTTGGGATGACGGCGGTTGCTAAGGAATTAGCTTGGGCAAACAAATGGTGCCCACGAGCGATTTTATTTCGTTTAAAAACATGCTCACTACGCACATCAAAAATAGAAATAGCGCTCTTGCTAAGTTGAATATCAATAATTTCACCAATCACTTCATCGATGGGAAGGCTTTTTACTGCATCGGCATAATTGACACTCGCAACATGTTTGATTCGCTCTCTAAGTTCGGGGATGGAAAGTGCTACCCTATCTAAACGAATAGTTTGCACACTGACCCCAAATTTTTCCGCAAGCTGCTCATCTGTTATGAAAGGATTTTCTTCAATCGCAACTTGAAGTTTCATTTGACGATCCTTTTTAGAATATTTTTTCATGCATGTATCCTCATCTCTTTTTTGTGAAAGGTATTAATACCAGCTACTAAACAGTAGGTAAAAAAAGGAAGTTACCTCTGTAGGATAACATTCAGAACTTCCCTTGTATTTGTTGGTACTTTAATATGTTATTAAAAATCAAGCCAAGTTGCAAGTTTTTTTAAAGATTGTTACATAGGTTTAATCTAGTTTTTGCTCCGTGAAGACGCCTTCTTCCTCAAGGAGCGCTACTAATTTTTCATAGGTTTTGTTTTCTAACATGTCTTCTTCAAAAATCATATGGACGGCATCTTGGCGAGCAATTTCTAGTACGCGATAATCGTGAACCATATCTGCTACTTTGAATTCTGGAACACCGCTTTGTTTTCTACCGAAGAAATCCCCAGGACCGCGAAGTTCTAGATCGCGTTCACTGACCACAAAGCCATCGTTTGTTTCTGACATAATCATCATACGTTCTTTTCCGACTTCGGTTTTTGGATCAGCAATTAAAATACAGTAAGACTGGTCTGCCCCTCGCCCAACCCGACCTCTAAGTTGGTGCAATTGTGCTAAACCAAAACGATCTGCATCGTATATGACCATCATGGTAGCGTTTGGTACGTTTACGCCAACTTCAACTACCGTGGTCGAAACAAGGCAATCAATTTTTTTATCATTAAAGTCGCGCATGATTTGCTCTTTGTCTGCTGGTAATAGTTTACCGTGCATAAGACCTGGAATATATTTAGTGCCCCATTTATTTTGTAGAATGTTGAAAACGTCTATTGCATTTTGCACGTCAAGTTTTTCTGATTCTTCAATTAGCGGACAAATGATGTAGACTTGGTGGCCTTTGTCGATTTCTTTTTCCATAAAACCGATAACGCGATCAAGCATTTGATGTTTTACCCAGTAAGTTTCGATTTCTTTTCGCCCAGCTGGGAGTTCATCGATAATCGATACATCCATTTCGCCAAATGCTGTAATTGCAAGCGTTCTAGGAATTGGGGTTGCGGTCATAAATAAAACATCCGGATATTCCCCTTTTTCGCGAAGAACTCGACGCTGTGCTACGCCAAAGCGATGTTGTTCATCTGTAATAACTAAACCTAGACGATGATAAATTACTTCGTCTTGAATTAATGCATGCGTTCCAATTAAAACATCGATGGAGCCATTTTCGAGCATTGCCAGTAATTCTCTGCGTTGTTTGCCTTTCACACTACTCGTTAGTAAACCAACTGTAATATCAAAAGGTTGCAACAGTTCTACTAAGGAATTCGCATGTTGCTCGGCTAAAATTTCGGTTGGTACCATGAGCGCACTTTGGAAGCCACTTTTGGCCGCCGCATACATGGCAATAGATGCTACGACCGTTTTCCCCGATCCAACGTCTCCTTGTAGCAAACGATTCATATGAAAGTGTGATAACATATCGCCACAAATTTCATTGACTACTCGTTTTTGCGCTTTTGTTAGTGGGAATGGTAAGGAATCAATGTAATGACGTAAATCTTCTACATCGTAATTAATCGAAATTCCGCCTGATTTCTCACGTTCAATTTTACGAAAGAACTGCATTTTTAATTGGAACAATAAGAATTCTTCATAGACCATTCGACGTCTAGCTTGTTTTAATTCTTCATTATTTTTCGGAAAATGGAGAATGCGCACTGCTTCCAGGCGATCCATTAATTGGTATTTTTTTAAAAGATTACTCGGAATAACTTCTTCTATATCTTGACTATAGCTATCAAACGCCAGTCTCGTATATTTTTGCATGGTTTTGTTGCGCAAGGTTCCTTTTAGCCGATAAACGCCTTCAAGTTCTTCTTCGTTTTCGACAGCACCAATTTTAATTTTGCTGGCTGTAACTTGTGCGCGGCTCTTGTCCCATTTGCCAGAAATGGTTACTGTTTCACCAACGGTTATTTTACTTTTTAGATAGGGTTGATTGAAAAAATCGATTTTGATGACTTGCCCTTCTGTTGACACACGGAAAGAGAGCTTGGATTTTTTGCGACCGTAAAAGGCTACTGTTGCTTCTGTTAGGACTTCGCCTTGAATGGTAATCCGTTCTTCATGCGCCACTTCTGATAAATCCCGCAACCGATAATCCTCATAGCGATACGGGAAGTTCCAAAGTAAATCATGTACGGTGGATAAACCTAACTCTTTTAACGTTTTCGCTGTTTCTTCGCCAATTCCTTTGATTTCAGTTGTCGGGATTCGTTTAAGTTCACTCACGCTTATCTTCTGGCGACAGTCCAAAAATCTTCCGCTGAATTGCACGTCCAGTCGGTGTAGCCGCCAATCCTCCTTCTGCCGTTTCTCTTAAAGAGCTTGGCATTTGTAAGCCTACGCGGTGCATTGCTTCAATTACTTCATCACAGGGAATGCGGCTCTTAATCCCTGCGAGCGCCATGTCTGCTGAAATAATGGCTTGCGAGGAACCAAGTGCATTACGTTTCACACATGGTACTTCCACAAGTCCCGCTACTGGATCACAAACAAGTCCGAGCATATTTTTCATCGTCATCGCCATAGCATGTGCTGATTGTTCGGGAGTTCCGCCGGCTGCGGCCACAATCGCTGCTGAAGCCATCGCACTTGCAGAACCAATTTCCGCCTGACAACCACCTGCTGCTCCACTTATAAAAGCATTATTCGCAACTACATAACCAAAAGCGCCTGCTGTGAATAAAAAATTAACCATATCCTCACGTGTCATTTCCAAACGATCTTTTAAAGAAAAAAGGACACCTGGTACAACACCGGCACTTCCTGCAGTTGGGGTGGCGCAAATGACGCCCATTGAAGCATTAACTTCATTCGTTGCGATTGCTTTTGCTACAGAATCAAGTAAAACTTCGCCTGATAAGAAGTTTCCTTTTTTGATATAGTCTTGCATTAGGACGGCATCTCCGCCTGTTAAGCCAGTGGTAGAAGTAACACCCGCCTCACCCTCGCGAATAGCTTCTTCCATAATATCTAAATTCCGTTCCATCGCAGCTGTTATTTCTTCCCGCGGTAAACCAGAAATATTCATTTCACGCTTAATCATAATTTCAGCAATAGTTAGGTTCTCACGTTCCGCGATATCTACTAATTCTGCTACAGTTCTAAACATTGTCCACACTCACTTTCTTTACTCTTTACCAACATACCTGATTTACAACTCAAAATAAAGCCAAATGCACGTTTTATTGACGCACATTTGGCTTTACACAAATCGAGCGAAAGCCACCGATTCACTAGAGAGGAAGTATCAAACTACTAAATCATGACACTTGCTACTTGATAAATCCCTGGTAATTCAGCAATTTTGCTAATTAACGCTTGTTCGACGTGTTGATCCACTTCAATTACCATTAACGCTTCGTCGCCTTTTACTTTACGCGATACTTTCATTTGACCGATATTAATTTTATAGTCGGCAATCACGGAGGATACTGCAGCAATCGCGCCAAATTTGTCTTGATGTAAAATAAGGATAGCTGGAGCAGTTCCAGTGAATTCTAGTTCGAATTCGTTTAAACGAATAATTTCTACTTTTCCACCGCCAATGGATGCACCAATTAATGTCATTTGTTGCATGCCATGTTTTAAAACTAATTTTACAGTGTTTGGATGAGGCGGCTCTTCCACTTCTTCAATAAACTGAATGCGCATGCCCCACTCTTCAGCAAGCTTCGGAGATTCTTTCATGCGCGGATCATCTGGCTCAAAGCCGAGCAAGCCACCAATCAGCGCTACATCCGTGCCATGGCCTTTATAGGTTTTGGCAAAAGAACCATATAAATGAATATCTACTTGGGATGGTTGTTCATTAAAAACAGCTCGTGCAATGGCACCAATACGACTAGCACCGGCAGTATGAGAACTTGACGGACCAATCATTACTGGACCAATAATATCAAATACGCTATTAAATTTCACTAAAATCATCCTTTCTTCTATTCATTTACAGAGGCGTCTTTATTCTACAGCAAAAATGTACGGATAAACTGGTTGGTCACCTTCGTGAATTTCTACTTCGACATCAGGGAAGGCTTCTGTTACTTTATCAGCAAGCGTTTCTGCTTTTGAAGTATCTGAATCTTCACCAACAATGATAGTAACGATTTCGCTATCGTCATCGAGCAGTTTCTCCAGTGTTTCGTATGCAGCTTCTTCTAATGTTGCACAGCTGACTTTGATTTTGCCTTCAACCATACCGATGAAGCTGTCTTTTTTGATTTCGACACCTTCTACTGTTGTATCACGTACAGCTGTCGTTACTTGGCCACTTGCTACGTCTTCAATTGCTGCTCTCATTGCTTCTGCATTAGCTAGGAAATCTTGATCTGCTTGGAATGAAAGAACGGCAGTAAGACCTTGTGGAATTGTTTTTGTAGGGATGATTTGTACTTTATCATCTCCTAGAATTTGTGCTGCTTGTTCTGCAGCCATTTGGATATTTTTATTATTTGGAAGAACAAAAACTTGTTCTGCATTTGCTGATTCAATTGCTTTTACGATATCTTCTGTACTTGGATTCATTGTTTGCCCACCTGAAAGAACAACCGAAACGCCCATGCTTTCAAATAGTTTCTTCAATCCTTCTCCAGCTGAAACAGTAACAATACCATAAGCCGCTTTTTCTTTTGCTGGTGCTTTGTCATCACCAACAATTTCATTATGCTGTTCACGCATATTTTCTACTTTCATTTTAAGTAGACTACCATATTGTTGACCGTAATTAAGTACTTCACCCGGATGTTCCACGTGGACATGTACTTTTACTACTTCATCATCTGCAGCTACTAGAAGAGAATCCCCAAGTTTACTTAAATCTTGACGGAACTGTTCTTCATCAAAAGGTTTTTGACCGGGTTTATTTTCGTTGATTTTCACGATGATTTCAGTACAGTAACCAAAATGAATATCTTCCGTTGACATAAAGTCTTGGACATGGCGATGATGTTCGGCATTAATTAGTTCATTCATAGATGCCATATAATCAGGAGCTTCAGCCATTTTGCCAGTTAATACGCCGTAAAATCCTTCATAAATAATGATAAGACCTTGGCCACCACTATCAACAACACCAACTTCTTTTAAAACTGGAAGTAAATCTGGTGTTTTTTCTAATGCGACTTTCCCTTGTTTTAAAATGGCTTCCATTACTAATTCGATATCTTGATGTTCACTTGCTGCTGCAACTCCCGCTTTTGCGGCTTCACGAGCTACAGTGAGAATTGTTCCTTCCACGGGTTTCATCACGGCTTTATAGGCAGTTTCCACCCCTTTAACGAAAGCACCAGCAAATTCTTCCGCGTTTAACGTTTCTTTATTTTCAATTGCTTTAGAAAAACCTCGGAAAAGTTGGGATAAAATAACACCTGAGTTCCCGCGGGCACCCATTAGTAAACCTTTTGCCAAGTTGGCCCCAACGGCACTAATTGTGTCTTTGTCATTTTTCGCAACTTCTTCTGCTCCACTTGTCATCGATAGATTCATATTCGTTCCCGTGTCACCATCTGGAACCGGGAAGACATTCAATGAATCTACAAAATCAGCATTTTTTGCTAAATTCTCTGCTCCAAGTGCTATCATTGCTGCAAATTTCTCTGAGTCTAACTGATATATACTCACTTACATAATCCTCCTTATGATTCCTTGATTACTCGGACACCTTGAACATAAATATTCACTGATTCCACTGTAATACCGAGTGTTTTTTCTAGTGTGTATTTGACACGTTCTTGAACGTTATGCGCAACTTCGGAAATTTTTGTTCCAAAGCTAACAATGATATACATGTCAATATGTATACCTTCTTCTTCTTGTCTCACGATTACGCCTTTAGTATAATTTTCTCTTCTTAAAATATCTGTCAAACCATCACGGATTTGATGTCTACTTGCCATTCCTACAATGCCAAAATTTTCTTCGGCAGCTCCACCAGCGATTGTTGCAATAACATCACTAGTAATGTCAATTTTGCCTAGCTTTGTGTCGATTTCAATTGCCATTCTATATTCCTCCCTACGGATTATATTCTCGTTCGATTATTTTTTAGTATTGATTTTTATTTGATTATAAAGTCGTCCCTACCTATTTTACTATAATCATGGTCCTTTGGAAAGCATATCCTCCATTTGGGTGATTAAACCTACTTTTATGCTGTCAAGTAAAAATTCTTTGCACTATTTTCGCATATCCTCTTGCAAAGTATACTTGTTTATGATAAATTATTCTAGTGTATGAAAAACAAATGGATAGGTTATTCTAAATAAATTATCCGAAGAGCTCTGTAAGGAGGGGTAAACTATGGCTAAAGAATGTGTTATTACAGGCCGCAAATCACGTTCCGGTAACAAACGTTCCCACGCAATGAACTCCAGCAAACGTACTTGGAAAGCAAACTTGCAAAAAGTACGGATTCTGGTTAACGGCAAACCTAAAAAAGTTTGGGTATCTGCTCGTGCGCTTAAATCTGGTAAAGTGGAACGCGTTTAATTGAAGGAGAAATCAAGTGCAGCGACAATTATGTCGGTGCATTTTTTCTTTGTCTTAAAATAAAAAAATACAGGCCGCGTGCACCTGTATTTCTTGTTAATCATTACTTTGTGTTAATAAAATCATTCCGCTTTTAAAGGAAAATTCACCTTTTTTCTCCACAAACTCATTGCTTGAAAGTGCTGAACCTACTGGATAAGTGGCATTTTCGAGTGGATAAGCGAATCCTTTTAGCGTCAGTCCTGTAACGTCTTTCATCGTTGTAAATGCGACATATTTCTTATCAGGTAGTTTTTCAATGGTATAGCTACCTGGTGTGTACATTTTGATGTAGTTATAGCGGTCAATCATTTCTACTACCGGTACAGCGTTTAAAAATCGTGGTTTGGTCAACATCATTAGATTCGCAAGTAGATGGTCTAAGCGGCCTCCTGTTGCACCAAAAATGCGTATCTTATCTGGATTTTGCTCCATCGCCCAACTTAATCCAATTTCCGTATCTGTTTCATCTTTTTCTGCAGGAAATTCGCGTACATCTGCTACTTTGGTTTTCAAATGAGCCAGTTCTTCTTTAGAGAGTGAATCAAAATCTCCCATCGCAACGGTCGGTATAATTCCGTAGTCTAACAAACGTTTTGCTCCACGGTCCACGCCAATCCAACTAATCTCTGCGCTCGTATATTGTCTTAAATCAGGAATTTCGGACGCAGGTCCACCAACCATAATGTTAATTATTTTCATACTTGAGTCCCCTTCTCCCCTAACAAATAAGGCTGGAACTGAGGTCCCAGCCCTATTATTAGTTTACTCGCCTACAATGGCACGTAATTTATCAATTGGTGTTTGACGATTTTTATTTCCATAAATGTAACTACCAGCTACAAAAACATTTGCGCCAGCATCACGGCATAATTTCGCTGTTTCATGATCCACGCCGCCATCTACTTCAATTTCGATATCTAAGCCTTTTTCATCCACTATTTTCTTGAAAGCACTAATTTTCTCTAGTACTTCTGGGATGAATTTTTGTCCGCCAAAACCAGGATTTACTGTCATAAATAGAACCATATCCAGTTCATTTAAAACGTGTTGCAAAACATCAATTGGTGTCGCTGGATTAAGCACTGCGCCAGCTTTCACACCGTAAGAACGGATTAATTGTAATGTGCGATGAAGATGCGTACAAGCTTCAACATGCACCGTGATGTAGTCTGCACCCGCTTTTGCAAATTCTGGAATGTATGTATCCGGGTTTTCAATCATTAAATGAACATCAAGTGGTAGTTTTGTTTCTGGGCGAATGGCTTGAACAACAGCAGGACCAAATGTAATATTTGGAACGAAATGTCCGTCCATAACATCAATATGAATGTAGTCTGCACCGCAATTTTCTACTTCTTTAATATCTCTTGCAAGATTTGCAAAGTCTGCACTTAAAATCGAAGGAGCTATTTTTCCCATTCTTAATACCTCGGCTTTCTGTTTTTTAATTCTTGTAAAATTTGGATATAGTGTTTGTAACGGAATTCTGCTATTTCATTTGCTTCCACAGCTGTTTTCACTGCACAATTAGGTTCGTTTTCGTGCATACAACCACGGAATTTACAACCGCTACGACGATCTTCCATTTCAGGAAAGCAAAATTGTAATGTTTCAGGTTGCAAGTCATCCCATTCAATGGAACTAAAACCTGGCGTATCCGCGACAAAACCATCCCCAATTGGCATTAGTTCAACATGTCTTGTTGTATGTTTTCCGCGACCAAGTGAGTTCGAAATTTCTGCTGTTTTTAAAGTTAAATCACTATTTAAGCTATTTAGGAGAGTCGACTTCCCTACACCGGATTGCCCAGCGATAACTGCAGTTTTCCCACTAATATAGTCTTTAATGGCTTCTTTATCAGGTTCATCATTGGTAACAAAAACATCATAACCAATCGCTTCATATATGTCTTTGTAAACAGCAATCTGCTCTTTTTCAGATTCTGATGCCAAGTCCATTTTACTAATGCAAATAACTGGCTTGATATCTTCCTTCTCAATAGCTACTAAAAAACGATCCGCAAGATTCGTGGAAAAATCTGGTTCTACTGCTGAAAACACCAAAATCGCAATATCAATGTTTGCCACGGGAGGCCGCACAAGAGCATTCTCCCGGGACATTACATCTAAAATGTAACCATCTGTTTTATTTTCTATTTGAAATTCGACATCATCGCCTACAAGCGGAGAGATATTTCGTTTTCTAAAATTCCCTCGTGCTCGACATTGATATACTTTTCCTTCTGAAAATACATAGTAAAATCCGCTCAACGCTTTGATAATTTGTCCTTCCAGCACATTTCCTCCGTTCTATTTTTAATTTGGATAAGGGACTGTACCTTCATCGATTACTTTATCATCACTGATAATTTTGTAGCCTGCGCTAGAACCTTCTTCAATTTGGAAAGTTATTTCTACCGAGGTATTTTGTGTAATGCTCATTTCTCGGTAAGCGCTCGTCATGCTATGGTCTTTATCTTGAATGTAAATTTGTATTTTCTGTGGTTGTGGGTTGTCTTCATCACTTGGTGTATATGGGATGTTAAATGTTTTTGTTACTTCTTTGACTTGTTTTTCTTTTGGTCCCGCAGAAATGACAATCTCAATCGTATCTCCAGCGTTCATTGCCGTTCCAGCAGATGGAGACTGCGAAATAACTTGTCCTTTTTCAACGGTGCTTGAGTTTTCTTCTTTACTTGAAACTTTAAGTCCAAGCGGTGAAGCGTAGTCTTCTACTGCCGTTTTAGTGTAACCGCGTAAATCTTTCAGTGTAATTGGTTCTGCACCTTTACTTACGACGAATTTCACATCGGTTGATTTAGCAACTACTTCTGTTCCTTGGGTTGGTGTTTGGCTAATAATCATACCTTTTCCAACTTCTGAGCTATAGGCTTCCTCTGAAGAAATATTCTTAAATCCTTGCTGTTCGAGGATTGCTTTTGTATCTGTGTAACTTCTTCCCGTGTAGTCGTCCATCGTTATTTTTTTCGAACCAATACTTACGAATAAATTAATTTTTGTTCCTTTTTCTTTCATTTCACCGGCTTCAGGGTCAGTATTAATTACTTTTCCTTCTGCTATTTCATCGCTATTTTTTTCTGCGGTCTTGCCAATGACAAAGCCTTCTTTTTGAAGTAGTGCTACTGCTTGGTCTTCTGTTTTACCAGAAACATCCGGCACAGCAACCTCATCAGGACTCTTACCTAGGAGCCACAGTAATAAAATACCAATGATAAAAATGGCAATAACGGAAAAAACGATTAATGTAATTTTCTTTTTCTTGCTCATTTTTTTCTTTTTCTTGCCTTTTTTCTCTTCAGGAACTGCTTCAGCTGCTGCTACTTTTCCTTCTGGGACAATGGTTTTATCAAGGTTTTGCATCGTGTCTTTGGTTGCGATGATTGGAATTGCTTTCGTATCGCCATCATCTGTTGGGAAAACATATTTAGGTTCGTTTAAACGGTCTTTATTTAAACAAGTTTGCAAGTCTTTTTCCATTTCTTCTGCGTTTTGATAGCGTAAGAATGGATCTTTAGCCGTTGCTTTAATAATAATATTTTCTAAGCTTTGTGGAATTTCTGGATTTTGTTCTCTCGCGGATGGGATGTCTGCTTGCAGATGCTTAATAGCTATAGAAACTGCGGACTCCCCGTCAAAAGGTACTTTTCCAGTTAATAGTTCGTATAACACAATGCCAAGTGAATAGATATCTGATTTTTGCGTTGCCATTCCACCGCGTGCTTGTTCTGGGGATAAGTAATGCACCGAACCTAGTAAAGAATTCGTTTGTGTAATAGATGTTTCTGAAAGTGCCATTGCAATACCAAAATCTGTAATCTTCACGACGCCATCATGATCAATTAAAATATTTTGTGGTTTTAAATCACGGTGGATAATGTGATGTTGATGGGCGATTGCTACCGCAGAAACGATTTGCAGCATAATATCTACTGCTTTTTCATAACTGATTGGATGATTTTCGTGAATGTACTGTTTTAAATCCATCCCATCTACATGTTCCATTACAATATAGTGTAAATCATTTTCTTCGCCAACATCGTACACACTAACAATATTAGGGTGAACGAGACTCGTTGCTGATTGAGCTTCTCGTTGGAACCGACGAATAAGATTGCTTTCATCTGCCAAATCGATTCGTAAAATTTTCACTGCAACATCTCTATCAAGAATAATATCATGCGCCAAGTACACATTGGCCATTCCGCCGCCACCTATTGCATGTAAAATCTTATATCGATCACTTAATCGCTTACCAATCATCATGAAGCGTCCCTCCCTTTCTGCGTCAGATCTCGTTCGACTAACAGCACAGTAATATTATCTTCTCCCCCATAAGAATTAGCTTTTGTAATAAATACATCTGCTTTTTCCGAAAGAGTTCGTTTGCTTTTTAAAATTTCTTCCATTTCTGTTTCTGGAACCATATTCGTTAAACCGTCGGAACAAAGTAGTAACGTATCGCTCGTTTGGAAAGGGACAACAAAGGTGTCTACTTCCACTTTTCCTTCTACCCCGAGTGCGCGTAAAAGAATATTTTTGCGAGGATGGTTCATGGCATCTTCTTTGCTAATTTCACCTGTTCGAAGGAGTTCATGCACAAGTGAATGATCTTCGGTTAGTTGACGTAAAACGTGATTTTGAAGTAAATAACCACGGCTATCTCCTACGTTGGCGATAACTACTTGTGACTGTGCCATAATAGCAGCAACAAGGGTTGTTCCCATACCATTTAGATCCATTTCACTTTCCGCATAAAGGGCAATTTCTTTATTGACTTCTTGGATAGTTTTTCGTAACCAAGTTTCAATTTCTTCTGCGGTCAAAAGTGCGGTCGTTTTTTTCCATGCGTCGCTTAGTAAACGAACAGCCATTTCGCTCGCCACGTCTCCTGCGCGGTGACCACCCATGCCGTCTGCAACAATGACAATTGGCTGGTTATCTTTATTTTCAAAAACGCCGCCGTTGTCTTCATTATGATGTCTTATTCTGCCTCTATCTGTTCTAAATTCTGCATGCATTTAAAAGCACCTCACTATTTTTCAGGACTTCACTTTTCTAAGGCTAGAAACGAAGAAACCATCGCTTCCAATATCTGTTGGTAAAAGTTGAATAAAATCGTCCTTCTTGATTTGTGCCAATTTTTCGGGAAGAACTACTGGTTCAAGTGCGAATTCCGGATGTTTTTCTAGGAAAGCACGAAGAACCGTTTCATTTTCTTCCTTGTCAATGGTACAAGTACTATAAACTAATATACCATTTTCTTTTACTAATTGGCTAACGTCATCTAAAATGGCTAATTGAATTTCTGCTAATTTGTGGATATCTTTTTCTGTTTTTGCGTATTTAATGTCTGGTTTTCTGCGAAGAACGCCAAAGCCGGAGCACGGAGCATCCACTAAAATACGGTCAAATGTTTCTGGTTCAAACATAGTACTTGCGGTTCTTGCATCTAAATGTGCCGTACGAATATTAAGTAATTGCAATCGTTTGGCAGCTTGATCAATCAACTTGGTTTTCTTTTCATGGATATCAAGTGCATGAACCATTCCAGTGCCATGCATTTTCTCCGCGATATGGGTTGTTTTCCCGCCCGGTGCCGCACAAGCATCTAGTACGGTCAAATTGTCTTCTAGTTGAAGTGCGTAGGCTGCGAGCATTGAGCTTTCGTCTTGAATGCTACATTTACCGTCTTTGTATGCTTTTGTTTCTGCGACAGATCCTTTTTCAACCAGTAATGCTTCCTCGATAAATTCATTACGTGTCACGGTGATTCCTTGGTCATTTAGTTCTTTGATTAATTGTTCGGTAGGAATTTCCGTTTGATTGACACGAATGCTTTGGTGCGGCGCGACAAGGAATGCTAAACCGATTTCATGCAGTTTTTCAATACCATATTGCTCTGCCCATCTTTTTGCTAACCATTCTGGCAGACTTGTTTCAACAGCAATTTTTTGCACAGGGTCTTTGATAGCATCAATACTTGGTACGCCTTTTCGGATAACGTTACGCAACACGCCGTTGACGAACTTAGTTACACCTTGGTGTCCTAAATCTTTCGCAATATCCCCTGCTTCATTTAAAATCGCATGCTCAGGAACTTTATCTAAAAAAGTTAATTGATACACGGACATTCTCAGTAGGTTTTTCACCCAGTTATCGGGTTCTTTATTTAGAAACGGCGCTAAGTAATAATCAAGTGTAATTTTACGTTGCGTTGTGCCGTATACTAATTCCGTCAAAAGACCTTTATCAAGCGGATTCAGCTTTTGTTTTTTTAAGGCATCATTAATTAATAAATGGCTGTATGATTGATTGTTTTCGATTTTAATAATGAGTTCTAGCGCAATCGCACGAACTGTTTTTTGTTTTTTCATTTATTCACCAAACCTTGTCGTCTTACTTAAATTTCTACCAGCACCGGACATGAATGAGTGAATATCCATCTTCGGTTTTCCTGCTGGTTGGATCACTGTTGGTACGATGAGCGTCCCGTCGCCTGCTACGATTTTAAGCGTTGTTTTATCTGCTAAAATGGCACCTGGTTCGCCGCTCCATTTTATCTCTTCATAAGTTGCTTCCCAGATTTTAAATGGTTTTTCTTCCAGCGTTGTATAAGCCACTGGCCAAGGAGACAATCCTCGAATTTGATTAAAGATAGTACGTCCTGGCTTTGTCCAGTCGATTTTTTCTTGTTCTCTTGAAATATTGCGCGCAAAGGTTACTTTTTCAGGGTCTTGTGGGATTGCCGTTATTTTTCCAGCTAAAAAGTCGGGCAATGTGTCCATCAATAATTCTGCGCCTAGTTTGCTTAGTTTATCAAACATGGTGCCAGTATTATCTTCATCTGTGATGGGGATTTTACGCTGACTAATCATATCACCAGCATCCAATTTTTCTACCATATACATAATCGTGACGCCTGTTTCCGTTTTCCCGTCAAGAAGTGCATAGTGGACAGGAGCACCGCCGCGGTATTCTGGTAAAAGAGACGCGTGCACATTAATCGCGCCATGCTTTGGTGATTCAAGTAAACTATTTGGCAAAATTTGTCCGTAAGCTGCTGTTACCAGTAAATCGGCCTTAAGAGCAATCAGTTCTTCCAGTTCGCTAGATGTCCGTAATTTTTCTGGTTGATAAACTGGAATAGCTAGTTCTAAAGCAGCCTTTTTTACTGGCGGTGGTGTTAAAACTCGTTTGCGTCCAACTGGTCGGTCTGGCTGTGTAACAACTGCAACTACATCATAGGTGTTAGCTAATTGCTTTAAAACGGGAACGGAAAATTCTGGTGTGCCCATAAAGATAATTTTAGTCATTGGTTTGCTCCTTTTACATTAGTACGTAAGGCTGTACGTCAATAGTTATTGTTAGACCTTTTTGTTGGTCTTTTTGATAATGTGTAATGAGTGTTTTTAGTTCTTTTTTTAAGTTTGGTTCGATTTTATATTTAATGATACATTGGTAGCGATATTTATTTTTTATTCTCGTAATGGTACTAGGAACTGGGCCAAGAATAACAGCATCTGGACCGAGCTTTCCTCGTAAAAACTGGGCCATTTCTTGAATAGTTCGAATAGCTTTCATTTCGTTTTCATCACTAACATTAATCATTGTTAAGTAATAGAACGGAGGGTATGAACCCATTTTTCGCAGTTGCATTTCGTGGTTATAAAAACCGATAAAATCATGCTTTTTGGCGAATTCGATACTGTAATGTTCTGGATTATAGCTTTGTACGATGACTTCCCCTGTTCGCTCGTGTCGACCTGCTCGCCCGCTTACTTGAGTGAGAAGTTGGAAAGTTCTTTCTGAAGCGCGAAAGTCTGGTAAATGAAGCATCGTATCGGCATTTAATACGCCAACTAAAGTAATATCTGGAAAATCTAATCCTTTGGCAATCATTTGCGTTCCAAGTAAGATATCTGCTTCGTGATTACGGAAGCTTTTGAGTAACTTTTCATGGGCGCCTTTTGTTCTAGTTGTATCCACGTCCATCCGGATAACACGCGCTTCTGGAATTAATTTGGTCAGACTTTCTTCTACTTTTTGTGTACCGGTACCAAAATAGCGAATATGCTCGCCCTCGCAGCTTGGACATTTTTGCGGAACACGTTCTTCATGGCCGCAGTAATGGCATTTCATTTGGTTGCTCGATTGATGATAAGTGAGTGAAATATCGCAGTTCGGACACTCCACAACATAACCACAATCACGGCACATCACAAAGGAAGAATAGCCACGGCGATTTAGCATTAGAACCGTTTGTTCTTTTTTGGCGATTCGATCTTTGATTTTTTCTAGCAATTCAGTTGAAAATTCAGTGCGGTTTTCTTTGCGTAATTCTTCGCGCATGTCGACAACACGCACTTCTGGCATTGCCCGATCATTGACCCGGCTAGGAAGTTCGATTAACGTATATACGCCCTTTTTCGCTCTAGCAAAAGATTCAAGGGATGGCGTGGCACTTCCGAGAACTACTGGGCATTGATATTTTGTTGCGCGCCAAATGGCTACATCTCTTGCATGATAACGGGGATTATCTTCTTGTTTGTAACTTGCTTCGTGCTCTTCGTCAATAATAATAATGCCGAGATTTTCAAACGGTGCAAATACGGCAGAGCGAGCCCCAACGACAACGCGCGCTTCTTTGCGTTCGATTTTGCGCCATTCGTCGTATTTTTCTCCAGAAGAAAGCGCACTATGAAGTACTGCGACCTCGCTTCCAAAACGGCTTTTGAATCGCTCTACCATTTGCGGCGTAAGGGAAATTTCCGGTACTAAAACGATGGCTTCTTTGCCTTCTTTTAATTTTGCTTCGATGGTTTGTAAATAGATTTCGGTTTTCCCACTTCCGGTAACCCCGTGTATTAGGAAGGTTTCTTGATCAGTTGCTGCAATGATTTTCTCGCACGCAGTTTGTTGATCTGGTAATAACTGAAGCGATTCACTTTTTTCAAATTGGTGGTTTTCATAAGGATCACGCGAAACAACTTTTTCTTGAACAGAAAGTAACCCTAAGTCGACTAATTTTTTTATCGTGGCATCCGTTGTTTCCGCTTGTTTTTTTAACTCGACTGCCGTAATTTCGTTGCCTTCAAAAGCTTGGAAAAATGCGAGTACACGTGATTGTGCTTTGGCATTTTTTGGCATATCTTCTATTATTTCAGCCAGTTGGTGTGGTGATTTTAGACAGTTAACAACGCGAACTTTTTTACTCGTGATTTTATTTTTGACTTGATAGACTACTTCCACGCTGCCTTCTCTGACCCATTTGCCAATTTGTTTGAGCAAACCGCGGGCTTCTGCCACTTTCCAGTCTAGTGTTTCGTAGCCTTCAAATAGCTGCTCTAATTCTTCGTTTTCTTCATCTAAGCGCAAAAAATATTTTTCGTATTTTGCTCGTAGCGCAGCTGGTAACATGGCTTGGTAAGCAGACACCCGGAAACTCAGCGTATCTTCTGCTAACCAATCGCCTAGCTCCATCAATTCTTCATTTAAAACGGGGGCTAAATCCATCACCCCATCAATGCCTTTTAATTTTGGGTTTTCTTCTGTTTCTCCAAGGGCAATGACAAATCCTTGTATTTTACGATTTCCAAATGGGACACTTACTCGCATACCTGGACGAATAAGTTCTTCTAAATCTTCTGGAATATAGTAGTCAAATGGACGATCCACTTGCATGGCTGGAACGTCCACAATTACTTTCGCAATATTAATCATTCGTTCACTTCCTTAAAAAGTTAGCAGTTTCTTTGATGATATATTCAGCAACTTCTTTCTTATCTAGTATCGGTAGCGCTTCGCTAGAACCATCTTTTCGGTAAAATGTCACAATATTCGTGTCCCCGGAAAAGCCTGCTCCTGCCACGCTAATATTATTGGCAACAATCATATCAGCATTTTTGGAGGTTAGTTTCTTACGTGCATTTGCTTCTACATTTTCTGTTTCAGCGGCAAAGCCAATCACGACTTGGTCCAGAGTTTTGTGTTGACCAATTTCGAGTAAAATATCTTTGGTTCGTTTCATTTCAATGGCAAAATCGCCCGGCTGTTTTTTAATTTTTTGGTCTGAAACTTTCGCTGGGGTGTAATCGGCAACTGCTGCTGTCATCACAAAGATATCTTGTGTCCTTTTGCGGTCATCCACAGCTTGATACATTTCTTCTGCCGATTCGACATAGATGGCTTCTACGCCAGGAGGTACGGGAAGTGCTTTACTTGTAGTAACTAGCGTAACCTTCGCACCGTGACGCGCCGCAGATTCTGCTATGCTAAAGCCCATTTTCCCAGTTGAATGGTTAGTGAAATAGCGTACTGGATCTAATTTTTCGCGAGTTGCGCCGGCTGTTACTAGCACATTTTTTCCTTGAAGGAGGTTTTTATCTTCTTGAAAAAATTCGGCAATACGAAGAACGATTTTTTCTGGTTCTTCAAGGCGCCCACGTCCAACATAGCCACAAGCTAAGTAACCTTCTTCTGGCTCAATAAAACGGACACCATCTGCGTACAATCGATTAATATTACGAATAACTGCTGGGTGCTGAATCATGTGGACATTCATTGCTGGTGCCACCCAAACTGGTGCCTCTGTTGCAAGAATGGTTGTCGTTACCATATCATCAGCGATTCCATTTGCCATTTTGCCAATCACATTTGCGGTAGCTGGTGCGACAATTACTAAATCGGCCCAATCTGCTAAGTCAATATGCGCGACCACACTTGATTTTTTTTCGTCAAATGTATCTGTATATACATCATTTTTAGATAATACTTGGAATGAAAGCGGTGGAACAAATTCCTGTGCATGTTCTGTCATCATCACTTTGACGTTTGCTCCTGCTTGCGTTAATTTACTTGTAAGTGCGACTGCTTTATAAACAGCAATGCCACCGGACACTGCGAGTAAGATATTTTTCCCTTGCATTGATAAGTCACCTCATTTTAATATAAAAAATCATTACTTCCATTATACCTTAAATCAAGACAGGACAAAACCATGAAGAAACGACATTTCAACTTATTTTTACTGCGTACCTAGCTAACAAAAAAGCCCCGCAAGAAAGCGGAGCAGTAAAGCTTATTTATCGTCGTTTTTTAAAACTAATTTTCCAGCGTGAATTTCTTCTAACGCTTTCCCAACAAATTTGTCGGATTGATAGCTTGGCAATACGCCTTTATCATTTTCTAGTTGCATGTAGCGTGCACGTTTGGCAGCCACAGTAACTAGCGAATATTTTGAGTCGATTTTTAACAATAAATTATCAATTGATGGATATAACATCATTGTAATCCCTCCAACATTTTTTTGTAGCGATGAATTACTCGCTCAGTTTTTAAGTGTTCTGTTTCGACGATGCCTTTGATTTTTTGTACGGCATTTGCTACGACATCATTTACCACAGCATAATCATAAGACGCCATCATTTCGATTTCTTTCTTAGCTGTTTCCATACGCTCCTCCACAACTTCCATGGATTCTGTACCGCGACCAATAATTCGGTTTTTAAGTTCAGATAAATCTGGTGGCGTTAAGAAAATGAAAATCCCTTCTGGCATCGCTTTTCGAACTTGCATTGCTCCTTGCACTTCAATTTCGAGAAAAATATCCACTCCTGCGGCAAGTTTTTCCTCGACATATTCAAGCGGAGTGCCGTAATAGTTACCGACGTACTCTGCATATTCTAACATTTTTCCGTCTTTGATAGCTTGTTCAAAAACTTCTCTTGAACGAAAATAATAATCGACCCCGTCTTGTTCACCTTCACGAGGAAGACGCGTTGTCATAGAAATAGAATAATCAAAACTTGTTTCTGGATCTTTAAAAACAGCTTCCCGAACAGTTCCTTTACCTACTCCCGATGGACCCGAAAGTACAATTAACAGTCCTCTTTCTGTCATCATTTCCCCTCCTGCATATCATTCCACATTTTGCACTTGTTCTCGAATTTTTTCAAGCGTCGTTTTCATTTCTACCACTTGTTCCGTGATTTTTAGAGAACTTGCTTTCGAGCCAATCGTGTTCACTTCGCGGTTCATCTCTTGAATCAGAAAATCCAGCTTACGTCCGATTGGTTCTTCGAGTAAAATAATACCATAAAATTGCTTTAAATGGCTCTTTGTTCGTTCGACTTCTTCGTTAATATCTGCCTTTTCAAGTAGCATTGCGACTTCGGTAAGAACGATACTTGGCTCAAATTGATCGCCTACAACGTTTTGTAAACGCGTTTCGATTTTTTCTTGATAATGTTTTTCTGTGTTTGGAATTTCGGCTTGAATCATTTCCAAACTTTTCTCTAGTGCGGCAAGATGTTGTTTGAAATAAAGCAGTAGTTCTGCTCCTTCCATACTTCTCATCTCATCCAGTCGCTCGGTTGCACGGGCGAGTGTTTCTAAAACTAATCGTTCTAGTTCGCTACTTGCTTCCACTTCTTCCTCAATAGAAAGATAAGCTTGTTCTTGCAGTAAATCGGTCATAGTTGGTAATTCTTGTAATTCATATCTGGCGCTTGCTTGTTTGATAAAACGGTAATAGCTATCTGCGAGGTCCCAGTCAATATGTAGTTCACGTTTTGATATTTGCTCTCCCGTGATGGAAAAGAAAACTTCGATTCTACCACGTTTGATTTGCTTACTTATGATTTTTTTTAATTTTCCTTCTAAATAAGCGAGTTGCTTTGGCATCCGAAAAAGAAATTCGGAGTAGCGGTGGTTGACTGCTTTTAATTCAATGGTTACTTTGAACGCTTCAAATTCTTTCGTCGCACGCCCAAATCCCGTCATGCTTTTCACCATTTGGCAAGACACCTTTCATAACTTAAAGTTCCCTCTAAGATTACTTGAAATTTGTTCTGACTTCTTATTATACCAAAGCTACTCCTTGCATACAATACATTTTCAGAATGTATGTTAAAATAGAAAGTAACTAACTCACAAAGGAATGAATAACTAATGGCGTTTGATGCAATGTTTTTAAAAGCGATGACCGACGAACTTGCCGAGCACGGAGAAAGTGGACGTATTATGAAAATCCATCAACCGTTCTCGCATGAACTTGTTTTATATATTCGAAAAAACCGTGAAAACAAACGTCTGCTTATCTCCTCGCATCCAAGCTATGCGCGGATACAGTGGACTGATGATATTCCCGAAAACCCAGCAACACCACCGATGTTTTGTATGCTACTACGAAAATACTTAGAAGGTGCGATTATTGAATCAATTACGCAACTCCCTAATGAACGAATTGTACAATTTAGTATTCGAGGTAAAGATGACATCGGCGAAAACCGATTTTGTGATTTATTTGTAGAAATTATGGGACGGCATAGTAATATTACCCTTGTTGACCGTGCGAAAAATGTGATTGTTGATTGCATTAAGCACGTTTCTCCAGCGCAAAATAGTTACCGAACACTGCTTCCAGGAGCGACTTATGTGTTTCCTCCTACAACGGATAAGTTGAATCCATGTGAGGTTACTTCGGAGCAAATTCTGGATAGACTAGATTTCTCTGCGGGTCGCATGGATAAACAACTCGTACAGCATTTTGCTGGATTCAGCCCTTTGCTAGCTCGGGAAATAGTATTTCGCGCCGGAAACTTAACGGCAGATTCGCTAGTTGCTGCCTTTTTCGAAGTAATGGAATTGGTGAATGCGCACCTAGGAAGTGCTTCTATCCCAAATGAGTGGCGCATCCAAAATAAAGAGGATTACTATTTCTTCCCGCTCCGCCATGTCGATGCAGAAACAACCGAATTCGCAAATTTAAGTACCCTATTAGACCATTTTTATATTGGCAAAGCGCGTCGTGATCGTGTCCATCAATTTGCACATGATTTAGAAAAACTCTTATCCAACGAACTTGCTCGAAGCAGGCTGAAAATTGAAAAACTCGAAAACACTTTACTCGAAACGGAAAAAGCAGATATTTATCGTATTCAAGGTGAACTTTTAACTGCCAATTTGCATTTAATGGAGCGTGGGATGGCAGAGATTACGGTAGAAAACTTTTACGATGATATGAAGAAAATGACAATTCCGCTTGATACTAGAAAAACACCGTCCGCCAATGCCCAAAGCTACTTTAGCCGCTACCAAAAACTGCGTAACGCTGTCGAAATAGTGAAAGAGCAAATCGCACTCACGAAAGAAGAAATTACTTATTTAGAGTCTGTAGAATCACAACTTGAAACATCCGGCCCACAAGATGTGGAAGAAATCCGCCAAGAACTCGCGGAACAAGGATATCTCCGCTACAAACAGAAAAAAGGCAGCCGCAAAAAAGCGACTTTACCTACTCCAGAAAAATATACTTCTTCCACCGGATTATCGATTTTGGTTGGGAAAAACAATAAGCAAAATGATTATTTAACGAATAAATTAGCTCGAAATAATGAATATTGGTTCCACGTGAAAGATTTGCCTGGTTCGCATGTGGTGATTCAATCGAATAATCCAGACGAGACCTCGATTACAGAAGCCGCAATGATTGCCGCCTATTACTCAAAAGCACGACTTTCAGCAACGGTTCCCGTCGACGGCACGCTCGTAAAACACGTGAAAAAACCAAATGGTGCCAAACCTGGTTATGTCATTTATGATAACCAAACGACTTACTTTGTTACACCTGATGAAAAACTAGTTTTATCCTTAAAAAATTAACGGCTCCTTCTTGGAGTCGTTTTTTCTTTTTATTTTAGGGTACAAGTTAACTGACTTTACTTTTTTATTGGAAGGATGATAGACAAATGAAAATTTTATTAATTGGCGCTTCTGGTACGCTTGGTTCTGCGGTGAAAGATCGTTTGGAGAAAAAAGCTGAAGTGATTACTGCTGGCAGACACAGCGGTGATGTAACGGTCGATATGACGAATGTTGATAGTATTAAAAAAATGTACGCACAGGTCGGAAAAGTAGACGCGATTGTTTCAGCCACAGGAAGCGCCACTTTTTCGCCTTTAACAGAATTAACACCTGAGAAGAATGCGGTAACAATTAGTAGTAAATTAGGTGGGCAAATTAATTTGGTCTTACTGGGCATTGACTCATTGAATGATAAAGGAAGCTTCACCCTTACTACTGGCATTATGATGGAAGATCCAATTGTCCAAGGAGCTTCTGCTGCGATGGCAAATGGTGCGGTTACAGCTTTCGCAAAATCTGCTGCGATTGAAATGCCGCGTGGAATTCGGATTAATACAGTGAGTCCGAATGTATTAGAAGAATCTTGGGACAAACTCGAATCATTTTTCCAAGGATTCGTTCCCGTTCAGGCTGCAAAAGTCGCTCGTGCGTTTGAAAAAAGCGTCTTTGGTGCACAAACTGGTGAAAGTTATAAAGTGTATTAATTGAACAAGAAGCTCACCCGTAACAAAGGTGAGCTTCTTTCTATTTACCCCAGTTTTCTGGGTTTTTCTTCCATTCTTTTAATGTTTCCATATCTTCACCAGTCACGTAATTTTCATTTAAAGCTACTTCAATTAGCTCATCGTAGTTCGTTAATGTTACTAGTTTTGTACCAGATTCTTCTAGCAATTGTTTTCCTTTAGCAAGCCCATATGTAAAAATGGCCGCGATTCCAACCACTTCAGCGCCCGCTTCTTCTAATGCTTCCACTGCTTTTAATGAGCTTCCGCCTGTCGAAATCAAGTCCTCAATCACAACAACTTTTTGCCCTTTTGTGATTGGTCCTTCGATTTGGTTTCCTTTACCATGTTCTTTGGCTTTTGAGCGAACGTAGACCATTGGTAGATTAAGTAAATCACTTACCCATGCGGCGTGTGGGATTCCAGCTGTTGCCGTACCTGCAACCACATCAACCTCGCCAAATGTTTGTTTAATTTTTTCAGCTAAAGATTTGGCAATAAATTGGCGAACTTTTGGAAAACCTAGTGTTAGACGATTGTCACAGTATATGGGCGATTTAATTCCGGATGCCCACGTGAATGGATCATTCGGTTTTAAAAATACGGCTTTGATTTCTAATAATTGTTCGGCTACTTGTTTTTCGATACTCATGCATTCCACTCCTTTAAAACTTGATTATAGGCTGCTACTGGGTCATTTGCGCGGGTGATGGAACGCCCAACAACGATATCTGTTGAACCAATCAAACGCGCTTTTTCTGGTGTGACAACACGTATTTGATCGTCTGCTGCGTCACTTGCTAGTCGTATGCCTGGTGTGATGCGTAAAAAGTCAGCGCCATTTTGTTGTTTGATATCTTCTGCTTCAAGTGCGGAACAAACTACACCGTCTAGTCCAGCTTGATTTGTTAAAGCACTATAATGTAGCACGGATTCAAGCAGGCTTGTTTTTATTAATTGCTCGCTTTGCATACTCGACTCACTTGTACTAGTTAGTTGTGTCACTGCGATAATTTTGGGACGTTTACCACTTACAGAACCTATCTCAAGTCCCTCTAAAGCTGCTTCCATCATATTTTTACCACCGGATGCGTGTACATTGACCATATCAACGCCGAGTTTTGCCAAGCCAACCATGGCACTTTTGACGGTGTTTGGAATGTCGTGCAATTTTAAGTCTAGGAAGATTTCATGATTTTGTTGCTTTATTTTTTCAACAATACTTGGACCATTGCTATAAAAAAGCTCCATGCCGACTTTCACGGATAAATTTTCTCCAGAGAATTTGGCTAAAAATTGTTCTACTTCTTCGTACGTTTGGAAATCTAGCGCGATAATGGGTTTATTCATTGATTTGCTCGCTCCTTTTTAAGTTCTTGTAGGGAAGAAATACCGAGTTCATCCATTCTTTTTGGTAGTTCGTTAATTAATTTTGGACAAATGAATGGATCGGTAAAATTCATCGTACCTACTGCGACTGCATCTGCTCCGGCAATCAAGAATTCTAGCACGTCATCTACTGTTTGCACGCCGCCCATGCCAATGATAGGAATACTGCTTACCGCGCGGACTTGGTGAATCATCCGAATAGCCACCGGTTTAATCGCTGGGCCAGAAAGTCCACCTGTTCCATTTGCGATGATTGGTTTTCTTGTTTTCAAATCAATACGCATGCCAAGTAAAGTGTTAATCATCGTCAGTCCGTCTGCGCCAGCTGCTTCAATTGCTTGCGCGATGGAAACAATATCCGCTACATTCGGTGATAATTTCACATAAACTGGTACAGTTGCGACATTTTTCACGGCTTTCGTTAAACGGTGCGCAACTTCCGGGTCTGTTCCAAATGCGATACCCCCGTGTTTCACATTTGGACAGGAAATATTGAGTTCGATTGCTTTCACTGCTTTCGATTCACCAATTCGGGCGCAGACTTGGACATAATCATCCTCCGTCGCACCCGCCACATTAGCGATAATCGGTGTTTCAAATTGTTCTAAAAATGGGAGCTCGTGCGCTAAAACATGCTCTAGACCTGGATTTTGTAAGCCAATTGCATTCAGCATCCCGCTTGCGGTTTCCGCTACTCGTGGGGTGGGATTTCCGAGTCTAGGTTCTGGCGTCACGGCTTTGGCCATAATCGCGCCAAGTTCATTTAAATCATAGTATTTGCTATATTCTTGTCCGAAACCAAAACAACCTGATGCTGGCATAATCGGATTTTTGAGCGATAATCCGGGAATTTCTACAGCTAAACGGTTCATAAACTCACCTCATCCGCACGAAATACTGGGCCATCTTCGCACACTTTAAATTGTTTTTTCGTATCATCTGCTTTTGGACAAACACAAGCGTAGCATGCCCCAATGCCACAAGCCATGCGCTCTTCTAAAGAAAGATACGTTTTCGTTTCCGGGAAACTAGCTTTCACTGCTTGGAGCATCGCTTTTGGTCCACAACTATAGATGACATCTGGTTCTTCTGGAAAATTTTTCGTAATATCTGTGACGAATCCTTGTGTTCCAAGTGAGCCGTCCACCGTCGCAATATGAACGGTGCCATATGCGGTCATTTCTTTTTCATAAAAACTATCTTTCGCAGATTGGAATCCATTTACAAACGTGACTTGTACGCCTTTTCCAGCTAACTCTTTACCGAGTTGATACATAGGAGGGACACCAATTCCGCCCCCGATTAAAAGAGCGGTTTTTGGTGCAGGTATCTGGTCGATATCGAATCCTTTTCCAAGGGGACCTAACACATCGATAGCATCCCCTTCTGAAAGTTTACTGAAATCTCTTGTCCCGTCACCTTCTACCCGATACAACAGAGTGCATGTCTTTGCGGTTTTATCGTAAGAACAAATACTTATCGGTCGTCTCATAAGTAAATCAGAACGACTCGGTTTCAGCATTAAAAACTGTCCCGGCGACATATCTGCTACGCATTCCCCTGTTAAAATTAGTTCGTATACTTTATCTGCAATTTCGGTTTGCTGAATAACCTTCATTTCCGTCTGTAACACGGTTCCACCCCGTTTCTTCTATTCATACTCGTGCTTTAGGTTGTTTTACTCCACTGGCATTCATTGATTCTAGTTCAAAAGAGCGCGATTCCAGTACACGTAAGATTGCTTCCGCTGTATCGAGCGAGGTACAGACTGGAATCCCGTTTTCTACGGATTCGCGGCGAATTTGGAAGCCATCACGCTCAGGTCGTTTACCGGTCGTTAATGTATTCACTACGAGCGTTACTTGGCCATTTCGAATATAATCGATCAGCGTTTCTTGATTTTCGCCGATTTTTTTCACTTGAGAAACTGGAATACCTGCTTCTTCTAATGTGCTTGCTGTTCCTTTTGTCGCCATGATAGTAAAGCCTATGCGATTAAATCGTTTCGCTAGTTCTACCGCTTCTTCTTTATCGCGGTCCGCTACAGTTAATAGTACTGTCCCGTAGTCATGCATCGTTGTCCCGCTCGCTACAAAACCTTTGTAGAGTGCTTTTTCAAGTGTCACATCTTTCCCCATAACTTCTCCGGTTGATTTCATTTCCGGTCCAAGCGATGTATCAACACTACGTAATTTCGCGAAAGAGAACACCGGCACTTTGACAAAAATTTCTTGTTTTTCTGGGGCAAGTCCTGGCGTGTAACCAAGGTCGATTAAGTTTTCCCCTAAGATAACTCTTGTCGCCACATTCGCCATCGGGATTTCGGTAATTTTACTTAAAAATGGCGCCGTCCGACTTGAACGCGGATTTACTTCAATAACGAAAACTTCTTCGCCATCTACGACATATTGGATATTCAGCATTCCGATAATGTTTAAACCAGTTGCCAGTCTTGTCGTATAGTCCACAATCGTATTTTTCACCTGACTGCTTAAACGTTGCGCCGGATATACGGCAATCGAGTCACCTGAATGAACTCCCGCACGTTCGATATGTTCCATGATACCAGGGATTAAGACGTTTTCGCCGTCACTGATTGCATCCACTTCTACTTCTTGGCCGCTTACGTAACGGTCTACTAAAACTGGGTGTTTTGGATTTACTTTTACCGCATTCGTCATATAATGTTTTAATGCTTCTTCTGATTCTACGATTTCCATTGCTCGACCACCAAGTACATATGATGGGCGTACAAGGACCGGATAGCCAATATCTGTTGCTACGTTGATTGCCGCTTCTACCGATGTGGCCGTTTTCCCAGCTGGTTGTGGGATTTGTAGGATTTCTAATGCTTTTTCAAAGGCATCACGGTTTTCTGCGCGGTCCGTATCTTCTAAACTTGTACCTAAAATTTTCACGCCGCGTTTTGCTAAACCGTCTGCTAAATTAATCGCTGTTTGCCCACCGAATTGCACAACGACCCCTAGCGGCTGCTCGATTTCAATGACGTGCATGACATCCTCTAACGTCAAAGGCTCAAAGTAAAGTTTGTCCGAGATACTAAAGTCGGTCGAAACGGTTTCTGGGTTATTATTAATGATAATTGCTTCATAGCCCGCTTGTTGAATGGCCCACACCGAGTGCACCGTTGCATAATCGAATTCTACCCCTTGCCCAATCCGAATCGGACCAGAACCTAGGACAATCACGCTTTCTTTCGCTGATCGTGTTGACTCATTTTCCTCTTCGTATGTGCTGTAAAAATAAGGTGTTGTCGATTCAAATTCTGCCGCACACGTATCAACCATTTTGTATACCGGAAAAAGATTTTGTGCTTTTCTTAAGTCATAAATCGCTTGTTCATCGACATTCCAACAAGTTGCAAGGAAAGCGTCAGAAAAACCGGCCCGTTTCGCTTCTGCCAAAATTTCTTGGTTATGCGGGTTTTCTTTAATACGATTTTCCAGTTCGATTGTTTTACTTAACTTATATAAGAAGAATAAATCTATCTTTGTTTTCGCGTGGAGTTGTTCGATTGTTTGACCACGGCGCAAAGCTGCTGCTAAGAAGAATAAACGATCATCTTCTGGGAAACAAATTTTGCGTTCTAATGTTTTTTCGTCAGCGTTTTCTGCTTCTTCAAGCCAAAGATGGTCAGCTCCGACTTCTAAGGAGCGCACTGCTTTTAGAAGCGCTTCTTCCCATGAACGACCAATTGCCATGACTTCACCAGTTGCTTTCATTTGTGTTCCAAGGCGACGATCCGCTTGCTCAAATTTGTCGAAAGCAAAGCGTGGAATTTTTGCAACAACATAATCTAGCGTTGGTTCAAAATGGGCAAAAGTTGTTCCTGTTACTGGATTCCTTACTTCATCAAGTGTTAAACCAACTGCGATTTTCGCTGCAAGTTTGGCAATTGGGTAGCCGGTCGCTTTGGAAGCAAGCGCAGAGGAACGACTTACACGTGGGTTGACTTCGATAACATAGTAGTTATAGCTGTCCGGATCAAGTGCCAGCTGAACGTTACAGCCACCTTCAATTTCTAGTGCGCGAATAATTTTCAACGACACATCGCGCAACAATTGGTATTCGCGGTCGGATAACGTTTGGCTTGGTGCGACAACAATCGAATCTCCTGTATGTATGCCGACTGGGTCAATATTTTCCATGTTACAAACAACCATTGCGTTATTGTTCGCATCCCGCATTACTTCATATTCCACTTCTTTAAAACCAGCGATACTTTTTTCTAGCAAACATTGTGTCACTGGACTTAGTTTTAAACCGCTTGTCACTGTTTCAATTAATTCTTGTTCATTGTGGCAAATCCCGCCGCCAGAACCACCAAGCGTATATGCCGGGCGAACGATAACTGGGTAGCCAATGCGTTCAACAAAAGTATAAGCTTCGTCCAAATTATGAATAATGTCACTTTCTGGCACTGGTTCGCCTAGTTCATTCATCAAGTCTCGGAATGCTTCACGATCTTCCGCTTTTTTAATTGCCGTTAAATCCGTCCCAAGTACTTCTACGTTACATTCATCCAAAATCCCAGCAGCAGAAAGTTCCATCGCCATATTCAATCCCGTTTGTCCCCCAAGCGTTGGCAAAATGGCATCTGGACGTTCTTTTCGAATAATACGTGATACAAAATCGAGGGTTATTGGCTCAATGTAAACTTTATCTGCCATTTCTGCATCTGTCATAATTGTCGCTGGATTCGAGTTCACTAAAACTACCCGGTACCCTTCTTCTTTCAAACTCAGGCATGCTTGTGTCCCAGCATAATCGAACTCTGCTGCTTGTCCAATAACAATTGGTCCAGAACCGATTACTAGAATTGTTTTTATATCGTCACGTTTAGGCATGTAGTTCACCCTCCTCTTTCCCATTCATCATTTCCATAAATTCATCAAATAAGTAGTTGACGTCACTTGGTCCTGGGTTTGCTTCTGGATGATATTGTACTGTATAGGCTGGATGTTCTTTATGTGCCAGCCCTTCTATCGTTTCATCATTTAATTCAATGTGTGTTACTTTTAAATCCGTTCCAATAAGTGAATCTTTTTCTACTGCGTAACCGTGGTTCTGTGCAGTGAAGTCAACACGTCCAGTGGCTAGTTCTTTCACCGGGTGATTTGCACCACGATGTCCAAATTTCAGTTTAAATGTATCCGCCCCGTTCGCAAGCGCAAACAGTTGGTGCCCTAAGCAAATTCCGAATAGTGGTAGCTTGCCTTGAATGCCGCGTATCATTTCTAATGCTTCTGGCACATCTTTCGGATCCCCAGGTCCATTGGATAACATCACGCCATCCGGATGCATTGCAAGAATTTCCTCGGCTGTTGTGTTGTAAGGAACAACCGTCACGTAACAATTACGTTTATTCAGTTCTCGCAAAATTGAACTTTTCACGCCATAATCGACAAGCACCACTCGTTTACCGTCGCCAGGACTTGCGAATGCTTTAGCAGAGGAAACTTCATGTACTTGATCGACTGGCAAACGAACAGAGCGCAAGTGGTGTAGTAGTTCCTCTTTGTTCGCTGTTTCTGCTGCTAAAATACCTTTTAGTGTGCCTTCTTTACGAATCAGTTTCGTTAATTTACGCGTATCAATTCCCGCGATTCCCGGGATACCTTTTTCCTTCAGAAATTCATCTAAAGTTATTTGATTGCGCCAGTTGGAAGGGAATTCTGCAGCTTCACGAACCACAACCCCTTTTACAGCTGGATTAATAGATTCAAAATCATCTCGGTTCACACCGTAATTTCCAACGAGTGGGTACGTAAAAGTAATAATTTGTCCATAGTAAGAAGGGTCTGTAATCGTTTCTTGATAGCCTGTCATTCCTGTATTGAAGACCACTTCCCCAATAGTTTCTTTTTCACTACCAATCGCATCACCGATAAAATAATTGCCATCTTCTAGCATTAAAATTCGCTTTGTCATTTGATTTCCCCCTCATTGTATACCAGTGTTCCTTCCGCAAACGTTGCTACTGGCCAACCAACACACGTTTCTCCTACAAATGGTGTGTTTTTTCCTTTGGAATAAAAAGTCGCTGGGTCAATAATCACTTCTTTTTCTAAATCAAGCACGACGATATCTGCTACGCTGCCTTCTTCTAATTTCCCGTATGGTAGTTGAAAGCATTCCGCTGGTTTCACAGTCATCCAATCGATTAGCTGTTTTAATGTCCATTCATTCGTTTTAACAAAATGTGTATATAGTAATGGAAATGCTGTTTCTAGACCTACAATGCCAAACGCCGCTTGCTCCATCGGTACATTTTTTTCTTCCGCTGCATGTGGTGCATGATCCGTTGCGATAAAATCTATCGTTCCGTCTAATAACCCTTCTAAAAGCGCTGCCCGATCTTCTTTACTGCGAAGTGGTGGATTCATTTTCCAATTACCATCATTTCCCGGAATAGCTTCTTCATCTAAAATTAAGTGATGAGGTGAAACTTCGGCAGTGACACGAATACCCGCTCGTTTTGCATCACGTACCACGCGAACAGATTCTTTAGTCGAAATATGGCAAACATGATAATGACAATCTGCTGCTTCTGCTAGTAAAACATCACGCGCGATTTGAACCGATTCTGCAATGTTCGGAATGCCTTTCAGACCTTCTTTTTCAGCAAAAATCCCATCATGTACAACGCCTCCGTAGATAAGCGAGTTATCTTCACAGTGAGCCACAATCGCCATATCTAGTGCCGCTGCTCGTTTCATCGCCTCGTACATTGTTCCAGCTAGCTGCACGCCCACCCCATCATCGGTGAAAGCAAATGCTCCGGCTTCTTTTAAAGATTCAAAATCCACTAATTCATCCGTACCGAGACTTGTCGTAATCGAAGCATATGGCAATACGCGAACTTCCGCTGTTTCTTTGATTTTTGCTTGTAAATTTTCCATTACTTCTTTGGAATCTGGAACAGGTTTTGTATTCGGCATCGAGCAAATTGTCGTATAACCACCACGTGCCGCCGCTTGCGTTCCGGTCAAAATGGTTTCCTTATGTTCCCCGCCCGGCTCACGAAGATGTACATGGACGTCGATAAAACCTGGGGCAATTAATTTCCCGCTAGCATCAAATTCCTCGCCGCTTGTTACTTCAATGGAATCCGCAATCAAATTGACTTTACCATTTTGAATAAGTACATCTTTGTTTTCCAGTTCACCTGACGCGGTTAATACTTGCCCATTTTTTAATACGTACATAATTTCGCCCTCATTTCCTGTTCTTTTAAAATAGCTTCCAAAATAGCCATTCTTATAAAAACGCCATTTGTCATTTGCGTAACAATGCGTGATTTTTCGCTTTCAACTAAGCTATCAGCGATTTCCACATCTCGGTTTACAGGGCTTGGGTGCATAATAATCGCATCCGCTTTTAGCTTTGCTGCCCGCTCAATTGTTAATCCGAATTTTTCATGATAACTTTCTTTCGTAAATTGTTCTGTTCCACTATGGCGCTCATGTTGTACCCGTAAAAGCATCATCACATCCACTTTTTCTACTATCTCATCTACCGGTAAGTAGGTGCCATATGCTAAGCAACTTTCGTCAAACCATTCTTTCGGTCCCGAGAAAAACAGTTCCGCTCCAAGTCTTTTTAACACTTTCATATTGGAATTGGCAACTCGGCTGTGCCTGATATCACCCGCAATCGCTACTTTCAGCCCTTGAAAAGTCCCAAATTGCTCCTTTATCGTAAATAAGTCGAGTAATGATTGGCTAGGATGTTCCCCGCAACCGTCTCCGCCATTTACAATTGCTATATCTAAGTCTTCAAGCCCCTCATAGTAGTTTTCTTCTGAATGCCTAATTACTGCCACATTCACTCCGACTGCTTGCATGGTGAGCAAGGTGTCGTAGAGCGTTTCTCCTTTTGTCATGCTAGAGCTCGCTGCATCAAAGGAAACCACCTCGACACCTAACTTTTTCTCCGCTACTTCAAAACTCGTATGGGTTCTCGTACTCGGTTCAAAAAACATATTGACCGCGAAAGCCTGTTCCGTAAAAGTTGCTTTTTTTCCGCGTTTAAACTGTGCCGCCTGCTCTAATAAATGCTCGATTTCATGGACGGTTAATGCTTCCATTGACAACAAATTTTTCATTTAAAGCGCCACCTTTTCTACTTCATTTTATAGAAAAACCTCTGGCGTATTTATCTGCAGAGGTTTTTTTGTCGTGTGTCACGTTAGGCTGATCTGTGCTCGGCTGGTAAGACTAAGTTTAAAATAATCCCGATAACTGCTGCGAGCGCCATACCTGAAAGTTGGAAAGTTCCCGCTTGAATGAACAAGCCGCCAATTCCGACTACTAGCACAACCGAAGCAATAATCATGTTACGATTAACACTTAGATCAATTTTATTTTCAATCATCATTCGAAGTCCGCTTGTTGCAATAACGCCAAAGAGTAACAGGGAAATGCCGCCTAGAACTGCTGTAGGAACCGAGGTGATAACTGCATTGATGTAACCGATAAATCCGAAGAGGATAGCGAAAATTGCCGCTCCTCCGATAACAAACACGCTATATACTTTTGTAATTGCAAGAACGCCAATGTTTTCACCGTAAGTCGTTACAGGTGGTCCGCCGATGAACGATGCGATAATCGAAGCTGTACCATCCGCAAGCAAGGAACGATGAAGCCCTGGGTCTTTAAAGAAATTTTTATTTGTAATTCGATTCAGTAATAATTGATGCCCCATATGTTCTGCCATCGTGACAAACGCTAGCGGCGCCATACTTAAAATGACAGTCACGGTAATTACTGGATCTATATTAACAAATGGAATACTGAAATCTGGAATTTGGAAGAAAGAGGCATTTTTGATTAACGTGTAATCTACCATCCCAAAAGCCATACTCGTTAGATAACCTACTGTGAATCCAAACAAAATCGGAATCAAGCCCATAAATCCTTTGAAGAACATCATTGCGATTATGGTTGCAAGGAGCGTAATTACTGCTACTGCCAAAGTTTCTAAGCTGTATTTGCCATTGTTTGTTCCCATTGCCATCGCTGCTGCACTTGGAGCAAGTGACAAACCAATAACCATAATGACTGGTCCAACAACAATTGGTGGTAAAACCTTTTGAATCCAGTCAACACCCGCGTAGTAAACAATCAGAGAAACAATCGCATATACTACACCGACAGAGAAAGTCCCGACCATAACTGCGCCCGGCCCTCCGCCAGATTTTGCTGCAAGTAGTGCGGTAATTGGTGCAATAAAGGTAAAGGAAGAACCTAGATATGCGGGGATTTTCCCGCGAGTAATTCCTAGATAAGCAAGTGTCCCGAGTCCGCTAGATACAAGCGCTACTCCCGGACTTAACCCTGTCACACTTGGCACAAAGATAGTAGAGCCAAACATGGTGAAAAGGTGCTGGATGCTAAGAATAATCCATTTATTGAAGCTTGGTCTTTCGTGTATATCTAGTACTGGTTTTGTCACTGTTTCTGTCGTTTCTGTCGTTTCTGTCATTTTCTTCCCTCTTTCTTCATAAAAAATACCCCTTGTCTGTGACGACAAAGAGTATAGAATAATCCCCTATAGAAATTAATCACTCTTTGTCAGCCTCACAGGACTGCTTTTAAAAAAGTGTTACATTGTTATTCATTTTTGTTAATAATAACGGCATCTTCTGCATGATCCACATCGGTTAAGCGCACTTCTACTCGTTCGTTTCCAGATGTTGGAATATTTTTCCCTACGTAGTCTGCTCTAATTGGTAGCTCTCTATGGCCCCGATCAGCAAGCACTGCAAGGTGAATTTGCGCTGGTCTACCTACATCCATTAAAGCGTCCATTGCGGCACGCACAGTTCGACCTGTATAAAGCACATCATCTACAAGAACGACTTTTTTTCCATTAATATCAAACGGAATGTTCGTCCCATGTACAGCGGGTTCGCGAGTTTTATCATCTTTGAAAGATAAATCATCTCGGTAAAGTGTAATATCAATATCCCCAACTGGCACATCAATACCTTCAATTTCAAGTATCCGCTTATGCAAACGCTCAGCAAGATAGATACCACGCGTCTTAATACCGACAAGCGCTAAATTCTTCGTGCCTTTGTTTCGCTCGATGATTTCATAACTTACTCGAGTGAGTGCACGTTTGATTGCCGCCTCGTCCATGACAACTACTTGTTTTTGCATCCGAAATCTCTCCTTTTGTGCAAAAAAATAACCCTCTGCCAGTGTAAGCAAGGGAACGCGTGCGAGTATACAAATAACCCGTCAAATTATCGTCACCTTCTTAGCCTCTCTGGACTATGTTAAAGGACTTTATTTCATTAGAATTATCTTAACCGATAGAACTCCCTTTGTCAATCAAAAAAATAAAAAACATGTTATACTATAAATAATAAAATAAAGGAGGCCAAACATATGGCTATATCTAAAGCAAAAAAGAAACGTCAAAAGCTCATACGCGAAGGTCATTTGAATCCTGAAATCAAGCGTAGCCCCTTTGCACTCATCGATTTAAGTTCCAAACAAACGAAAACAAAAAAAGGATATCTTTATAGCAAGAAGCGGAAGAATCACCAAGAAGATGATTCTTTTTTTGTAACTTTTTTTAAGTTTTCACATTTTCTTCATATTAGCAGCTCAAAATAGGTCCCTCCCACTAGAAATTAGTCCATTTTAACAGTTCTATGTGCTATGCTGAAATAGCTAAAAACATGTACTTAAGAGGTGAACAGAATGAGCATAATGAATAGCTTATTACAACAGAAAGAAACAGTCGTGCAAGGTTGGCTAACATATTATGTATCCGTCGACGATCCCTATATTTTCACTTTAAAAAATGATCATCGTCTTATGGATGAAACGGGCTTTGTGTTAGAACATTTATTTATCGGCATGACGGAAGACTTAGGCAAAATGAATACTTTCGCTCACGAATTAGGAAAAGCACAATTTATCACTTCACTTGGAATTTCTCGCATTTTATTTCACATTCGCTTATTGGAAGAGTTTTTACTCGATTATGCATCAGAAAACAATATAGAACCTACTAATTACCGTGAATTATATTTATTTAGCATTAAACTTCATCAAGTATTTAGTAGCTTTACACAACACTTAATCGAGGGTTATAATCATGGGCATGAACAATTGATGCTCCAAAAAGAAAATCAAATCATTAAAGAATCCACCAAATTAATTTGGATCGCTGAAAAAGTTTTTCTTTTACCATTGATTGGTAAAATTACGGATGACCGAGCAAAACAAATTACTGAAACAGCACTTTATGAAGCTTGCGAGCAACCGGTGAACTATTTAATCATTGATTTATCAGGTGCACAATTAGAATCTCCTCATATTGGCGTTTATATTGACCATTTTTTCTCCTCACTTAAATTAGTAGGCGTTACGCTGATTGTTACAGGTATGCAACCCCAAACTGCCAAAGCGATGGTTCAAGCTAATCTAGCGGAACAACACGGTATTAAAACATTTGCGACCTTACGCCAAGCAACAAAAACACTTATGAAAGAAAAAGAAGCAAGGAACGCCCGTAAATAGGTGTTCTTGCTTCTTTTTTAATCTTCCTGACGTAATGATTTTAATGCTTTTTCAAATGAATTAGGAAGTGGCGCTTCAAACGTCATCCGTTCATTCGTTGTCGGATGGTCAAATCCTAATTTTGCAGCATGAAGAAATTGCCCATTGCCTTTTATCGTGTTTTTCGGTCCATATTTCGGGTCACCTGCTAAAGGATGTCCGATATATTTCAAGTGAACACGAATTTGGTGCGTACGACCCGTGTCTAATTTACACTTAATAAGTGTGTAACCTGGTAAACGCTCCAACACTTCAAAATGGGTTCTTGCTTCTTTGCCATCGCGTACAACTGCCATTTTTTGACGGTCTTCTTTTGCCCGACCGATTGGCGCTTCGATGGTTCCTTTTTGGTGGACAATGTCGCCGTGAACAAGTGCGATATATTCGCGGTCCGAAGTTTTGTCTTTTAATTGTTTTGCTAGTGATTCATGCGCATGGTCATTTTTGGCAACCATGAGTAAGCCAGATGTGTCTTTATCAATTCGGTGCACAATCCCTGGGCGAATTTTACCGTTAATTCCAGATAAATCATCACAATGGAAAAGCAAAGCATTCACTAGCGTCCCACTTGCATGACCGGCAGATGGGTGAACAACCATTCCTTCTGGTTTATTTACAACAAGCATATCTTTATCTTCAAAGTAAATATCTAGTGGAATCTCTTCTGCTAACACTTCCAGTTCTTCTGGTTCGCGTACTTCATAATGAATTTCGTCGCCAACTTGTACTTTGTAATTCGGTTTCGCAAGTTCTCCGTTAACCGTAATATCGCCATTTTTCAGCATAAGTTGTATCGCTGAACGACTCTTTCCCATCATTTCAGCAATCACTTTATCCACACGTTCGCGCGCATGGCTTTCTTCTATAATCAATGTTTCATTCTGCATTATTTAATTCCTTTCGTTTTGCGGTCGTCTACAAAAACATACACGAGCATTAGTACGACACCAACTGAAAGCGCGGCATCTGCCACATTAAAGATTGGGAAGTAATAATTTCCCCATACTGTCTGTACAAAATCTACTACTTCTTGATGCAAGATCCGGTCGATGAAATTACCAATCGCACCACCTAGAATAAACGCTAAACTAATAGAAAATAGTCGCTTTCCTTTGGCATATTTTTGCATAATATAAATTATAATTCCAATAACAATGACGGTAATAAGATAGAAAAACCACATATGCCCTTCCAAAATACTCCAAGCCGCTCCGTCGTTACGGTAGCTTGTCCAGTATAAGAAACCAGGAATCACTTCTATTTTCTGTCCAATTTCCATATTTTGAACAACTATCCATTTCGTCAATTGATCTAGCGCAATTACAGCTAGGGTGATTAGATAATAATACATTTTTCCGAACCCTCTTTTCACATCAGTTAGATAAAAAGTACGCGCTCTCCTGTAAAAATAAGAAGAGCGCATTACTTCTTTGTTATTGTATGATAAATTGAAGCAAAAATAAAGCTGCAATTACATACATGACTGGTGAAGTACGTTCCTCGTTTTTCGTGAAGGCACGAAGAATTGGATACGCAATGAAACCAGCCGCAATTCCGTCTGCAATACTATACGTCAGCGGGATTAATACAATAATCAGTAGTGCTGAAAAAGTTTCTGCCGCATTCGATAAATCCATTTCTTTAAATTCTTGCAGCATCGACATACCGATAATAATTAAAATCGGCGCAATCGCGCTGTTCGGAATAAAAGATAATACCGGCATTAAGAAAAGGGATGCGATAAATAACAGACCAGTCGTTATGGTTGCTAAACCAGTTTTCGCTCCACTCGCAAACATCGAGCCACTTTCAAGTGCAGAGATCGTTGGGCTTGTACCAAATAAGCCAGATAAAAAGGCTGTCAGTGAGCTAGCTTTTAAAATGCGTGGTAATTTTTCGGTTTGCTTCAGTTGCCTTACTTGTCCATTTGTAAGTCCAACTGTTTCAAACACAATAACCATCGTCATTGTAAAGACGGCACTCCAAAAACCAACGCTCGCCATTCCGGAAAAATCAGCTTGAAAGAGCACATCACTCCATGGTGCAACGCTTATCGAAGCACCTCCAGCTTTCCCGGCAACACCAAACATCACACCAACAACTGTTCCGATTATTAAACTCCATAAGAAAGCACCTGGAATTTTTCGAATAACTAAAATCATCGTTAGTAATAATGTTACAAGTGTTGCTAAAACGAAAGGATCGCCTAAATCCCCAACAGCAATAATAGCATGTTTCCCGCGCGTGACGATTCCGCCTTTCTCAAGCCCTAGGAAGATTAGGAATAAACCTAACCCAACCGTAATCGCTTGTTTTAAAATAAGCGGAATAGCTTCATTTAGTTTTCCTGCAAGTGGTGTAAACGCAAGAATCATAAATAGTAAGCCACTCATCGTGACAGCAGCGAGTGCAACCTGCCAACTTAGTCCCATTCCTTGAACAAGGGTATACGCAAAGAGCGCATTAATCCCCATCCCAGGCATTAGAATAAGTGGTGCATTTGCCCAAAATCCCATAATCAAACAACCTAACGCCGAAATAAAAATCGTCGCAAGGACTGCTCCTTGATAAGGAACTCCAGCCTCAGCTAAAATCGAGCTATTGACGACAATAATATATGCCACCGTAAAAAAGCCAATCATACCAGCCAAAAATTCGGTCCGGATATTGGTTTTATGCTCGTTCAGCCGAAATACTTTGTTGAAAAATTTCTGCATACTTTTTCCTCATTATGAAATTGTCCCTCTCCCAACCCGCAGAGTATTGCCCCTGCCACAGAACTTTATTATAACAAAGATAGTACATATACGAAAGAAAAAGTTTTTTTGCTACGCCGCCAGCTTGCCAGATATGTGCTATAATCTGAATGGATGCAAAAAGGAGATGATTACTTGCAACAAACAGTCACATATGGGGCAAAATGGAAACAATTTTTAACGATATTCACACCAATTGTCATTACGCAACTCACGCTTTTCTCCATGACTTTCTTCGATACAACGATGAGTGGTAACTATTCGAATCAGGCGCTGGCTGGTGTAGCAATTGGCAGCTCACTTTGGGCTCCGGTGAATGCCGCCTTTTCTGGGTTACTGATGGCCATCACGCCAATCATCGCTCAATTAATCGGTGCAAAGAAAGAAAAACAAGTCAAAAATACGGTGCATAACGGTCTATATATTGCTTTATTTTTAGCTTTAATTTTAATTCTTATAAATTTTTTGGTCGTTCCAACGATTTTGACACACATGCCTGTCACAGCAGAAGTTGCGGGTATCGCCCGTCATTTCTTGAACGGCATTTGTATCGGGATTCCCGCTTTCTTTATTTCTGCGATTTTACGTTCCTTCATTGATTCGCTTGGTCTAACTCGAGTGACGATGTTCATTACACTTTGTACCGTACCATTTAATATCTTTTTAAATTACTGTTTTATTTTTGGGAACTTCGGTTTTCCGGAAATGGGTGGTGCTGGTAGTGGTTACGCGACAGGGATTACGTATTGGCTCGTTGTTTTAGTGAGTGTGATTTTGATTCAAACACAAACGAGATTGCGCAAATTCGGTATTTTTAAAAGCCTTACAGCGCTTCGTTTTTCTAAAGTAAAAGAAATTATCGGGATTGGCGTTCCAAATGGTTTAACGATTTTATTTGAAACGAGTATTTTCTCAGCCGTGACGATTTTAATGGGCGCTTTTGGAACAGAGACGATTGCGGCACATCAATCGGCAAATAGTGTTTGTACGTTGCTTTACGCCTTCCCGCTTAGTGTCGCTTCCACGCTAACCATCCTTGGCGGTTACGAAACTGGCGCGAAACGCTTAAAAGACGCCAAACAATATCGCCATATCGGTATGACCGCTGCGATTTTAATTGGTTGTGTGAACGGAGCTATCCTATTTTTCTTCCGCGATACCATTGCAGGATTTTACACGAATGATCCCGCGCTTATTGATTTAATTATGCATTTCTTAGTTTACGCGATTCTGTTCCAATTCGCAGATGCTGTCTTGTCGCCAGTTCTTGGGGCACTTCGGGGTTACAAAGATGTGACGATTACCACCATTGTCGCCTTTATTTCTTATTGGTTAATTGGTCTACCAGTAGGTTACGGATTATCCTTCACGAATTTAGGACCATTCGGTTACTGGATTGGTTTAAGTACTGGCCTATTTGTCGCCGCATTTATTTTGTCGCTTCGAGTTCGGAAAACGGAGCAAAAACTTTCCTTAAGCGCAAAAAACGCAGAGATTTCAAGTTAATCTCTGCGTTTTTTTTAGTTAGCTAAACCATCATGAATTTTATCTAAATTGTAGCGCATCATTTCTAAATACGTGTCGCCCACTTCACCTTTTTTCGCCGTCGAATCCGTGAAAATTTTCGCGAAAATTGGTACACCAGTTTCTTTAGAGACACTTTCCATACTACGCGGATCTACGCTAGTTTCCACAAATAGATTAGGCACTTTTTCTTTTTCCACAATGCCGACAATTTGCTTCATTTGATCTGGTGTCCCTTGGCTTTCTGTATTGATTTCCCAAATATAGGCTGCTTTTAAACCATAGCGAGCTGCAAAATATTTAAATGCGCCTTCGCTCGTTACTAAGGTTTTTTGATTTTCTGGCAAATCAGCGTATTTTTGTTTAGCTTCTTTATCTAATGCATCCAATTTAGCGATGTATTTTGCCGCATTATCTTTGTAAAATGCCGCATTGTCTGGATCTGCTTTTACAAGGGCATCGCGTACATTTTCCGTATAGATAATTCCGTTATGAAGATCAAGCCAAGCATGTGGGTCTGTTTCTGAGGTTTTTCCTTTTTCTGTTAAGTATTTTGGTTTTACGCCTTTACTTAACTCTACCACTTGATCCTTGTCATCTCTTGATTTGTCCGCAGTTTCTAGCATACGATCAAACCAACCGTTCCCCGTTTCCAAATTCAATCCATTGTAAAAAATTAAATCTGCATCTGCTGCACTTTGAATATTTGCTGGCAGCGGATCATATTCGTGCGGATCCACGCCAACTGGCACAATACTATGAAGCTCAATTTTGTCCCCACCAACATTTTTAACAATATCTGCTAAGATCGAATAAGTCGCCACCACATTTAACTTGCCATCTGTTTTTTTCGAATCACTATTTTGACTGGAACACCCCGCAAGTACAACTACTAATGCGAAAAGTGCCACAACGAGCATTTTTTTCATTCGATAACCTCCCTCTTTTTAGAAAATAATAAACCTTGTTTTGGTGCGAATAAAAAGGCGATAAAGAAAATAATGGTCGCAACTAGTACCATTGCCGCACCGGATGCTAAGTTGAAAATATAACTAAAGTAAAGTCCGATAATCGCGCTCACTGCCCCAAAGGTAGAGGCAAGAACAATCATTTTGGATAATTTATTCGTAAGCAGATAAGCCGTCGCTGCTGGTGTAATTAACATCGCCACCACTAAAATAATGCCAACCGTTTGCAAAGCCGAAACCGTTACAAGCGTTAAAAGTAACATCAAGAAGTAATGCAGGAATTTCACATTAAGTCCATATGCCTCTGCCATCACTGGATCAAACGAACTAACGAGAAATTCTTTATAAAATAATGCGACTAATGAAATGACGATAATGGCAATAATAATGGTCATCCACATATCCGAACTCCGCACCGCGAGCACATTCCCAAATAGAATATGATACAAATCCGTACTACTTTTCGCAAAGGATATTAAAATAATCCCGAGTGCGAAAAATGCACTAAAAACAATCCCAATTGCTGTATCATTTTTTATCCGGCTTTTTTGATTAACAAAACCGATGCCAAGCGCGGCCGCAATCCCAAATGTGGCAGCTCCAATAAAGAAGTTGATCCCCATCATATAAGAAATCGCCACACCAGGTAACACCGCATGAGAAATCGCATCCCCCATAAGTGACATTCCGCGTAAAATGATAAAACTACCAATTACACCAGACACAATTCCAACTGTCACGGAGGTAATAAGCGCCTTTTGTAAAAAACTATATTGCATTAAGCCTTCTAAAAACAACATACCCTACACCCCCGTCGCAAATGCTATCGGTGCATCACCATAAGCAAATTGAATTTTTTCTTCTGTAAATGTTTGTTCCACTGGGCCATGCGCTACTAATTTTTTATTGAGTAAAATAATATCATCAAAGTAGGCAGCCACTTTATGAAAATCATGATGTACGACGACAATCGTTTTTCCGTTGTCTCTTAATTTTTTTAACAGTCGCATTATCAGCGCCTCACTGGTCATATCAATACCAGCAAACGGTTCATCTAAGAAAAAAATCTCAGCGTGTTGGGCAAGTGCGCGTGCAATGAATACCCGTTGCAATTGACCACCAGATAGTTCACCAATTTGTCTTTTCATAAAGCCGGTCATTTCCACTTGCTCTAAGGCATCTAATGCAAGTTGTTTCTCTTTCTTCCCTGGACGTTTAATTAGTCCGAGCGCTGGATACGTTCCGAGCAACACCATATCAAAAACGGTAATAGGGAAAGTTAAATCTACTTCGCTTCGTTGCGGTACGTAGGCGATTTTCTTTCTCCAGTAGGAAAGTGGTTTATCCGCTAAAGTGACTTGTCCTTGTTCACGCGGAATTAATCCCATCATCCCTTTTAATAAGGTCGATTTGCCAGCCCCATTTGGACCAACGATGCCTGTTAATTTACCTGATGCTATTTGAAGTGTGACATTGTCTATCGCCACTTTTTGTTTGTACGCTATCGTTAAACCTTGAATTTTCATATAAACCACCCTTTTCCCTCAAGACTAAATTTTACATATAACTAAAAATGTTTCCTTTGAGCAACTTTTAACCAAAGTATAACGGAGAACCTTTTTGTTGTAAAGTAAAATGTTCAAAAAAAATCCCGCAGTTGATTAAACTACGGGATTTTTACTATTTATTTGATAGAGCCGTCTGCTAATTTTTTGAGGAGTTTGCGGAATTCCGCTTGCTCCTGCTCGGAAAAAACAGCAAAACGTTTTACAATCATTTCTTTTTTCTTTTTATCAATTTCTTGAACAAATTCCTCGGCGTTTGGTGTTAGTCTTAGTTCGATAATTCGGCGGTCTACTTCAGAACGATGTCGTGTAATAAACTGCTCTTCGACTAAAGTATCGGTAATGGCTGTGATGTGACTGGCTGAAACATCAAGCGTTTTAGCTAATTCTGATGTTTTCGTAAGCCCACTAGAAATCAAGCTCAAGACCCGGTACTCACTACCACTTAATCTTTTGTCGAGTACTGCTTCTACTTCATGACGAAAACTATTAAAAATCCGCTTAATTAATGTTTCAATTTCTAAGTATGTTTCCATTTTTGCTACCTCCAGTTTTTCAAAAAAGTTGTACGTTTACTTCACCAAGGCTTTAGCTTTTTGTAGTTGTGGATCTGTTTCTTTTAGATGTTTTTGCGTTAATTCGACTAATTTATCGGTTGTGACACCTGTCATAATTCCCGTCACATCTAATTTGTTTGCTGCTTGGAATCTCTCCACAGCATATTTTGTATCTATATCGTATAAGCCATCTACTTTTCCAACATTATAATCTAGCGCTTTTAACATCGTTTCGATGGTTCTTACATCATCACCGAAATCGCCATTTTGATAGACTTTTGTGGAGGAAGGAATAGTCATGGTTGCATAATTTGGCATGTTCACAACCACATCTGGCGTAATACCTTTTTCATGAATCCATTCGCTATTTGGCGTCAACCATTTTGCGACAGTCAATTTAAGGGTGGATTCGTCGGATAACGTTGTTGCAGTTTGGACAGTACCTTTACCAAAAGATTTTGTTCCTACAAGTTTAATGCCACCAGATTCTTTTGCTGCTGCAGCAAGGATTTCTGAAGCACTTGCGCTACCACCATCTATTAACATAGTGGTTGGTACTTTTACTTTATAGTCTCCATGTGAACTACTATCCGCTTTAATGGCTGATTTATCACCGTCTTTTCCTTGCTCTTGCACGACAATTTTACCATCAGGAACAAATAGGCTAGCGATGGAAACGGCTTGATCAAGCAATCCACCAGGATTTCCTCGTAAGTCAATGACAAGACCCTTCATACCGTCTTTTTCGAGTGATTTTAATGCTTTTTCAAGCTCATCATAGGTAGTTTCAGAAAACGTACTAATCGTTACGTGCGCAATTTTGTCGCTACCCATTTCTTTATATACTGTTTCGATGGGAATTTCATCGCGGGTAATCGTGACATCAAATGGCTTATCTTCGTTGGAACGTTGAATTGTCAGGGTTACTTTTGTCCCTTTTTCACCGCGGATTTTTTGTGTTGCCTCTGTTGCCGTGTCGCCTTTAACAGATTTGCCGTCTACTTGTGTGATAATATCTTGTGGGCGTATCCCAGCTTTTTCAGCTGGTGAGTTTTTGATTGGCGAAACAACTACAATAGCACCATCTTTTTCTTGAATCTCCGCACCAATGCCTTCAAAACTAGCAGAAATCGTGTCGTTAAAATCTGATGATTCTTTTTTCGACATGAAAGTGGAGTATGGATCATCTAGCGAATTAACCATACCACTTATTGCCCCGTCTATCATCGTAGTAGATTTGGTATCTTTATAATATTTGCTTGTAATTTCGTCGTATACATCGTAAAGCTTGGTAAATTCTTTTCGTTCTGGAATGCTCACTTTTACTTGCTTGTCATCCCCTAGAGACATAACAATTGTCGTCACTAATGCTGTCACAAATACAAAAGCGAATAATAGCATTATAAATGGGAATAACTTCATTTTTATATAACCATTGCCAGGTTTTGATTTTTGTTCTTCGTCTTTCTCCACTTTTTCTGGTTCGTTCTGTGGGGATTCTTCCATCTTTCTTCACCACTTTCTATGTAAAATGTGGCTAGTAATAGCACATTTTATTTAACTCATTTATTTTACCAGTTTTCCACCTATTTTGGTATCTTTTTTTCATGACATACAAAATAGGAGGACACATAGTAGAGTCCTCCTTTCACGTTTCATTTAAGCTACTTCATATCCCGCTTCTTCAACGGCATCAATTAGCATATCTTCTGTCACTTGTCCTTTTTCAAACTCAACAGTAGCTGTTCCTTCATCTAGTGATACTACTGCACTTTTCACGCCATTAACTTCTGATAAAGCTTTTGTTACGCGAGCCTCACAGTGAGAACAAGTCATACCTTCTATATTGAATGTTAATTTTTCCATGTTATATTCCTCCTATGATTTAAATTTATATCTTTTTAAGCGAAGTGCGTTTGTGACAACTGAAACGGAACTAAATGCCATCGCAAGTCCTGCTACCCACGGGGCAAGTAAACCGAGTGCAGCAATTGGGATACCCGCACAGTTATAAGCAAGCGCCCAGAAAAAGTTTTGACGGATATTTCGCATCGTTGCTTTGGAAAGTTCGATTGTTTCTGGAATAAGCGTTAGACGATGACTTACAAGTGTAACATCCCCTGTTTCAATCGCAATGTCTGTTCCAGTTCCGATACTAATACCAATATCACTCGCTGCAAGAGCCGGAGCATCATTAATCCCATCACCAACGAATGCAACAATATGCCCTTCTTGCTGTAATTTCTCAACTAAGGCACTCTTATCGTTCGGTAGTTGTTCGGCAAAGAACATATCAATACCTAAATCTTTCGCCATATTTTCTACGACAACAGATTGGTCACCAGAACAAATTGCCGTTTTAATACCTTGTGCTTTTAGTTTTTGGATGGCTTCTTTTGCTTCTGGTCGCGGGGTATCGGATAAAGCTAGAGCACCTGCGTATACACCATCGATTGCCATTGCTACAACTGTTTTTCCTGCATGCATCCAACTTTCGATTAATTCATCATCTTCTTTTGGGATTGTTGTAAGGGAAGAAACATAGCGGTAAGCACCTAGTTCCACTTTACTATCATCCAAATTACCAGTCATCCCATGCCCAGCTTTCGCGCGAATTTTCCCTTGTTTGACTGCAGATATATCCAAATTTTCTGGCTCTAACATCTTAATAATCGCTTTCGCAATCGGATGCTCTGATTGTTGTTCCATTAAGAATAAATAAGGGAAAAACTGATCATTGGCTGCTTTTTTATCACTCACTTCTAGTTTACCTTCTGTTAAAGTACCAGTTTTGTCAAAAACGATGGTATCCACTTTGGAAGTACGTTCTAAATGTTCGCCACCTTTAAATAATATCCCACTTTCGGCACCTTTACCAGTTCCAGCCATGATAGCGGTTGGCGTTGCAAGGCCAAGCGCACAGGGACAGGCAATAACTAATACCGCAATCGCAGCTTCAAGTGAACCATCCACCGTTCCAGTAACAAGATACCAAATAATAAAGGTTACAGCCGCAATACCAAGTACAATAGGCACAAATATGCCGGAAATTCTATCTGCCAAACGTTGAATTGGCGCTTTAATACCTTGCGCTTCTTCCACTAAACGAATAATGGATTCTAGAACGGTTTCTTCCATTCGTTTCGTAATTTTTGCTTGGAAAGCCCCGTCAAAGTTAATCGTTGCACCAATGACAGAATCGCCTGGTTTCTTCTCTACCGGTACAGGTTCACCAGTAATCATCGCTTCATCAATACTCGTTTCTCCGGAAATAATTTCGGCATCCATCGGAACTTTTTCCCCAGGACGGACGAGGATAATATCGCCAATTTTCAATGAATCTACTGGCACTAACCATTCTTTTCCTTCGCGAATAACGGTTGCTTCTTTCGCTTGAAGTTCAAGTAAGCCAGCAATAGATTCGGTTGTTCTCGATGTTGCGTATGATTCGAGTAATTTACCTAGCAAGATTAAGGTGATTAACACGGCACTTGTTTCAAAATAGTAGTGCGGCATCAGGCTCGGATCAATCATGTGACGAATGTATTCCACTACACTATAGAAATAAGCAGCAGAAGTCCCCAGTGCGACTAATACATCCATATTCGCGCTTTTACCTCGAAGCGCTTTATAAGCCCCATCATAAAACCGCCAACCAATATAAAACTGAACAATCGTTGCGAGTATTAATTGGATGGTTGGATTAATCCAGTTACCAATCGTTTCCGCAAACGCCATTTCATGAATATACGGAATATGTGTCACCATGGTAAGAAGTAATGGCAAGGAAAGAACCGCCGAAAGAATAAAACGCCTCACTTCTTTTTTGAAATTCTTTTCTAACACAGCATCTTTTTCTTCTTTAGACATTTTTTCCGCTGCGTCATATCCTGCGTGTTTGACCACTTTTATCAAATCTTCTGTTGATGTCACTTCTGGGTCGTAATAAACGGCCGCATTTTCCGTTACTAAGTTGACGTTCGCTTTTTCTACACCTTCCGCTTTATTTAACGATTTTTCAATTCTCGTGGAACACGCCGCACAAGTCATCCCAAAAACGTTTAAATCTTGTCTTACATATTTATCACTCATTGCATATACCCCCCTCAGGTTTTCGAAAATTGACGTATTGCTTTAAGTAAGTCCTCCATTACGTCATCTTCTCCATTTTTTGCCGCATCCACCACACAGTGCGCCGTATGATGTTCCAGCACTTGTAAACCAACATTTTTAAGTGCTTTATTCGCTGCTGAAATTTGAACTAAAATGTCTGTACAATATCTATCATCCTCGACCATTTGAGCGATACCGCGAATTTGGCCTTCGATACGTCGCAAACGATTTTGAAGTAATTTCGTTTCTTCCTCTTTGCGTGGAACAATGGGTTGGTCATGTTTCATATTTTCTCCTCCTTTGTTTCTACAATCAACAGTATACCCCCTATAGGTATATTATGCAAGTCTTTAATTTTCGCTAACAATAAAAAAAGCCATAAACAAATACTTGTTTATGGCTGAAAAACTTGTTATTTAGCGGCATCTACTTTCTTTTGAAGTGCCTCTACATGTTCAAAAAATTCTTCTAATGTCCAGTTGTTTTCATAAATAATTGTTGCGGCATCTTTACCAACATAACGATAATGCCAAGATTCATACTGGTACTTTGTGATAGCTTCTCGACCTTTCATATAACGCAAGATAAAACCATAGTTATGAGCATTTTCTTGCAGCCATTTGCCTTCAGGAGTTGTCCCAAAAGCTTCTGTTAGCTCATATGATTGGCTTTCTGAAGAAATATCCATCGCTAAACCAGTTTGATGTTCACTTGTCCCTGGATAGGCTACTGCTTCTCTTGCTTTTTGGTCCCCTTTGGCATTTACTTCTGCTTGGAAGACCTCTTGTTGGCGCTTATACGAACGATAACCAGATACCGCAAATAGTTTCTTGCCATCTTTGTTCGCGGCCGTAAACATTTCTTCTAATGCAGTAGCTGCCTCTTTTCTGAGTTGCGCTTTTTCGACTTGTTGGTTACCGAAAGAAAAGGTTACATTCGGTCGAACTAAGTCAGGGGGGGTATATGTCGGTTGCAAAGAATAATCTTTATTGGCTAAAACCAGTATATTTTCCTCGTTTTCAATATACTCTATACCATTTTTTTTGGTTAATTTATTTTGTTTGTCAATATAAGGATAAAGCGGATCTTTTTTTAATTCTGCGAGCGTTTGATTACCTGACGATTTTTGTTCTACTTTAGCAATGGAATCAGCATTTGTTCCACCGAAATATTGGTCTTCCACCGTGTGGACACAACTGATGCTAATGGCTAAAGCGATTGTTAATAAAGAACTCATATCTGTTTATCAACCTTCCTGTATACATTAAGTCTGATTCTAAGGTAGTAATTAAAAATTATTTTATTGCTGCTTCAAGTGCCACAACAATCATATCATTGAAAGTAGTTTGGCGCTCTTCCGCGGATGTTTCTTCTCCGGTAAAAATATGGTCACTTACAGTTAAAATAGCTAAAGCACGACGACCATATTTTTGTGCTAACGTATAAAGTGCCGCTGCTTCCATCTCAATTCCAAGCACACCATAGTCTGCCAATTGTTGTTTGTCTAGTTGATCATTATAAAAACGATCTGCCGAAAAAACATTCCCTACTTTAAGCGATAATCCTTTTTCGATACCTGCATCATACGCTTTTTTTAGAAGAGAAAAATCAGCAACTGGGGCAAAATCTACACCAGCAAAAGTATTGCGATTAATTTGTGAATCTGTGGAAGCCGCTTGTGCAATGACAACATCACGTACTTTAACGTCCGCTTGAATGCCGCCCATAGTACCTACGCGAATCAAGTTTTTCACATCATAGCTTTGAATTAATTCATTTACATAAATCGAAATAGATGGAATTCCCATACCCGTTCCCATAACAGAAACTTTTTCGCCTTTGTATGTACCGGTAAATCCAAGCATACCTCTCACTTGGTTAAATAACACAACATCTTCTAAAAATGTTTCAGCAATGTATTTTGCTCTTAATGGATCTCCTGGTAATAAAATCGTTTCTGCAATTTCCCCTTGTTTCGCTTCGATATGTACGCTCATCTTTTTTCCTCCTAGTGTTTGTTTTTCTCTTCATCTAGCAAATAAGCATCCCAAAGTTCATCGAAAATAGACATTCCTGGTAAATACGGCGCATTAAACTCCAGATAATCACAAAGAATATGATAGTTTCTTGTTTGCTTTGGAAAACTATGATCTCGGTATGCATTGTTGGCAAATTCCGTTTTCTGATCTGTTAGCTTCGGGTCCCGATATGTCATTAAAAAATGATAAAATGATCTTCCCAACGTACAACACACTCCGCTCTTTTTATGCTTTAACTATAGTTGATTTCCTGAAAAAAATAAAGTTAATTTTCGATTTTACGTAGAATTTTTTCTGCAAGTCGATGCGTTTCTAGTGCATCTTCCTTGGAAATTGACGCTTTTTCTCCATTTCGCACAGCCGTTAAAAAGGCTTGGATAATTGATACAAAACCTCTTTTATAAAGCGTTGTCTCCCAGTCACCAAAACGCTCAAAACGTTCTGTCGTGCCTTCATAAATATGCATTTCTGTAACATTTTCAACTTCATATTTGGCGTTTGGTGTCATTACAGCTAAACGTTCTTCGTTTACACCGCTATCACGATTCATGATGGCAGTAGCCACTTTATCTCCCGCTGTAATTTGCACTGTTATACTTGCTAAAAGGTCCTCTTGCCATACCGGAACAACGTGTAATTGTTCTATTTTGGCATCTAGTAAAAAACGTATGGTATCAATGACATGAATAAAATCATCATAAATAAATGTACGAGCTTCACCGGGTTGCGCCGCACGATTTTTTTGCATAATAATCATGTTAGCGTCTGTTAAGGCTTTTAATTCTTGATATTTTGGCGCGTAACGGCGATTAAAGCCAGTCATAAGTAACGTATTTTGTTCTTCTGCTAGACGTGTTAATTCTTCTACTTCGGATAAATTATCGGCAATTGGTTTATCCACATAAACTGGAATATGATGTGCTAGAAAGGTCCGGATTACTTCTGGGTGACTTGCTGTAGATGAATGCACAAACGCCGCATTCACGCCAGACTCAATCATAGAATGAATACTTTGATGATAATGATCAAAACGATATTTCTCACTTAAATGCTTTAATTTCTGAGCATCCCTCGTATAAAGATGTACCTCGATATTTTCCATTTCCGCAAAAACTGGCAAGTATGCTTTTTGGGCAATGCCTCCAAGGCCTACTACTGCAACTTTTAACATGTGTATCGCTCCTTTTCATAACAATGCCAGAGAATGATTTCGCGATATTATTCTGCGCATTTCATTTTCTGGCATCATTTGTTTATTCAAAGATTTTTTTGTATGCTTGGTAGCCTTCTTCTTCTAACTTATCCACAGGGACGAATCTGAGCGCTGCGGAGTTAATGCAGTAGCGAAGTCCACCCTTATCTTGTGGTCCATCTGGAAAAACATGCCCTAAATGGGAATCCGCATCAGCAGATTTCACTTCTGTCCGAATCATACCATGCGATAAATCTCTATGTTCGATTACTTCTGTCTCATCAATTGGCTTAGTGAAACTTGGCCAACCACAGCCAGCATCGTATTGATCATTGGATGAAAAAAGCGGCTTACCAGAAACAATATCTACATAAATCCCTTTTGCCGCATTATCATAAAACTCGTTTTGAAATGGGCGTTCAGTACCTGCTTTTTGGGTTACCTTATATTGTATATCTGTTAGTTGTTTAAGTCGCTCGTTCTTTTTACTTTCATCCATTTGATTTCACCCTTTCCAGTTGGCATCTATGAATGCAGCACGACCTGAAGCAACTTGATATCCCTCATAGTGCGCTTTTTCTTTTTTGTAAAAATCTTGATGATATTCTTCAGCAGGATAAAATGTTTCTGCTTTGGCAATTTCTGTGACAATAGGCTTTTTAAATCTACCACTCGCATCAAGTGCTGCTTTTGATTTTTCAGCAATTTCTTTTTGCTCTTCATTGTGGTAAAAAATAACTGGACGATACGAATCGCCACGATCAACAAATTGGCCCGCCGCATCAGTTGGATCGGTTTGTTGCCAATATACTTCGACTAATTTCTCATATGGAAAAACCGCCGGATCAAATGTGATTTGGATTGCTTCTGTATGTCCTGTTGTCCCGCTGCAAACTTCTTTATAGGTTGGATTAACCGTATGACCACCCGTGTAACCTGAAACAACTTTTTCAATTCCCGGTTGCGTGTCAAAAGGTTTTACCATACACCAAAAGCATCCTCCAGCAAATGTTGCTTTTTCAAGTGATTCTTTTGTCATAAAAATGCCCCCTAACTAGGATTCAACCAGCCAAATTACTTCACTGGTACTAAAAGTGTAAACGAAATATCGTCTTTCTTCAAATTTAGCGTATCAGCACGTACTTTTGTGTCACCTTGAAGTTTCAGCTTATCTAGGGAGAGATAGATTTTTTCCTTTTTAGGCATAATTGTCACCCAATCAGGGAATTTATAGTTTTTGCTTACATAATTCATTACGTAAGACACGGGCAGTGGCAAAGCGCCAACTGACATATCTTTAAGCGTCAACTCAACATTGCCATTATCAACAACTTCTGGTGAGAACTTCAAGCGTAGTTCGACTGGTTCACCAAAAATTTCAGCTTCGGCAGTAAAATTAACATTATTTGCGACGAAAACTTTATAACCGATATCTTGATCTTTGCTAAAATCTTCTATATAAGAACTAATCAATTGATTTAAGTCAGCTTTTGTTGTGCTCGTTTGAAATTCAACCATTGATTTATTACTAATAAGGGATGGAGTAGGTTCATCTTGCGGGCTAAGTTTGAATACTGCTACATAAATCCAGCCAGCAGAAAGTAGAAGTACACTAATTAATGTGATACATACCCATTTCCAATAATTACGTTTTGGTTTTTTGGGAGCCGATCGTGTTTCTCTCTGCACGATTTTAACACCTTTCTATTTGGGAATATTGCCTTCGTTTAATTGTTTTACGATAGCTTTGTCTAATTCCGTTGTCATCTTCTCATATCCTGTATGATTAGGATGGAAATAATCATCTGACAGTAGCGAATTAGGTTTATCTTTATTAGCTGCATTTCGATCTTCTAAAACTTTTGCAATAGGTACAAAATAGGCATTGTTAGCTTGCTGAATTGTTTTCTTGGAAGCTTCATTCCAGTCAGAGATAATCTCATCAAATTGTTTGATATCGCTAAAGTAAGTTGTATATGGATTGTAAATGCCCATTAAAAATATCGCGGCATCTTTGTTATAGGACCGAATGTCTTTTAGAAGTGTCTCTAACTCTTGTTGGAATTCTTTGTTTGCTTTTGTAAAATCATCTACATTTACATTTAAAAGACGCGATTGCAAAATAGCCATGACATCATTTCCGCCAATGGTGATTGTTATTACATTCGCATTTTTGACATCTTCCTGGAAATCTTTGTTTGTTTTTAAACGTTTTTCGAGTTGGGTTATTTTGTTTCCAGATACTCCGTAATTACTCGTTTTTACGCTTGGAATATTTGGCTCTTCTTCTAGTTCTTGGGGGATAATGCCGACATAACCGCCCTCTTTGTTTTCATCACCAACACCTTCTGTTAATGAATCCCCCATGGCAACGAGGTTAATCGGGATTTCTTTTGATTCTTTATAATACTTGATACCAAAAACTGCGCCAACAAGAAGTGCGATAACAAGCACGCCTCCTGTAAGCCACAGCCATTTTTTCTTTGTCATCTGCAATCACTCACTTAGTCAGTATAGTACATAAATGCAAACGCGCCAGTTCCAGCATGTGTGGAGATAACTGGGTCTGCAAAAAATAGTGGAATTTCTGTTAAACCGGTTATTTCTTTTGATTCAGCGATAAAATCATCCGCTAAATTAAGCCCATCCGCATGGACAACATCAAGATGCTGAATTTTTTTCGGTTCATCTTTAATTAGGTTTAGACAATATTGTAACACTTTTTTATTGCTGCGGACTTTCGTTTCTTCTTCCAATTGTCCATCTGTTAATTTAGCAATTAATTTGATATTTAAAAGGCTACCGAAGAAGCCTTGCATCCGACCAACACGTCCACCTTTAATTAAGTTATCAAGTGTTACGACAACGATATAAAGTTTTGTTTTGTCACGAATGTCATTGATTTTTGCATGAATTTCTTCTACAGAATAATCACCAGACTGAGCCATTTCAGCGGCTTTTAATACTTGGAACGCTTGCCCACGTGCTGTATAATCGCTATCTACTACTGTAATATTTCCTTCTACCATGTCAGCTGCTTGGCGAGCTGCGTTTACAGTACCACTTAGTTTTTCGGTTAAATGGATAGAAAGAATTTCATAGCCTTCCGCCGTATATTTTTCGTATGCTTCTACAAAAGAACCAATGGCAGGTTGAGAAGATTTTGGTAATTCTTTTGTTTCAGCCATTCGCACCATAAATTCTTCCGGCGTGATGTCTGTTTTAGGATTGTATACTTGTCCATCAATCTCTACAGTCAAATACAAAATGTCAATATTCCATTTTGCTGCTTCTTCTAATGTTAGTCCAGCAGTTGAATCAGTGATAATTTTTATTTTTCTCATATAGCCACATCCAGTTTTGCTTATTTTATCTTATTATAACATCCCAGGCAGTATACACAACCTATAAACTAGTTTTAAGAAAAGAGAAAGAAATGGTATTTGTCTTTCTATTCTGGATTTTTTAGCGTATGATAGATATACAATATACTTAAAAATTTGTAGAAAAGTATGGTGATAAAATGAATGTCACTTCTTACAATTGGAAAGAAGAAGTAGCAAGTGCTATAACGCATGGTATTGGGTTTATCCTTAGTATTCCCGCGCTCGTCTTACTTATAATATTCGCTGCCGGAAAAGATAATCCTCTTTATTTAACAAGTTTTTTAATTTATGGAATTTCCCTCATGTTGCTTTATATTTGCTCCACACTACTTCATAGCTTCAAGCCTTGCAAGGCGCGGACAGTTTTTAACATTATGGACCACGCTGCGATTTATGTATTAATTGCTGGCAGTTATACGCCATTTGTTTTGATTACAATTCAAGGGACACTTGGCTGGACACTATTTGCTGTCATTTGGGGGCTCGCAATTGCTGGGATTGTTTATAAGATATTCATGACTGGCAAATTAAAACTTTTATCGACAAGTGTTTACTTACTTATGGGGTGGATGGTTATGTTTGCGATTAAACCTCTTTATGCAGGGCTTACTCCAACTGGATTTTGGTTACTTGCAACTGGCGGAATTATGTTTACTGTAGGCGCTGTTTTTTACAGTATTCCTCGTATCCCCTATATGCACGCGATCTGGCATTTATTTGTTATCGCAGGAACCGCTTTTATGTATTTCTGTATTTTATTTTATGTTTAAATAACACAATGCAAAGACCTTCTCCAACGCGAGAAGGTTTTTTATATAGTATAGCACAATTAAGACTTGTTTTTAATTATGTCATACTATATAATGATTAGCATAACATAATGAAAAGGATGTGATTCCCATCGAACTTTCTCCTAGACAACATCAAATTGTTGCCTATGTTCGCACGAATGAGCCGGCTACTGGTGACTCTATCGCTGCACATTTAAAACTAACACGAGCCACCATTCGAGCTGATTTATCAATTTTAACCATGACTGGCATTTTAGATGCTCGCCCAAAAGTTGGATACTTTTATTCCGGCTTAGAAACGAATCCAATTCATTTTGATGAAATTCGTCAGTTAAAAGTAGCCGATATTATGACACAGCCATTTTTCGCAAAAAAAGAAACGAGTGTATATGATGCGATTGTTATGCTCTTTATGGAAGATATTGGTAGTTTATACGTCATTGAAGATGATCTTTTAGTTGGACTTGTTTCCAGAAAAGACTTGCTAAAAGGCGCCCTTGCTGATGCAGATACGAAAGCGACACCGATTGCGACAATTATGACACGGATGCCAAACCTTGTGACTGTTACAAAAAACGACACTGTGTTACATGCTGCCGAACAACTCGTGTTCCACCAAATCGATTCGCTTCCCGTTCTAGAAAACACCAAAGTCGTTGGAAAAATTTCAAAAACCCGTATTACTGCGCTATTTGTAGATACAATTAAAAAGGTTTAGTAGGAGGAAAATATGGAAAATCCGGTTATTATATACGTTATTTCAGATGCTATCGGAGAAACTGCTCAACATATTATTCGCGCGGTAACAGCTCAGTTTTCACTTAACAAGCCTGCAGATATTCGGCGCCATGCTTTTATTCGAGATGAGAGCGCTTTACTTGAAACATTAGAAGAAGCCAAAGCGGCAGGTGGTATCGTCGTTCAAACGCTCGTACAAGCTAAGTTAGCTACTTATGCCACTAATTTTTGTGTAAAAAACAATATTCCGAACGTAGATTTATTACATACACTAACCGCTGCAGTTGAAGCAAAAACTGGCTTAAAATCTAAACAAGACCCTGGCAATATGCGTCGTCTTGATAGCAATTATTTTGATCGTATTGCAGCCATTGAATTCGCCGTAAAATATGATGATTGCAAAGATCCCCGTGGCTTGCTAGATGCAGATATCGTTCTTGTTGGGGTATCAAGAACGAGCAAAACCCCACTAAGTAGCTTTCTTGCCAATCAAAATTGGAAAGTTGCTAATGTACCACTTGTTCCCGAGATTCCGATTCCTGCTGAACTTTTCCAAATCCCAGCGGAACGTATTATCGGCCTGACAACCACCCCAGAAAAACTAGCGCAAATTCGCAAAGTCCGTTTGAAATCTATCGGTTTAGACGAAGCAAGTAGTTATTCCAGTGAAAAACGTATTTTAGAAGAATTAGAATACGGTTATGACACATTCAAAAAACTTGGTTGCCAAGTCATTCATGTAGAAGATAAAGCCATTGAGGAAACCGCTGCCCTAATCACGGAAATTATCACGAGTTACCACTAATTTGAAGAGGTGAATAATGTGAGAAAATTTGTCTATCAGTTCAGTGAAGGTTCTAAAGAAATGAAAAATCTATTAGGAGGAAAAGGCGCTAACTTGGCCGAAATGACGAATATTGGTTTACCCGTCCCTCCTGGTTTTATTATCTCAACCGATGCCTGTAACGATTACACGGCTAACAATAAACACCTTTCCGAAGCTATTTTTGAAGAAGTAAAAATTCATTTAGCGGAACTGGAAAAACAAACCGGGAAGATTTTCGGATTTGCAGAAAACCCTCTACTCGTTTCCGTTCGTTCTGGTGCCCCTTTTTCGATGCCTGGCATGATGGATACCGTGCTCAATCTAGGTTTAAATGATCAAACCGCAGAAGGGCTTGCTAACTTAACGGGTGATACTCGTTCGGCCTATGATTCTTACCGCCGTTTTATTCAAATGTTCGGTGACGTTGTTTTTGAAATTCCGAGCTACCAATTTGAACAGGCTCTTAGTCGCATCAAAAAAGCCAAGGACTATCATTTAGACACAGAATTAAATGCAACTGATTTAAGCGAACTCATCGATGCTTATAAATTAATTTTTAGCCAAACAACTGGCACAGATTTCCCACAAAATCCTCTAGAACAACTAAGGCTTGCTATTATCGCTGTCTTTAATTCTTGGATGAATCCTCGTGCTGTTATTTACCGCAGATTACATGATATTGATGAAAGTTTTGGCACAGCCGTTAATATTCAAGCGATGGTTTTTGGAAACACTGGAGAAACGAGTGGAACTGGCATTACCTTTACCCGCAATCCTTCCACTGGCGAAAAGAAAGTCTTCGGGGAATTTTTACTTAATGCGCAAGGTGAAGATGTGGTTGCTGGAATTCGTACCCCTGAGCCGATAAGTGCACTGGAAGAAAGAATGCCCACTGTTTACAAGGAGCTCCTCCATATTTCTGAACTTCTCGAAAATCATTATTTAGACATGCAAGATATCGAATTTACTATCGAAAAAGAAAAACTCTATGTCTTACAAACTAGAAGTGGCAAGCGAACAGCCAAAGCAGCGATTCAAATAGCTGTGGATTTTGTGCAGGAAGGCAAAATCACTCGAGAAAAAGCTCTTATGCGTGTGGAAACAAAACAACTACACCAATTACTTCATCCAACTTTTCTTGAAAGCGCTCTTAAAAATGGACAAGTCATCGCAACGGGTTTACCTGCAAGCCCTGGTGCTGCAACGGGTCAAATTTTCTTTGAAGCAAAAGAAGCTGTCCAAGCAGCCGAACGTGGCATTCCTGTCATTTTAGTTCGTAATGAAACTTCTCCAGAGGATATTGAAGGCATGGCGCGGAGTAACGCTATTTTAACGGCTCATGGTGGTATGACTTCTCATGCTGCCGTCGTTGCCCGCGGAATGGGAAAATGCTGTATCGCGGGTTGTGCCGAACTTACTATTAATGAACAAGAAAAAACACTTCTTCTTTCTAATGGTGAGGAGCTTCATGAAGGTGACTATCTCTCACTCGATGGCACGACTGGCAAAGTGTATCTCGGGGAAATCGCACTAACAGAAGCCCAAATTGGCGGACATTTTAACGAGTTAATGGCATGGGCTGATGCGGAGAAAAGATTAATGATTCGAGTAAATGCAGATACCCCAGTAGACTTTAAAAAGGCCCTGTTATTTGGTGCAGAAGGTATTGGTCTCTGCCGTACCGAGCATATGTTTTTTGATGAAAAACGAATTCCTTATGTGCGCCAAATGATTTTAGCAGAATCGCTTGGCGAGCGCGAATCCGTTTTAGCTATTTTAAAAGAAATCCAAAAAGCCGATTTCATTGAACTATTCCGTATTGCCGAAGGTCGCCCGGTAAACATTCGCTTACTTGATCCACCGTTACATGAATTTTTACCTAAAATGAAGCAAGAAATAGAACAATTAGCTGGCACGATGAATCGAACCGTGCCTCAAATTACAAAACGAATAAACGAACTAAGAGAAGCAAATCCCATGCTCGGACATCGTGGTTGCCGTCTTGCTATCACATTCCCAGAAATTTACCGGATGCAGGCGGAAGCAATTATCGAAAGTGCAATTATGGTTCATAATGAAGGAATAGATGTTCACCCAGAAATAATGATCCCACTCATCGCTACGAAAAACGAACTTAGCTATATAAAAAAAGAAATGAAACAAAAGGTTCAAGCTATTTTTGATAGAGAACAAGTGGTGATTCCCTATGATATCGGAACAATGATTGAAATTCCGCGAGCGTGTGTAACTGCGGATGAAATCGCCGAAGAAGCAGCGTTCTTTAGCTTTGGAACGAATGATTTAACACAGCTCACTTATGGTTTTTCACGTGATGATGCGCCCAAGTTCCTAGCCGATTATTATGAAAAAGATATTTTACCTAAAGATCCATTTGTTTCGATTGACAAAAATGGTGTTGGCGCTCTGGTTGAAATGGCGGTTACACGTGGACGAATGACTTCGGAAGATTTAAAAATGGGTGTGTGCGGCGAACATGGCGGCGATCCTGAATCTATCCAGTTCTTTCATCAATTAGGACTTACCTATGTTTCTTGTTCGCCGTACCGCGTTCCGATTGCCCGCCTTGCAGCAGCTCAAGCAGTATTAGCGGAAAAACAAAAACATTTAATTCCAACTATCTAAAAAAGCCAGCTGATAATCTTAGTGATTGTCAGCTGGCTTTTTCTCTTATTATTTTTCGCAAATCGCAAAATAATTTCCTTCGTTATCCGAAAAATTGAACACCCGGCCCATTGGTAAATCAACCAAATCGCCGACCGTAATGCCTTTATTTTTATATTCTTCATAAAGTTCTGCGACATTATTTCCAAATAGTAAAATAGATGGTGTCCCAAGATTCATCTCTGGGTTCATTTCTGCTACTTTCTTTTTGTTTTGAAGGACAAAAGTAGTCTCCACACCTTTTGTTGGCGCTATTTCAATCCACTGAATTTCGCCATTTACAACCTCTTCAGAAACGACAACAAAATCTAATTTTTCTACCCAAAAATCTCTTACTGCCGCTTGGTTTTCCACATATAACATCACTTGACCAATTTTTTCAATCATCGTTCATCGTCCCCTCGTCATTTCTTTTTCTTTTAGTCCAAACTCCGCATAAAAATCTCGCTTCATTTCTAACAAATAGCGCAAATCATTCATAAATTGGAATAGAATTGCTCTATTTTCAAATTCCGCTCGTGTCTCTGGGAGCTTACTGCCTCGAAACTCATGCACCATCTTCGTAATTTCTGCCACTAAATCTTCTGCCGTATTATGCTCATCTAGCGTCTGTGCCGTTTTTTCCGTAATTTCTGCGAGTGCCATGCTTTGCTCTGAAGAATGGTCAAACGCGACTAAATGCCGTTTCATCTGTGTTAAAATTCGATATTGTACAAGCCGCATATCAACGTACTGCGAATAATAATGAGAAGAAGCAAAAAACTGATTGTCTAAATTTCTCGCTGCTTTTTCTTGAGCATAGTCTAATGTACCCTTTAATTGATTTAATAAGCCAAATTCATCATGATACTCCGACTGATTCCGAAGCCCTTGCGTCATTTCTGTCAAAATTTGTCGCATAATTGCTTCTATTTTTTGTTGACTGCGTTTTAATTCGTCTTCCATTTTAGGCATATATAAATTTAAAATAATCGCAATGCCAGCACCAACGGCCATAAGTAACAGTTCATTTTTAAACCAAAAGAAGGATAGTGATTGTTCGAGTAAAATATGCGATACAAGTACAGAGCTCACAACAATTCCGTCAGCAACATGAAGTCTTACAGCAAGTGGAATAAAAATCAATAAATAAAGTCCAAAACTCACCGCATTATAACCAATAAGCATGAAAAAAACGGCAGCAATAGATAGCGCCAAAACGGTCGAATACACCCGCTGAATTGCTAATTGTAAAGATCCCTTTTTTGTATTTTGAACACTTAAAATTGCGATAATCCCTGCCGAGACTGCATATTCCAAGTGTAGCCATTCCGCCAAAATTATCGCCAGTGTCGCTGCAATCGCGGTTTTTACCGTTCGCATTCCAATCCGCATATGTCCTGTCCCCTTTCTATGTCCAACTTATCATAGCACGAAAGCGAAAAACGCAAAAGAAAAACCTTGAAGATTACTCTTCAAGGCCTTACATTATTCTTCATCTAATGTTTTTTTGAAACGCGCTCGGAAAAAGAATCCTAAGCCGACAACTAGGGTTATCGCAATGACACTATAAATAATTGTCGAAAAGCTATCCATGAAAACAACAATTTCATTCCATGACTCACCGAGTATAGCACCAAGTCCAATTAAAACCGTATTCCAAAGTAAACTTCCCGCAGTTGTCAAAATTAGAAATCGCGACATTTTCATCTTCGTCATCCCAGCTGGAATCGAAATCAGGCTTCGTATGAGCGGAATCATTCGACATAAAAACACGGCCCAACTTCCATATTTCAAAAAGAAATTTTCTGCGCGTTCCACATCAGATTCCTTCAGCCGCAAAATCCGACCGTATTTTAACACTATTTTCGTGAGTCGTTCTTTACCAAAATAAGAAGCGACTTTATACAGTAAAATAGCGCCCACTACAGAACCTAGTGTTGCTACAATAATCACCATCACGACATTCAGTGATGTAACTGTCGTCATAAATCCACCAAAAGTTAAGATAATCTCAGAGGGAATAGGCGGAAACAAGTTTTCAATCATAATCAAAACAAAAATACCGATATAGCCAAAATCAGCCATAATACTTGTAATCCAAGTTTCCAAAAAACACACTCCTGTACTTTATTTCCCTTTTAAAGTAAGTGCTTGCTTTTTAATTTTACTATACTAGCCACTATTTTTCAATCATTTTGATAAGAAAAAAGAACTTGGTAGCTTAAAATGTACCAAGTTCTTTGCGTTTCACATTTTTAATTCGGCCTTATTCGCGAAAAATCCTGCTAAACGATCTTTTACTTTTCTGATGCCACCAGCTTCATCACTTTCTAAATTCATTGGCATTACCGGTTCATGTAAGCTCATTCGTAGTAAGAACCAGCCTTCACCAAGCGCACCTTTCGTATTCACACGAATTCCTTCTTGATTCACAGGTTCTAATTCCATATCCGGATCCGCTTCTACGAACGTCAGAAAATCAGCTAAAACTTCTTTTCCATAAGCTTTAAAATCTGTTGCCGTAATGCTCAAACGAATTTCTTCGCTTTCTGCGGGTTCTTTTAAATCAGCTATTAAATCCGGCAAATCTTTTCCATTTTTTCGTAATGTTGCGTAAGTCATTAAAATTTTGGCAATGAGATAAGCGCCATCATCCAAGAAATAATTTTCTTTTAATGCGGCATGACCACTTACTTCGATAGCAATTTCTGATGGTGTTCCGTTTGCATTTAGGCGCAGCGCTTCATTGATAACGTTACGATAACCACGTTTAAAACGATGTTGTTTCCCACCTTTTGCTTCGATAAAGGTTTGCAAATGCCCCGATGTTGTGGAGTCAGTCACGATAGTTGTTCCTGGTTTTTCTTCTAAAATAATACTAGAGATAACAGCAATTAACGGGTTGCGGTTTAAACTTTCACCATTTTTATCCATGATTGCAGCACGGTCTACATCCGTATCAAAAATCACGCCTAAATCCGCCCCACTCGCAAGAACCGCTTTTTTCAAACTAGCCATAGCTTCCTCATTGTCAGGGTTCGGAATATGATTAGGAAAATTTCCATCCGGATCTAAAAACTGGCTTCCAGAAATGTCTGCGCCAAGTTCTGCCAATACTTTCTCAGCAAAAAAGCCGCCCGCGCCGTTCCCTGCATCAACAATAATATGGCTCCCTTGGAGTGGCTTCATTTTGTCAGCTGCATCCGTGATTCCAGCTCTAATTTTATCCGTTAAGTCTGCTGCATATGTAGAAAGTAAATCTTGTTTTGTTACTTTACCAAGATTTAGTCCATTTTCTATGAAAGATTTATCTGCGTGAGCCACGATATAATCAATATCTTCGTGTTCAGCTCCACCAGATTTCGTAAATAATTTTAGTCCATTATACATAAAAGGTAAGTGGCTCGCTGTAATCATAATCCCAGCATCGCAGTCATAGTCTTCGTACTGAGTTGCCATAAACATCGCTGGCGTTGTTGCAAGCCCAACATCCACAACATCTATACCAGCAAAAGTTAACCCTTTGACAAGTGCCGCTTTTAGTCGTTCAGCTGAAAGTCTGCTATCATGACCAATTGCCACTTTCGCTTGACCTTCCACTTTTTTCTCCTCTTTTAGCCATTTCGCAAAGCCATAAGCAATCTTTTCTACACGTTCGTCTGTTAGCGTAATCTGATATTTTTCCGTAGCAATAGCTATTCCACGTATGTCTGATCCGTTTTGCAGTGCTTCTAACGCTTTCGTTTCTGATTGATTCATGTCATTCCTCCAGCTTCTGTATTTTTCCCCTTCATTATAGCTTATATTGCGAAATTTTCACATAGCTTTTACAAAAGAGGTGCTCTATTTGCGATAATAATTTGCAAATCAACGGTTAATTCTTTTGGTGGGTTTCCCAGTAATTCGCTTTTTTTCTCCGCTTCAATATGCCAACCAAGTGGTGTCATTTCAAGAAAATCTGCAAATAATTCTTTGGCAATCGGCGCTTTGTAGGTCACTCGTTCTACGTGTTCTACGCTTAACTTTTCTGCTAACCGTGATGTGACCGACTCATTCGAATAACTACTTTTCTCGTCGACATAAATAAATTCACGTAATTCCCGCAAATAATTCGCTTCTGGCACTACTTTTAGCAAATATCCATCCTTCTTTAAAAGTCGTTTGAATTCCACGTAATTCGATGGCGATAAAATATTTAAAATGACATCCGCCGTCTCTGCTTGATTCGGGCAATTGGCTAAATCAGCTACTGTCCAAGCAATACCAGGATAGTCGCGTGCCGCTTGTTTCACCCCTTCTTTGGCGATATCTAAACCAACTGCGTGGACATTAACACCAATTGCCTGTAAATTCGATACAACTCGCGTCAAATGACTTCCTTCCCCGCAACCTGCATCATATAAAACGAGTTGTTCTTTTTTCTTCTCCGCAATAAATTCTGTCACTCGCTCGATTAATTTTTCAAAAAAGCCACTCGTGATCACTTTTTTACGGGATTCGAATAATGATTGATCATATTTTGTTTTATGAGCTTGTTTTAGTAAATGTACATAACCTGGTTTGGCGATATCAAACCCATGACCTTCCAGACATACAAATGACTGAGGCTCTCTAAACGCGAATGCTTCGCCACAAATGGGACAAGCAAGAAGAGTTATATTTTCGTTCAAGGCGCGTTTATTTATCTCCATTTTCGATAACAATTAATATTCACTCCACTCGAAAAACGTTGCCCGCATGCAGGCAACGTTTCTACTAATTTCTTTCATACGTATAAAAAGTATAATTGTACTTATTTTTTTCATCTTTTTCATGGAATTCTTTCGCCAGTTCGGAAAAATTCTCCCAATCCACTTCAGGAAACGCAGTATCAGCCTCAAACTCTGCATCAATTTTTGTCACAATCAGCTGATCCGCCACATCCATAAATAAACGATAGATTTCTGCACCACCAACTACATAGATTGGTTCTCCTGTCTCAGCAAGACCTAAAACAGCTTCTTTTGAATGAAGTACCTCTGCATCATCTAACTTGAGGTCTTGATCTCGTGTCAACACGATTGTCTTTCTATTTGGTAAAGCTTTTCCTAGCGATTCATAGGTTTTTCGCCCCATGACAAGCGTTTTCCCAGTCGTCGTTTTTTTGAAAAACTGCAAATCTCCTGGTAAGTGCCACGGCATTTTGTTATCTTTTCCAATATTTCCAGCGCGGTCTTGTGCCCAAACAAAAATAATCATCCAAAAAAACCTCCCTTATACTGAAATTGGTGCTTTAATTGCCGGATCTGGATTATAACCATCTAGTGAAATATCCGCTACATCAAAATCAAAAATCGTTGCTGGTTTATCTGAAAGCACTAATTTTGGAAGTTTGTGCGGTGTTCTAGACAACTGTTCTTTCACTTGCTCAATATGATTATTATAAAGATGCGCGTCACCCATTGTATGGATAAACTCGCCAACATCCAGTCCTACTTCACGCGCAATCAAATGTGTTAGAAGCGCATAGCTCGCAATATTAAATGGTACACCAAGGAAAATGTCAGCACTACGCTGATACAGCTGACATGATAATTTCCCATCCGCAACATAAAATTGGAATAGCGAATGACAAGGCGGTAAAGCCATATTCGGAATATCTTCTGGATTCCAAGCAGAGACAATCAAACGACGCGAGTTCGGATTCGTTTTAATCATTTCAATCAAATCTGCTAACTGATCAATTGTTTCCCCTTGCGAAGTTTTCCATTCGCGCCATTGTTTACCGTAAATATTACCTAGCTCGCCGTATTTATTCGCGAACGCTTCATCTTCTAAAATACGTGTTTTAAACTTCTCCATCTCCGCTTGATACACTTCTTTGAAAGCTGGATCACGCTCAGCACGCAGTCCAAAGTCAGTCATATCTTCGCCTTTATAATCATCACTTTTCACAAAACGTTCAAAAGCCCATTCATTCCAAATATTATTATTATGCTGTAAAAGGTAGCGAATATTCGTATCTCCATGTAAAAACCATAGCAGTTCACTTACTACAAGTTTAAATGGTACCCGTTTTGTTGTCATAATCGGAAAGCCCTCTTGTAAATCAAAACGCATTTGATAACCAAATGTGCTGATTGTTCCAGTCCCAGTGCGATCTCCTTTTTGTGTCCCATTCTCTAAAACGTACTTTTCTAAATCCAAATATTGTTTCATCGTTCGCACTCCTTATTCCGCGTATTGTGATAAAAATTCCCAGCGTTCCATCATTTGTTCGAGCTCCGTTTCTTTTGCCGTGATGAGTTCGCTAATTTCTGCTGCTTTTGTAAAGTCCGCTCCGGTTTGTTCCAATGTTTCATTAAACGATTCAATGGTTTGTTCTAATTCGCTAATGGCATCTTCAATTCCGTCCCACTCGAGTTGTTCTTGGTAGGTGAGTTTGACTTTCTCTTTTTTCTCCGGTGCTGGCTTATCGACCGAAGTGTTCACCATTTTTTTCATTGATTTTGCTGGTTTTGCTTTGGTCACAAGTTCTTTCAAATAATCACTATATTCGCCGTAGAAAATTTCTACTTCACCAATTGCCCGGAAAACGAGCAATTTGTTTACGACTTTATCGAGGAAATATCTATCATGGCTAACCGTAATTACGGTGCCATTGAATGATTCTAAATAGTCTTCTAAAACCGTTAATGTTTGCGTATCCAAGTCATTCGTCGGCTCATCTAGCAATAAGACATTGGGTCGTTCCATCAAAATGCGTAGTAAGAATAACCGCCGTTTTTCTCCACCTGATAAGCTACCAATTTTCTTCCCGTGGGAATTTGGTGGAAATAAAAATCGTTCTAACATCGCACTCACACTGATTACTTCGCCACCAGAAGTGGTCACTTGCTCTCCCGCTTCTTGCAAATAAGCAATCATTCGCATATCCGGATCCATTTCTTCATTTTGTTGCGTATAGTAACCGATTTGTACGGTTTGACCTGTGACTATTTCCCCAGCATCTGGCGCTAGTTTTCCAGCCAACATATTCAGTAAAGTCGATTTCCCAGTTCCGTTATTCCCTGTAATGCCAAGGCGTTCACCGGGTTGGATAATCAAACTAAAGTCTTGCAATACTTGTTTTTCATCAAAGCATTTTTCTAAGTTTTTCAGTTCGAAAACATCTTTTCCAAGACGACTAGTAACAAAATCAATTGCCAGTTCTGAGTCATCGATTTTTGTTTTCACTTTTTTCTCTAAATCATGGAAACGGTCTTGTCTGGCATTTTGTTTAGTGGCGCGACCTTGAGGACCGCGGCGCATCCATGCTAGTTCCTTACGATAAAGGTTTTTATTTTTCTCAGATTCACGGACTTCATTTTCCATTCGAATGGCTTTAGATTCCATGAATTTCTCGTAGTTCCCAACGTATCGATAAGCCGAACCTCGGTCGAGCTCCACCATATGATTTGTCACTCGGTCAAGGAAATAACGATCATGGGTAACAAGTAAGACAGCCCCTTTAAAGCGATTTAAATATTCTTCCAACCAACGAATTGACTGAAAATCTAAATGGTTGGTAGGTTCGTCCAAAATAAGTAAATCTGGTGTCTCGATTAAGACTTGCGCTAAACCAACCCGTTTTCGTTGTCCACCAGAAAGCTCACTTATTTTCGCGGTTAAATCTGTGATGCCTAATCGCTCCAAAATTGTTTTCGCTTCTGTGTTCATATCCCAAGCCGCACTAGCATCCATTTCTTGGCTAGCGGTTGTATAAGCATCGTGTAATTTGGTATTTTCTGCATCAAGTGACATCGCGAGCAATACTTCTTCGTACTTGCGCATTGCCCGAAGCGCCGCAGTATCCCCATCAAAAACAGCCGAAAGAACCGTATTCGCTTCATTAAACTCAGGATCTTGTGCTAAATAACCAATCGTATAATCTTTCGCTTTCGTAACAGTGCCCTTATCCCCAGATTCACTACCAGAAATAATTTGTAATAGCGTTGATTTCCCGGTACCATTTACACCGATTAAACCAATACGTTCGCCTTCTGTTATCGTTAGGGAGATATTCTCAAACAGGCTTTTTTCGCCGTATGTTTTTGTTAAATTTTCCACTTTTAATTGTTTCATTTAGTCCCATCCATTTCCTGTTCGTCCTTATCTATTCTAGCGGAAAACATAAAACATAGCAATTGCTTAAGATGAAAAAAGTTCCAAAAGCGGCGAATCCGCTTTTGGAACTTTTACTTTTAAAATAAGCCTTGCGCGTTACCATTTTCATCGACATCCATGTTTAATGCCGCTGGTTTTTTTGGTAAGCCCGGCATTGTCATCACGTCACCTGTTAAAGCAACAACAAAGCCAGCACCAAGTTTTGGAATAAATTCACGAATATGAATCACAAAATCAGTTGGACGACCAAGCAACGTCGGATCATCCGATAAGGAATATTGAGTTTTCGCCATACAAATCGGATAACGATCCCAACCATATTTTTTGAATTCAACGATTTGTTTCTGCGCCTTGCTGGAAAGTTCCACGCCAATACCACCGTAAACCTTCGTCACAATCGCTTCCAATTTTTCTTCTATCGACCACGCGTCATCATAAATGCGTTTGTAGTCCGCTTCTCCGCTTTCAACAGCCGCAATAACTTTATCCGCAAGTTCAAGACCACCGTCGCCGCCTTTTTCCCAAACTTCTGTCAGAGAGAAAGGAATGCCGTGTTCTTCGCAAAGTGCTTCTAATTTCGCTACTTCTGCGTCAGAATCGGTAATGAATTTGTTAATGGCTACAACATAAGGAATACCAAATGTTTGAATGGATTCCGTATGTTTTTGTAAATTAGTAAAACCTTTAGCTAGCGCATCCACATTTTCCTCGCTTAGCTCGGTTTTCAAAGCGCCACCGTGCATTTTCAGTGCGCGAATCGTTGCTACAATAACAACACAATCTGGAGCTTTCCCAAGGGCAGGAACTTTAATATCTAAAAATTTCTCTGCACCAAGATCTGCACCAAATCCAGCTTCTGTGACTACATATTCACCTAGTCGAAGTGCCGTGCTTGTCGCAGAAACACTATTACATCCGTGAGCAATATTCGCAAAAGGTCCACCGTGAACGATGGCAGGTGTATGTTCTAATGTTTGCACCAAATTAGGTTTTAAAGCATCTTTTAATAGTAATGTTAAAGCGCCTTCGTAGCCCATTTCGCCAACTGTAATTGGTTCTTTTTTATAGTTATAACCAATGACAATTTCACTTAAACGTTTCTTTAAATCTTTTAAATCACTTGCTAAACAAATGATTGCCATAATTTCAGAAGCAACCGTAATATCAAAACCGTCCTCACGTGGAACCCCTTGAATAGGACCGCCTAGACCAACAATCACTTTTCGAAGTGCACGGTCGTTCAAATCAACCACACGTTTCCAAACGATTCTTCGGCCATCAATATCTAGGTCATTCCCTTGTTGCATATGGTTATCAATAAATGCCGATAAAGCATTGTTGGCTGCTGTAATTGCGTGAAAATCACCTGTAAAATGTAAATTAATATCTTCCATTGGAATAACTTGCGCGTATCCGCCACCTGTTGCTCCGCCTTTAATACCCATGGTAGGTCCAAGCGATGGTTCGCGAAGTGCAATAACGGTTTTCTTATCTTTTTTAGAGAGTGCATCACCAAGACCAACTGTCACTGTCGATTTCCCTTCTCCAGCAGGCGTTGGATTAATCGCCGTAACAAGAACAAGTTTTCCTGGTTCTTTGTCTTTTAGCGAGTGAATGGTATCATAGGATAACTTTGCTTTATACTTTCCGTAAAGTTCGAGTGCATCTGCGTCTAGTCCTAAATGTTCCGCAATAGTCGTAACTGGTAGAATTTCTGCTTTTGATGCAATTTCAATATCTGATTTCACTTTATTTGACATGATATCCCCTCCGAATATGTATATTGTAACAAAGAATTAAGATGTTTTGGCTCACCAGTGCATCAAAAAAGCGCGACACCAAGCGATGTAACACCATTTTGATTCTAAAGTAAAGCCTGATTGCGCAAAAATCAACATCTTAACCTTGGATTACCATTATTCCTTTGTTTCTGGTTTCGTCGTCTCCATTGCCTTGAGCGTCTTAAGCGCATCTGGGTGATTTTCAAAAAACTGAACAACATCCCCAATTCGGTCAATCGAGTTCCAACTTAAGTGGTGTTCAATACCTTCCACATCCTGATAAATATGAGACGGATCTACGCCAATAATACTTAAAAAACTTTCTAGTAATGCGTGTCTTTCTAGGAGCCTTTTCCCCATTTGTGTACCTTTAGGCGTCAAAATTAATCCGCGATATTTCTCATAGATTAAATATTCGTCTTTATCCAGTTTCTGCACCATTTTTGTTACAGAGGATGGATGGACAAATAACTCATCAGCAATATCCGAAACTCTGGCATAACCTTTCGTCTCAATAAGGGAATAGATTTTTTCAATATAATCTTCCATACTAGGTGTTGGCATAGCTATACCCTCCAACTTAAATTCTTTCACATAGCCAATTGTACTATAATATCGCCCTTTCTAAAAGTAATTACCCTTTCTAAAACGAAATTTTTCCTAGTGTGTTCCTCCGAAAAAAAAGCAATTTGTACTTATTTAAGACATTTTAGTCAAAAGTATGCCCTTACAAGTCCAAAAATTTAAAAAATATCGAAAATCAGCTTGACGTTTATAGGTATTTTGATTTATAGTGTTAGTATCATATGCGGCAACGCTATGAACAGAAAAGGTAGTATTTGCGAGAAATTTTTTTAAGTTAAAATGAAAGCGTTTTAACGAATAGTTCTAGCAATTATTAGCCATACTTAGGAGGATTTATTTCAATGCAAAATGGGAAAGTAAAATGGTTTAACAACGAAAAAGGTTACGGTTTTATCGAATCAGACGGCGGCGAAGATATTTTCGTCCACTTCACAGCGATCCAAGGTGACGGCTACAAATCTTTAGAAGAAGGCCAAGCGGTAACATTTGAAGTAGTTGAAGGTAATCGCGGCGCTCAAGCAGCTAACGTCGAAAAAGCCTAAACCAGTTGCCAATTAGACACGGACTTAAAAACCGGCATAACTCGCCGGTTTTTTTATTGCAAAAAAAGAGCTTTCCTTCTATAATAAAGCCACATCTATTCATCTAATAGGAGGCGCATAATATGGAAGTTTTCGTGGATGGTGCAAGTGCTGGAAATCCTGGACCAAGTGGGGCTGGAATCGTCTTAAAAGCAGAAGGTATTTATGAACAATTCGCCATCCCGCTCGCAGTAATGACGAATCATGAAGCTGAATTCATCGCAATTAAACTGGGGCTAGAAGAAGCCATAAAAAAACAAGCTACATTAATTCGTTTATACTCTGATTCGAAAGTTGCAATCGAAGCAATTCATAAACGACATGCGAAAAACCCGTTATTCAAGCCGCATTTAGAAGCAATTTTGGAAATGGCCGATTCATTCGAACTATTTTTTGCCGAGTGGCGCAATGTAAGTCAAAATAAACAAGCCGACCATCTTGCGCGTCAGGCTATAAAAAAACAGAAGCAACCTGGAGTCAAATAACCAGATTGCTTCTATTTTTTATTCGATATCGCGCGTTAACGTTTTTAAACCGTATTTTTCAACTACAGCAAAAGCATCATCGCGGAAACCGTCATATTTCAAGCTAGGCAAGTCTATTTCTAGCGGAACTTCTGTATGAATCCGAGCTAATTTTTGACTTAATTCTAGCATCGCTAAGTCTTCTTGAATTTTGGTTTGTTGTGCTGGTTTTAGTTTATCAAGGTTGTTTAAGACGCCTTCAATTGACTCAAATTCTTGAATAAGCTTGATTGCTGTTTTTTCACCGATTCCACGAACACCCGGATAACCATCTGAAGTGTCACCCATTAATGCTTTTACATCAATAAATTGTCTTGGAGAAATACCCATCTCTTCAAAAAATGTCGCTTCATCATATCGTTTATAATTGCCATAACCTTTTTGCATAATCCAGACATCATTTGTTGGTGCGATTAATTGCAGTAAATCTTTGTCGCCACTTAAAACGGTAGTGGCAATCGTATTACTCGCTTGAACGGTAATTGTACCAATACAGTCATCTGCTTCAAAACCCGGCACACCTAAATTGACAAAGCCAAATCCAGCAGCTACCTCTTTCGCTAAATCAAACTGTGGAATCATTTCCTCTGGCGGTGCTGTTCTGCCTGCTTTATAGCCATCATATAATTCATTTCGAAATGTTTGCGACCCCATATCCCAGCATATTAGTGTATGTGTTGGGTTACTCTGACGAATCGCTGCAAACATGTGGCGCATAAAACCTTGCACCCCATTCGTCGGGATTCCCTGTTGGTTAAACATAAATTGTTTGGAAACGGCTGTTGCATAAAATGCTCGGAAAAGCAGTGCCATTCCATCAACAACGAGCAAATTTTCTCGATTTTCGGTCATATATAATCCTCCAATTTCCTTCTACTGCCATCTATTGTAGCATAATTAGAACTGGCTCGCAGAAAAAAAGGAGCTTTTTACCAACTTGCTTTTGTCACGCCGGGTAATTGTCCTTGATGTGCTAGTTCACGAAAACGGATTCGCGACATACCAAATTTACGCATGTATCCATGGGGACGTCCAGTTAGTTCACAACGATTGTGTAGTCTTGACGGGGAAGAATCGCGTGGTAATTTGCGTAACTCTTCGTAGCGGCCTTCTGCTTTTAGCGTCCGGCGAAGTTCCGCATATTGTTCCACGAGTGCTTGTTGACGTTCATGTTTGGCAACTTTTGATTTTTTAGCCATATGTCTCTCCTTTCTTAAATAATAATGATTACGATTTACATCATACGCCGATTTAATTAGGAAAGCAAGTCTTCTGTTTAAAAAAACCGATATCCAATTAAACTGGATATCGGCTGTTCTATTATTTAGTTCCAACTATCGGACCATACGCGTTAGAGAAACCATTATTATAAGGCACTCCTGCTTTATTTTTACCTGCGTCCCAGTTCACCGACCAAGTCATAATCCCTTTTACTGGTGTGCCTTTTGCTTGTAAACGGGTGAAAACATTTTTGACGATTTGCGGATCTGTTACATATCCAGTTGCGGCTGCATCCACATTAGCTGGTAAACCGAACACGAATTTATTAGCTGGGATTTTCAAGTAACCGCGAGTCCCATTAATAAAGGAGTCCGCCATATAATATAAGAAAGATTCTTTTAATGTATCATTATTTTGCGCAATCCATTGGTTTGTTTCGTCAACCCAAACACCATCGCCACCTTGATTATATAGTTGTGGTGCAATATAGTCATAATAATTAGCAAGTGAAGTTAGGTAACTTTCGTAGGCACTACCTGGTTTTAAATAAGGAAATTCTGGCGCCATTGTAATTAGGAAATTTTTTCCTTCCGCTTTATAATGATCTTTGACAATTTTTAGTGCAGCTGGGATAACCGTTTTATTATCTCCCGCAGTAATCGCACTTTGTTCTAAGTCGATGTCTAAACCATCAAAACCATATGTTTCTACTTGACGGATAATTTCATTCGCGAACGCCTGCTCATCCCCAGCTTTTAGTTCCACATGTCCATCTGCTCCACCTAGTGCCAAAAGAACGGCCCGACCTTCCTTATTTAATGCGCCGACTTGCGCTCTGAAATCGCTATCATTTATTCCCACTGGTTTAAATGTTGGAATGCGATTTACCCCGTCTCCTTTCATAAAGGAAACATCGACCACGTTATAAGCTTTTGGTGTATCTTTTAGGGCGATATCAGCCGAAGTCCCTTGTTGATAGCCATCATTCCCGGAAGATTTCCAGCTATGCCAGTATCCAACTAGCACCTGTTTGTTAGAAATATCTGGCATTACAGAAGCGTCATCCGTCGCCGCTTTCGCTGTACTGCCAAATGCCCCCAGTCCCGCACCAACTAAAAGTAAAGACAAACCACCAACCATTACTTGTTTTCCATTCATCTACTTTTCCCCCTTACTTTATCTACCCCAATCTTGCTTTTTTGGAGCTACTAGAAAATACCCATCATAATGAAAATAAAACTAGAAAAACAGCAAAAAAGCGAAATTGATATAGACCAATTCCGCTTTCAAATAAATGAATGTGTATAAGTAACTGAGAAAAAATAGCCCAATTAAAACTGTTTTATTTTTTATTTCGCATGTTGTGGTTCTGGATCTGCTACTTTTTTATCTTTGCGGTGTGGAATCATATTGAAAATGATATTTAATGTAATAGCTGTCACACTGCCCGCAACAATTCCATTACTCGTAAATAAGCGAACAAAGGATGGAAAAGCATTAAACAAATCTGGTACGACTGTTACGCCTAAGCCAACACCAACTGCACACGCAATAATTAATAAGTTTTCTTGAGAAGTGAAATTAACTTTTCCAAGCATCTTAATTCCTTGTGCGACAACCATGCCGAACATTGCGACCATAGCGCCGCCGAGAACTGGTGTCGGAATGATCGTTGTCACTGCACCAATTTTTGGAATCAAACCAAGAACAATTAGGAAACCAGCGGCCGCATAAATCACTTTACGTGTTTTAATACCAGAAAGTTGAACGAGTCCAACGTTTTGCGAATAAGCCGTATAAGGGAATGTATTAAATACACCGCCAAGCATAATCGCAAGTCCTTCTGCTCGGTAACCACGCGTTAAATCTTTTTGTGTTAATTTGCGTTCGGTAATATCAGATAAAGCGAAATATACTCCCGTCGATTCCACCATGCTGACAAGCGCAATTAAAATCATCGTAATAATCGCCGGCCACTCAAATGTCGGTGTGCCAAAATAAAACGGTTTCGGCATATGGAACCAGCTCGCCTCACTCACAGGACCAAGTGAGATCCCTTTATAAAGTGCTGCAAAAAGTGAACCTCCAACCAGACCTATTAAAACTGCAATCGCCTTCGAAAACCCTTTACCAAAACGATACACTAAAATAATTAAAAGTAATGTCCCAAAACCAAGGCCGAGATTATACATTGAGCCAAAATCTTTTGCTCCTTCTCCACCAGCAAGATTATTAATTGCAACTGGAATAAGTGTTAAACCAATCACTGTTACAACCGAACCAGTCACAACAGGAGGGAAAAAGCGTACAACTTTGGAGAAAAATGGTGCTATTAATAATACAAAAAGTCCTGAAACAATAATTGAACCGTAAATCGCGCCAATGCCCATATCTTGTCCGATTAAAATAATTGGTGCAATCGCTTGAACCGCACATCCAAGTACAACTGGTAAACCAATTCCAAAGAAGCGGTTAACCGTTAATTGTAGCAATGTCGCAATCCCACACATAAAAATATCAATCGAAACTAAGTAGGTCATTTCTTCTCCGTTAAAACCTAATGCTCCACCAATTAATAGTGGAACAATCACCGCTCCAGCATACATCGCTAGAACATGTTGAAATCCTAAAGCTGCAATTTTCCCTTTACCTAACATTTACTCCTATTCCTCCTCTAAAAATAAGATTTCTTCGTTTTCAAGTGAGGCAATTCGTGCTAGTGAATAAACTGGAATCCCTGTTTTATTTAATAATTCGCGACCTTGTTGGAAAGATTTTTCAATCACAATCCCAATTCCCGCCACCTTTGCTCCGGCATGTTCCGCAATTTCAAGTAAGCCGAGTGCTGCCTGACCATTTGCCAGAAAATCATCAATGACCAAAATCGTATCATCTGCAGTTAAAAATTGTTTTGATACAGAAATATCATTCGATTCTTTTTTAGTGTACGAATAGACAGTGCTTGTGAATAAATTGTCCGTTAATGTCACTGATTTTTTCTTACGTGCAAACACGACTGGTACGGAAAGCGCAAGCCCTGCAAAAACGGCGGGTGCGATACCTGAAGATTCAATCGTTACAATTTTTGTAATCCCTAAATCTTGGAAGCGTTTAGCAAATTCATTTCCCATCGCTTGCATTAAAACCGGATCAATTTGGTGATTTAAAAAAGCATCCACTTTTAAAACATTCCCCGGTAAGACCGTGCCTTTTTCTTGAATAAACTCTTCCAGTAATTTCAAAACGATTCTCCTTTCAAAATAAAAAACTGCTTCTCTATTTTTAGAGAAGCAGTATAGAAGCCACCAATTTTCAGAGTGACTTCTTTATACAAACTACTCATAGTCCGGTTATTTACGGTAACCAGGTAGAAACTCGTCGCCCAATCGCAACTATTATATAAGTATTTCGGTTTTAAGTTATGTTGTTTATTATAGCTTTCTAAAGAAGCAGGGTCAAGCTAATTTTTTACTTATTAAATTGATAAACATAGGCGTATCTTTTTTCTAGTAAATCTAGCAAATACGTTGGATTCAAGCCCTCTCCCGTTGTATCTGTTAAAATTTCTAAAGGTTTCTTTGTTTTACCAAATTTATGCACATGTTCAGTCAACCACGTTTTTAATTCCGAATAATCATCACTGGCAATAATCGCATCGATATTCGGAATTTCTTTTTGCATTTGGTTAAAGAACTGTGCCGCGTACATTAAGCCAAGTGCGTAGGATGGGAAGTAACCAAAATCGCCACCAGCCCAGTGAATATCTTGCAGAACGCCATTTGTATCATTATCTGGACGAATACCTAGATATTCTTCGTACTTATCGCCCCAAGCTTTCGGTAAATCTTTTACTTCCAATTCACCGTTAATAAGCGCTTTTTCCAGTTCATAACGAATCATAATATGTAGCGGATAAGTTAAAGTATCCGCTTCAATTCGAATCAGCGAACTTTCAGAGATATTCACAGCACGGTAGAAATCTTCCAGCTTCACTTGATCAAAAGCAGGTTTTGTAATCGCTTGGAAGTCAGCATAATTACTTTTCCAAAATGCTAAGCTAGAACCGATAATAATTTCATAAAATAAAGATTGCGACTCATGAATTCCCATAGAAGCCCCATTGGCAAGCGGTGTTCCTACAAGCGCCTCATCAAAATTTTGTTCGTAAATCGCATGTCCGCCTTCATGAATCGTTCCAAAAACAGCCATTTTAAAATCATTTTCGTTATAACGTGTCGTAATACGAACATCACCTGTATTTAGGCCTGTTGCAAACGGATGAACCGTTTCATCTAAACGTCCTGCTTCAAAATCAAAACCCATTTTATTCAAAATACGAATACTAAATTCTTTTTGTTTTGCTTCAGATATTTTGGTGTTTAAAATCGTCGCATCAGGCTTCACACCTTCATTTTCGATTTTTTCACGAATCGCCATAATGCCGTCACGTACTTTCTCAAATACGGAATCAAGCACAGATACGGTTACGCCTGGCTCATATTGATCAAGTAATGTGTCATATTTATTTTCTTCATAACCCCAATACTCAACGAATTTACGCTTCATTTCTAAAATTTTTGTTAGGAATGGTTCAAATGCTGCAAAATCATTTTGTTCGCGTGCTGTTGTCCAAGCGGTTTCCGCTTGCGCTACTAGCTTTGTATATTCCGCATATTCTTTACTTGGGATTTTTTTATTTAAATCATATGTTTTTTGAGATTCTTCTAAAGTTTTACGAGTGATTTCGGATAGATTTTCTTTATCTTGATTAAGTCCAGCAATAAAAGCAGCCATTTCTTCTGACGTTTGCATATTGAAAATCTCTTCAGAAAGAACGCCAATAACATCCGAACGGCCTTCCATCCCTTTTGCCGGCGCACCTGTACGAAGATCCCAGTAAACTAATGCGAGTGCTTCTTCTAGAGCTTCCATCTTTTTAATATACGCTAAAAATTCCTCTTCTAATGTTTCTACCAAACTTAACTCCTCCATTCAATCAATCTTCTTTTTTAGGACGTGGTTTTCTTGGACCCCAATATTGATATAAATCTGTGCGCAAGTAACCATTGTATAATTTGCGTTTTTTCGTCGCTTTTTTACCATAAACTTCTTCAAAAAGTTCATAAGAAGTCAGCACATACACAGACCACGTCGGCATACGTTTGTAGACAATCCCCATTTCACGGTACAGTTGGCGCACTGCTTCCTCGTCCTCTAAACGTTCCCCGTACGGTGGATTCGCAACAACGACCCCGTACTCATCTTCTGTTTGGAAGTCAGCTACTTGAAGTTGTCTAAAAGTAATTAAATCGCCAAGACCAGCCTCCACAGCATTTTGTTTCGCGATTTCGATTAACCGAGCATCAATATCGCCACCAATAATATTTAGCGGTTGATCATAATTAGCCAAATCTTCCGCTTCTTGTCTCGCATCCGCCCAAACTTGCTTCGGCATCCAGTCCCATGTTTCCGATACAAACTCACGATTAAAACCTGGCGCAATGTTTTGTCCAATAAGTGCTGCCTCAATTGGAATTGTTCCAGAACCACATACTGGGTCATAAAATGGTCTATCCGGATGCCAACTAGTCAGTAAGACAAGCGCCGCTGCCATTGTTTCTTTGATTGGCGCGCTACCTTGTGCTAACCGATAACCACGTTTATGTAATCCCGCACCACTAGTGTCAATTGTTAAAGTTACTTCATCTTTTAAAATAGAAACTTCTAACTTAAATAACGCCCCTGTTTCCATCAAGCGACCAGAACGACGATACTTTTCACTAACACGGTTAACAATGGCTTTTTTTACAATCGCTTGGCAATCAGGCACACTATAAAGCGTTGACTTAACTGATTTCCCAGCCACTGGAAACTGTGCATCAAGTGGCAAATAATCTTCCCAAGGTAAAGCTTTCGTCTTTTCAAATAGTTCATCAAATGTCGTTGCTTTAAAAACTCCAACCACAATTTTCACACGGTCAGCTACACGAAGCCATAGGTTCGCTTTAGCAATTGCAGATAAATCTCCTTCAAAATATACTTTACCGTTTTCTACTTTTGGATCATAGCCTAAGCGCGCTACTTCTTTTCCAACAATTGCTTCTAAACCCGAAGCAGCCGTCGCTACCAACTGAAATGTTTTCATTGTGTCCCATCCTTTAATTAAATTTCTAATGAAAAAAGCTGTTTTAAAAGGAGGAGGTTTGTTTTAAATAGGCATTCAACCAGGTCGAACACCCACCTTAAAACTTGCGCTCCGGCCTTCTAAAACAGCCTTCAATGTTAAATTAAATCCTGTAAATAACGCTCTATAAGCCATGTTCTGTTCTTTACTACGTACAGGGTAATAGTAAAGAGATAACCATCTATCTGCACGAAAATTAATTCGCGCCTCGTCCCTTGTTCTTGATTCCTCGGGAAAAGTGCCCCTACCATAAGTTTGAGTTTCTCGCTCGTGGGGTTTACCTCGTTCCACTTCCGAGCATTTCTGCCGGAACTTCGTCACTGTGGCACCTTCAAGGTTATAAGACCATATCCGAAGACTTAGGTCATTCACCTGCCGTCAAACCGGAAAACCGGAATGCCCTGGCTTATTGTTTGACCAGGCACGATCACTACGGGCATCACAGCACCGTGCGAGCATGGACTTTCCTCTGCTTTCAAAAGAAAACAGCGATTATCCGAACGTTATTCATTTGTTCTTAACTTACTTATACTAGCATACCTATTCGTTGTCGTCCAGCTTATTTCCAAAAACATGTTTTTCTAAGTTAGAAAGACGTTTTAGAATATCAAAGTTGGTCGTTCCAGCAGGTTGTGCCGCTGCTTGGAAAGTTGGTGCTGGTTGTGTTGAAGTTCTAAGTGGTGCATTATCAAGCTCTTGAACAAGTCGAATATTTTCAGCTTGCAGTGCCTCGATTTCTTGGGTAAAAGTACTGTAATCTTTAATAACCATGTCTAAAAACTCATCAACATCTTCTGGACTATAACCACGAAGCCCAGTTTTAAATTCTTTTTCCAAAATTTCTTTACCTGTTAAGTGATACTCAAATTGTTCCGAAGTCATATAACTCCACCTCTATCTCTATTCTTACGTATTTTTGTTCTTAATCATATACTTACCCTTATTTTTTCAAATCTCACACCATTTGTCAATCTATTCGAGTATTTTTTATGAAAATAACTATTTACTTCTATATTAAAATGTTTGATTCATATCCTCAACCACCTCTTGTAGTGCATAAAAGTCAATGCATTCCAAATAATAATTAGCTTGTTCTTTCGCTTGCATTGCTCGGTCATAAAAAAATTTAGGCGAGCCTTCTTTTTCTAAATCATACACAAGTAAAGCGCCATCCGTATTATCAATAATAAAACCATCTCTTGCCGCAAATTGTGCTGGACTTTCATAAGGACGCTTCGTAATAAAAGCATGATAGTCTGCTTTTTCAAGTACTTCGTTCGCCCATAATTGGTTCGCTTCATTCCAATTAGCACTTTGCTTTTCAAACGGCTCAAGAACCCCGAGCTTAATCGGATACTCTTCTTTTAATTCTGCAACCACATCGCCTGCCCAGAGTTCAATCCCTAATTGTCCAGAAATAATCACCCATTCAAGCCCATCTTCCACGAGCGGAAGCAAATGACGTTTGATGGTTTCTTTAATATAGACTGTCTCATCCGCATCCTTTTTAAAAATTCCAAGTTCAAAATTTTTATATCCCGTCACTGCGATGGATTTCACATTAATTCCTCTTTTCTTTTTAAGAAATCTCTCACTCTTGTTAGTGTATACTTAGTAGATTGGTAGTGGTCTAAGAAATGTTTATAAAAAGACTTTCCATTAAATGCACTTACTGCAGTCATTTGCACATTGTCACAAGCTTGTCGTAATTGTAGTTCTCCTAAATAAGGAGGACGCTCTTTGTTTACCCACGGAATAGCTAATTCTAAAAATGCATCCGCGCTATTTTTTGCTTCGTCAACGAAAGGCTTCATATCTTTATAAAAATCAAACGGTTTTGCTTCTTCACGATTACTTAAATATAATTCCCAATTCTTTTCGTTTTGAAGAAGTAAATTTTCCGTACGGTTTAAAAGGTCCATTCTATCACTCTTTTCTTCACAATTTCAGTTACTACAAGAATAGCATAGGTTGAAAAATCTTGCCTAAAATTAGATTATTAGCTAAAATATGGTAAAATAGACGAAGGTACGTTCTATTTATGAGATAGTTTCATGCCAGAAAGAGCTATTTTGCATTTAATTCATACTATCATTTTCATTTTTATTTGTTATAATAGATGATAGTCTAAAATTCAGAATAGAATTTTTCTGATAGAGGTGAAAAAAATGGCTATTGGTTACCCTAACGGCAAGAAGTATGCAGCGAGTCATGAGGGACTTCCTCAACAAAAACGGAAAGCTCCTGTAACTTATGGTAAGCGTGGTATGTCTTTGGAAGATGACCTAAATGATACGATTGCGTATTACTTAACTCACGAAATAGCAGTCATCCACAAAAAACCTACCCCTGTCCAAATTGTCAGTGTGGACTATCCAAAAAGAAGTAGTGCCAAAATTAAGGAAGCCTACTTCAAAACACCATCCACAACAGATTACAATGGTGTCTATAAAGGAAAGTACGTTGATTTTGAAGCAAAAGAAACGCAAAATACAACTTCTTTTCCGTTGAGTAATTTTCACGATCACCAAATGACACACATGGCAAACGTCTTAAAACAACACGGTATTGTTTTTGTCATTATTGCCTTCCAAAAACTCGGAGAAACGCATTTCATTCCCTTTGAAAAATTTTATCCGTTTTGGGAACGCATGCAAAGTGGTGGGAGAAAATCAGTCACTATAGCAGAAATACAAGATGTATCAGACCAAATTCCTTATGGTCTAAATCCAAGGCTTGACTTCTTGCAATCCATAGACAAATTATACTTCTAGTCAAACCTTTTTTAAAGGAGAGAGATTTTTAATGGCAGATAAACCGCAGACAAGATCTCAGTATCGCAATAAACAAAGTAGTGGTTCTAAAAAGAAACCTCAAAAACGAGGAAAACGAGTAGTCGCGAATATTTTCAAAACTATTTTCTTTGTGGGACTATTTTTCGCTTTCTTTGGTATTGCGGCTGGTGCAACTGTTTTTTACGATTACGCAAAAGATGCACCTAAACTGACCGACTCCAAGCTACGAGATCCACTTTCATCTAAATTACTTGATAAGGATGGAAAAGTTTTCGCAGAAGTTGGAACCGAACGGCGGGAATATATTGAATACAAAGATATACCGGAAACACTAAAAAATGCAATTCTTACAACTGAAGATGCGCGTTTTTACGAACATGATGGAATTGATCCCATTCGACTTGGTGGAGCAGTAATTGCCAATTTCACAGATGGTTTTGGGGCGGAAGGCGCAAGTACCCTTTCGCAGCAAATTATCAAGATGTCTTACTTAGACTACACAAACAAGACACTTGCAAGGAAAGCCCAAGAAGCATGGCTAGCACTTCAATTAGAAGAAAAGTATAGCAAAAATGACATCTTAGAAATTTATGTTAATAAAGTCTATATGTCTGACCGTGTCCACGGTATGCAAACTGCTGCCGAACATTATTTCGGTAAAAATTTGAAAGACCTTACGTTAGCGGAAACAGCTCTACTTGCTGGTATGCCGCAAAGTCCAAATAACTACAACCCTTATGAGCATCCAGAAGCAGCCAAAAAACGTCGTGATCAAGTTCTAACAAACATGTATACACACGATAAAATTACCAAAGAAGAAATGACTGCAGCTCAAAAATCTTCTATTACTACTGGGCTTCGCTCGAAAAAAGATCGTGAAGATAAAATTTACAAATACGATTCTTACGTAACACAAGTTTTAAGTGAAATTCCAAAAGAATATGATGTTTATCGTGATGGTTTAACTATTCATACTGCACTTGACCGTGATGCCCAAGAGTACACGGAGAAAATGCTTAATACGAACGAAATTGTGAACTTCACAGATGACGAAATGCAAGCCGGCATTGTCCTGCAAGATACAAAAACAGGACGTGTTCAAGCAATCGGTGGCGGACGTAATCAGAAAGTAACACGGGGTTATAACTATGCAACCCAAGTAAAACGTTCTGTTGGGTCAACCATGAAGCCAATTGCCGATTATGGCCCTGCTTTTGAATATTTAGATTGGTCCACTGCCCATATTTTAGAAGATGAGCCTTATACGTATACTGGTGGAACTCCTATTAATAACTGGGATTTCGGTTACAAAGGTCCAATTTCAGTAAGGCAGGCACTTTATCAATCGCGTAATATTCCAGCCCTAAAAACACTTCAAGCTGTTGGGCTAGATAAATCCGAGCAGTTTGTTAATAAACTTGGTATCACTTATGATAAAGGTCAAAACGTAGAATCCAATGCTATCGGAGCAAATAGTTCCAACCCAATGCAAATGGCTGGTGCTTATGCCGCATTCGGTAACAAAGGGATATACAATAAACCACATACTGTTACCAAAATTGTTTTATCAGATGGACAAACAGAAATTGATACAGAACCACAAAGTACAGTGGCAATGAAAGAATCCACTGCTTATATGGTTTCCGATGTCCTAAAAGATGTCCTATCTATCGGTACAGGTACATCAGCAGCCGTTCCAGGCGTCCCTGCTGCTGGTAAAACAGGTACAACAAACATTCCACCTGAATTCACTTCGAAGTACTACTACCCTAGTGGTGCCGCTCGTGACTCATGGTTCGCTGGATATACAACCAATTATTCGATTGCTGTATGGACCGGCTATGATGATAAGAAAAAATATGTTTCTGCAAGCGAACAAAAAATTGCGCAACGGATGTTCAGCAAGTTAATGGCTCATGCTTCTGCTGGTAAAAGTACTGCAGATTTCAAGATGCCTAGCAATGTCGTTTCCGTTCCAATTCTAAAAGGTAGTAACCCAATCGCACGCGCTGCTGAAGGCACTGCAAGCGATAAAGTAAGCTACGAATTATTCTTATCCGGAACCGCTCCAACCAAAACTGCTTCTACTCCAGAAGACGAGAAGAAAAAGGCTGAAGAGGAAGCGAAGAAAAAAGCGGAAGAAGAGAAGAAGAAAACAGATGAAGAGAAGAAAAAAGAAGAAGAAGCGAAGAAGAAAGCAGAAGAGGAAGCGAAGAAAAAGGCTGAAGAAGAAGCCAAAAATCTTACTGCCCCTGCCGGCTTAAGAGCAAGTTATAATACAGGTTCTAAACAAATCAATGTTTCTTGGTCTGCAGTAGATGGTGCTACTTATGAAGTCACAGTGAACGGCTCCACTACTACCGTATCTTCTACCTCTGTTTCCGTAAGTGGCGGTAATCCTGGAGACACTATTTCCATTAATGTCGTCGCCGTTAAAGATGGTAAGCGAAGCCCAGCCTCCTCTACCACCGTTAAAATTCCAGATAGTTAACAAAAGAAGAGCGGAAGATGTTAAAACATCTTCCGCTCTTCTTTGTTATCTTTTCGCAATCAATTTACGTTGTTCTAACATTAATTCATTTAATTGTCGAAAACCTAAATACGTATTACCTCGCTTTAACACATACTCTAGCCGCTCGTCTAAATTAAGTGGTTTTGTTTCCAGTGTCTTAATTTGCTCCGTCAAATTATCTAACTGTACTGGGCGATGATTACTCCAAAATAAAATGGATAAAAAAATACCGAGTGCATCTCTAACTGTTACAGGAGAAGGCTTTTTATGCACTTTCAAATCAGCTTCCATACTTTCTGCCAAATTGGTCATATGTTTTGCTAATTTACGACATGCGCGTTCTGTTTCATTTTTCCATGGAATAACTCCGCCACCTTTAGTAAAAAACTGTTGTTCTTGCCAAAAAGGGAGGCCACTTACATAAATTGATTCTGGATCATATTCTTCTAAAATAACGTCCGGTGCTGGGAAACCAGGATGTGTTAGTTCTACTGCATATTTAAATTCAGCCATCGAATCCCCTCACTTTCGCTTGTTTTTTTCCTTCTCTACATAAATAAAGTAAAGGACAGGTCGGGCATTCTGGGTTTCTTGCCTTACAATGATATCGTCCAAAGAAAATCATATAGTGGTGAGCATCTGACCAAAGCTCTTTTGGTAATTTTCTTTTCAACGTTTCTTCTACTTCTACGACAGAATCTTTCCATCTACAAATCCCTAAACGCTTACTAATACGCTCTACATGCGTGTCTACAGCAATTGCTGGAATTCCGAAGCCAACCGATAAAACGACATTGGCCGTTTTTCTCCCTACACCAGGAAGGCTCTCTAGTTCCCCATGCGTCCGTGGAACCTCTCCATTAAATTCTGTTAAAATTTTCTCCGATAGACCTTGAATATTTTTTGCCTTATTACGATATAAACCAATGGAGCGAATGTCATCCATCAATTCTTCTAGTGGAACTGCTAAATAATCTTCTGGAGAGTGATATTTTTCAAAAAGAGAAGCAGTCACACGATTGACTAACACATCTGTACACTGAGCTGATAATACAACAGCTACCAGTAATTCAAACGTATTTTTATGAACTAGTTCGCAGTGTGCTGCAGGAAACATTTTGGCCATTTCTTCTATGCATAATACAGTTTGTTTATTTGATAACAATTTGCGTACGTCACCCTTTTCTTTTTTCAAGCCAGTCGTATAAAGGAATCGAGCCTGCGCTTTTTTTCACTTCTGTTTGGTTAATTGGTTGACTTGTGCGACCATTTTGATGAAATTCTTCTGCTACACGTTTAGCATCTTCTATTGTCTTAACACCTTGTTTCGACCAATTAAGCAGAATTCTATCAATATAGCGGAAATTCAATTTTTGCGAAATAACCGCTTCTTTTAGAGCTTCTTTGATTAAATCTGGGCTCGTCCTATCTTGCTCCACCCATGCAGATAGCATTTCCGCTTCCATTGGAGAAAGTGGTCTGCCAAACTCAGCTTCGAATAAACTATATAAATTGGTTTGTTTCGTTAACTCTTTTTCCTGCTTACTATCAGCTTCTTTATTTTCATATAAAGCGACTAATTTGCCCCATAGTGGCGCTAAATTATATTGTTCGGAAATCATTCGTGAATTATCTTGGCTTTGTTCGATAGCAATCACTCCTTTTTTCAAGAGCGAATCCATCGTTTTAATGGTTTCTTCGAGCGGAAGTGTGGTTCTATTCGTTAACATTTCCATCGACGGGAAAAATTCTGCCTCTGCTGCGAAGGATTGAATTTGAAGTAAAAGTACCAGTTCTATTTCGTTTAAACCAATGGTTGCATAGTTTTTCACTAGCACTTGCGGCAATGTCACTTGTCCTTCCGCCATCCATTTTTCAAGAATTTTTGGATTCATATTAAACACCTCACTACAAAATTATAACATGGTTTTCGAGGGAAAAATATAAAAGTACTGCTAAAATCATGAAATCGAGTGGAAAAGCTCATTTTCACCTTCCAACTAAAAAAAGGGTAGCCAATTAAATTGGCTACCCTTTTCAACTTATGGATATAGACGATTTAACAAACGTGGGAACGGAATGGTTTCGCGTACATGTTCTGTACCTGAAATCCAAGCAACTGTACGTTCTAATCCAAGTCCGAAACCAGAATGTGGTACGGAGCCATAACGAGCTAAGTCAAGGTACCAACTATAGGCTTCTTGATCCAAGTCAAAATCTTCCATTCTCGCTTGAAGTGTTTCTAAATCGTGAATACGTTCTGATCCGCCGATAATTTCTCCGTAACCTTCTGGAGCAATCATATCAGCACATAAAACCACTTGATCGTTTTCTGGATCTTCCGGCATATAAAACGGTTTAATTGCTTTTGGATAATGTGTAATGAAAACTGGTTTTTCGAAGCTGTCTGCAATTGCTGTTTCATGTGGTGCCCCGAAGTCATCTCCCCAAACAATATCATCAAAGCCTAATTCGTGTAAACGTTCAATCGCTTCTGTATAAGTAATACGTGGGAACGGTGCAACCATTTTTTCTAAATGACTCACATCACGACCAAGACGATCTAGTTCTAAGCGACAGTTATCAAGTACTGCTTTTACTAGGAAAGCTACATAGTTTTCTTGTACTTGTAAGCTATCTTCTAATTTGTAAAACGCCATTTCTGGTTCAATCATCCAGAATTCAATTAAGTGACGGCGTGTTTTTGATTTTTCAGCACGGAAAGTTGGACCGAATGAGAATACTTTACCGAAAGCCATAGCTGCAGCTTCCATGTATAATTGCCCACTTTGAGAAAGGAAAGCATCTTCTTCAAAATATTTCGTATGGAAAAGTTCGGTTGTTCCTTCTGGTGCACTGCCAGTTAAGATTGGTGGATCGATTTTTAGGAATCCTTCTTTATTGAAAAATTCATAGCTAGCGCGGATAATTTCGTTACGGATTTTCATAATCGCGTGTTGACGATTAGAACGTAGCCATAAATGACGGTGGTCCATTAAAAATTCCGTGCCGTGCTCTTTCGGTGTAATCGGATAATCATGTGACTCGCTAATTACTTCCACACCAGATACAGCCATTTCATACCCAAATGGTGAACGAGTATCTTCATTAATAATCCCTGTTACAAATAAACTTGTTTCTTGCGTTAAAGCTTTAGCAGTTGCAAAAATATCATCGCCAACTTCTGCTTTTACGACAACGCCTTGCATAAATCCTGTCCCATCACGTAATTGTAAGAAAGCAATTTTACCACTTGAACGCTTATTCGCAAGCCACGCTCCAATTGTTACTTCTTTTCCGACAAATTCGGATGCTTGATTGATTGTAATTTTCACTTGTCTACACTCCCTATTTCATAAAACTTTTGATTCGATTTATAGCTTCTTGGAATAAGTCTGGATTTGTTGCATAAGAAAGGCGTATATAATCGGGCATTCCGAATCCTGAGCCTGGAATGACGGCTACTTTCGCTTCTTCTAAAAGAGCTGCTACAAAAGCATCTACATCCTGAAAACCTTTTTTATGTGCCGCTTCTTTTACTTCAATAAAGAAATAAAAGGCGCCATCTGGTTTTTTCGGTTTAAAACCTGGAATGCTACTTAGTTCTGGATAAAAGCGTTCCATTCGTTCTTCAAAAGCTTGGTACATTTTTTCTGGAACTTCTTGGCTACCAACGTATGCTTCTAGTGCAGCATACTGGGCATTAGCGGTTGGATTACTTGTTAAATGATCCGCTAACTTACTCATTCCAGCAATGATTTCTTTATTTGCAGCTGCGTAACCAATACGCCAGCCTGTCATTGAATATGCTTTAGAAACACCATTAATAACAATGGTTAAATCATACAAACGATCACTCAAACTCGCGATAGAGACTAAATCGGCTTTGTTCCCGTAGTATAATTTTTCGTATATTTCATCAGATAAAATGTAAATCTGATGTTTTTCAGCAACTTCACCAATAGCAATAAGCTCCTCTTTTGTATAGCACATACCAGAAGGGTTATTGGGTGAATTTAAAACGATTGCTTTTGTTTTTTTCGTGATAGCTTTTTCAAAATTCGCTGCAGAAATTTTGAAATCCGCGTCAAAACTAGTTTCTACAAAAACAGGAATACCACCTGCTAATTTGACTTGTTCGGGATATGTTACCCAATATGGAACCGGAATAATGACTTCATCGCCTGGATCTAAAATCGTTTGAAATGCAGAGTATAGCACATGTTTAGCTCCTGTACCCACAAAAATTTGGCTCGTATCGTAGTGTAAGAACTGATCTTTTTGGAGCTTATCAACAATCGCTTGTTTTAGCTCGATGATTCCACTTGAAGGAGTATATTTGGTGAATCCTTTGTTCATGGACTCAATTGCGGCATCAATAATGTTCTGCGGGGTGTTGAAGTCTGGTTCCCCAGCACCTAAGCCGATGACATCAATTCCTTCTTGTTTCATTTGTTTTGCTTTAGCCGTAATCGCAAGTGTAGGCGACGGGGCTACTCCTTTGACACGTTTTGATAACGGTAAGTCCATTTTATTCCCTCCTCCAATTTAGTTACAAGTTTTCAATCTCTCTGTACCATTCACCTGTCTCAAAGTTAATGTCAAAGTAGTTTAGCTTGTCATTCTTATCTAAGTAAGCAACTTCCCAAATAGGCGTTTCTTTTTCCATGCCTAAATTCACATGTAAAATTTTCTTTGGATTCTTTTCTTTTGTGACTTTATCGAGTGCTTGTTGTTTTGTAATGCCATCAGATGCGAATTTAACATAGACTTTATCGGATTTTTTCTTTGGGACCCAAACAATAATATTTTGATTCTTACTATTCTTACCAGTCAATACGTAGTACACTTCTTTTGGACCATTGTATAGATAAAATTGATCTGTTGTTTTTAAATCAACTTGGCCACTTATTCGATCTAAGGCTTCTGTTTCTGCATTGGTTACTGGTTTTTCTGCATATCTGATGTACAGAAAAGTTGCCACGATAAGCACAATAATTATGCCGAGAATAATCGCTATCCATTTGCCAATCTTACGCTTAGGTTTTCTATTTCGCAAAGTAATCTCGCTCATTTCTATTTCTAAATTACCGGAATTCGACCGGCGATATGCATTTTCATTTTCGCATAGATACATTATAGCAATAGCCGCCTAAGATTTGAAGTCATATCAGGAAAAATTTAACCTTCCTTAAAGAATTCACTCACTTCCTCTAATAAATCAGCCTGTTTCCCTTTTAAAATTGGTGCACTTGGGATTGATTCCAAAAATGCTTTTCCAAATTTTGTCGTATCGACTCGGTTGTCAAAAACAAATACAATTCCACGGTCAGATTCTCTTCTAATTAACCGACCAAAACCTTGCTTAAATCGCAGGACAGCTTCCGGTAAAGAATAGGTTTGGAAGGCATTCTCCCCGCGTTCTTTGCGAAGGGATATTTGTGCTTTCGTATAAGGATCATCCATCGGTGCGAATGGTAATCTAACAATGACTAAACAAGACAAATCTTCTCCTGGGATATCAATTCCTTCCCAAAAACTTGTTGTCCCAAGTAAAATGGCCTTATCAAACATTTGAAACTGTTTTGTTAGTCGTGCCGCACTTCCCGCCGAAACGCCTTGCGCTAGAAGGACATACTCTTCTAAGGATTTCTCCTTTTTCATGTGATAATACGTTTTTTGTAACATATCAGAGGCGGTGAAAAGAACGAGCATCCGTCCATTCGTTTTCACTGCTATGTGGCGAATATATTTTGCAAGTTCCGCGGTGTATCGCTCAATTGGCGTATCTTTAATTGGCGGCATATCATCTGGAATCATCACTCGCGCATTTTCTTTATAATCAAAGGGCGAAGGAATGCGTTTTTCCATGATTTGTTCTTCTTCCAGACCGAGACTTTTTCGTAAATAATCAAATTTCCCTTTTACCGTTAAAGTTGCGGAAGTCATGATGACACTTTCTTTTTTGGCAAAAAATTCTTTTCCTAGCGTAGGCTCCACTTCCATCAAGACAGCTTTTAGACGAATGCTAGAAATAGAATGATTTTTGTCAGCTTGTAAATAAATGGTCAAAATAGGCGATTTTTTATGCAGCATTTGCTCCAACTGCTTCACCATATTCTGCCAATCAAGTAAAAAGGCATACATTTCTTCTAAAAAGGCACTTTCTGCCTCACCTAGTTCATTTTCTTCTTGTTTCCCTTGTTCTAACAATGTTTCCATATTTTTTTCGGACTCTTTCAGCAAATATAATACTTTTTCAGCAGCGTAATAAACCTGGTCATTCCAAGCATCTTTTTCACTGTTTTCTACTAAGACAACTTCTTGTAAATTTTTACGTGCGAAGTTTAACTGCATTTTCAGAAGACCAAAAAATTCTTCCACTGCATCACTTAACTTCATTGCCGCAATATCTAAATCATATAAACTATCTGCTTCTGGAAAGGCCATTGCAAGCCTCGTGAGAAGGGAATATTTTTCTAATGAGCCTAGCTGATTTAAAAAATATTTTATTTTTCGGTAAGACAGAACAAAACTTCCTTGCATACGAGCACTATCCGCAAAATGATGGGCCTCATCAATTACTGCAAAAGCATACTTAGGCAATGTTTCTCTTCCCGAAAAATGGTCATTTAAAAGTAGTGCGTGATTCACAATGACTAAATCTGCATTTTTGGCTTGCTTGATGTTGAATTTATAGAAATCATGTGCGAGCCAAGGATCATGTTTTTCAGATAAAAACCAGCCTGTGTGCTTCATCCGATTCCAGAATAATTCCCCGCCGCTAGATAAGTTCACTTCATCAATATCACCAGTCGTTGTTTCCGTTAGCCATACGAGTAATTTGAGCTTTGTCACAACTACATCGTATTGTGTATCGACTTCTTGAAGCAACTGCTCAAACTTAAACAAATTCAAATAATGATCGCGCCCTTTTAGTAAGCTTGCTTTCACTTTGAATCCTGTTAATTTCGTTAAAAGTGGCACATCTTTTTCGAACAATTGCGCTTGAAGCAAATTGGTGTATGTACTAATAACTACCGGTAATTCGGCTTGTTTCGCTTGGTAAATAGCAGGCAAAAAGTAGCCTAACGATTTCCCAATCCCTGTTCCCGCTTCAATCAAAGCATGCTTCCCTGATTTCATCGCTTGGAAAACTAAATTCATCATTTCAAATTGACCACTTCTTGCATAAAGTGGGGCTCCAGCTTTTTTGAATAGTGCCATTTTAGCTTCGTCCGTTTCAGGAAATTCAAGTAAATCTGCTCTACTATATGTGGGCTTTTCAATTTCTTTTTTGCGAATAACAAGACCACGATGTTCTACAAAAGCAGGATCAAGTAGTTTGTTTTCTCGTTCTTTTCGCATTTCTATTTCAAATAACAGTTCAGGTAAATAGCTTTTTAGGCTGCCAGAAATGGTTGTCATTTGACGGATGACAGGTAGTGGTAAGTTTTCTAGCTTCTTTAACAGAAGTAGTAATAAATCTGCTGTTACTTCCGCATCGCTATCCGCACGGTGTGGTTTATCGTGTCCAAGATTAAATTCGTCGGATAAGTCTTGGAGTTTATAACTATCGATGCCCGGATACATAATTCTAGCTAATTCCACAGTATCGAGTTTTTTCATTTTACCAAGTGAAATTCCTGCACGTGTCATTTCTCGTTCTAAAAATGTCCAGTCAAATGACACATTATGTGCCACAAAGATAGTATCTTCGAGTAACCCCGCGATAATTGGCGCTACATCTTCAAACAATGGTGCATTTTTAACGTCTTTTGGGGAGATTCCCGTTAATTCTTGAATAAAAGCAGGGATTGGTTTTTCTGGATTTAAAAATGTTGTGTAGGTTTCCAGACGTTTTCCTGATTCAACAAAGCAAGCAGCGAACTGGATAATCCGGTCCTCTCGTGAAGCTTGATTTCCTGTTGTTTCTAAATCGACGACTATATAGCGTTTCTGTTTCATCTGCTCCACCTCTTTCCTTCACTGCTTTTATTCAAAAATAACGATGCAAACAAACGAGTAGCTTGAGCAGAAATCTGCTCAAGCTCCCCGAACTGATTATAAAGTCGTATGCGCTTTTTCTTCTGGAAGAATCATTTCAATATGATTTTTTTCATCTAGAACGACTATTTTGGGTTCATGAGTTTTGGCTTCTTCTGCCGTAAACATTCCATAGCTCATAATGATGACCACATCACCAACTTGAACATGTCTAGCCGCAGCTCCATTTAGACAAATCACACCACTTCCCGGCTCACCTGGGATGATATAGGTTTCAATTCTTGCACCATTATTGTTATTTACAATTTGAACTTTTTCATTTGGAAGCATATCTACCGCCTCTAAAATAGCAGAATCAATCGTAATACTTCCTACATAATTCAGATTGGCTTCTGTTACAGTCGCTCGGTGAATTTTGCCATTCATCATTGTTCTAAACATTTTTTACCGCCTCTTCACATTTATTAATTCATTATCAATTAAACGAGCTTTCGAATATTTTACTGCCGCTGCAATGATTATCCCTTTGGACCAGTCTGTTACTGGCGTAAATTCTGGATATGAATAGAGCGCTAAGTAAGCAATGTTCTCATGGGATGGTTGCTCATTTATTTTATCTGTCATAATTTGAACTATTTTAGCCTCATTTGTTTCCCCAGACTCAATAAGTTCTCGTCCTAGTTGTAAAGCTTCGTGAATCACTGGTGCTTCTTTTCGTTCTTTTTCTGTTAAATAGACATTTCGTGAACTTTTGGCAAGTCCATCTGTTTCTCTGACAGTCGCAATGATTCGTAAATTTATAGGGAAAAAGTAGTCTTCAACTAGGCCTGAAACAACGGCAACTTGTTGGGCATCTTTTTGACCGAAATAAGCGTTATCTGGATTCACTAAATGAAATAGCTTCGTTAAAACCGTTACTACTCCGTCAAAATGACCTTCACGATCAGCGCCATCAAGTACAGAAACGCGTTTAATCACATGTAATTTCGTTGCTAGTTCGGTTGGATAGATTTCTTCGACTGTAGGTACAAATAAAATGTCCACACCGCCTTCTTCTGCGAGCTTTGCATCGTGCGCTTCATCTCGAGGATAGGCATCAAAGTCTTCATTCGGACCGAACTGGGTTGGATTGACAAAAACACTCATAACGACAAAATCGTTCTCTTTTCTCGCATGGCTGACAAGTGTCATATGTCCTTCATGTAAAAAGCCCATCGTCGGAACGTAACCGATTGTTTTATTCGCTTGTTTTTGCTTTAAAATAGCTTCTTTGAGCTCTTGTTTATTTCGAATAATTAACATTTGCTATTCCCTTCCGTAAAGGCCTTTCAAGTCTTCTTCAGCCATGGTAAAGCTATGTTTTACTTCTGGAAACGTCGCGGCTTTTACTTCTTTTACGTAGCTTGCTAGTGCTGGTTCGATTGTTTCATCAATGTCCGCATACGCTTTTACAAATTTGGCGCGACGACTGATTCCATAACCGATAATATCGTGATACACAAGTACTTGTCCATCTGTTTCTACACCAGCGCCAATACCAATTGTAGGGATAGAAAGTGCTTTACTTACTTTTTCAGCTAGTTGACGCGGAATTGCTTCAAGGACGATTGCAATCGCTCCTGCTGCTTCTACAGCTAACGCATTATCCATTAACTCTTGTGCTTCTTGGGCAGATTTAGCACGTACTTTATAGCTTCCAGTTAAGCCAACACTTTGCGGTGTTAAGCCGAGATGTGCGACAACTGGAGCACCTGCTTCTGTTAGACGAGCAATTTTGTTAACAACTTCCCCTGCTCCTTCTAATTTTACAGCATGAGCGCCACTTTCTTGGATAATCTTCCGTGCATTTTGGATAGTTTCATCAACTGAACCATGATACGTCATAAACGGCATGTCTGTTACAACAAATGTATCTGGGGCCCCGCGCTTCACGGCTTTTGTATGATGAATCATATCATCCATCGTAACTGGTACAGTGGAATCGTAGCCTAATACTACCATTCCAAGTGAATCGCCGACTAAAATCATATCAGCTTCTGCTTGTTCTACATTCTTAGCAGAAGGATAGTCATACGCGGTTATCATCGTGATTTTCTCACCGTTTTCCTTCATAGCAAAAAAGTCTACAGGTTTCTTCATTTTATTAGCTCCTTTTCGTCCCTGTTAAATTACTTTAATCAAGGCAAAAAACATATTTTTTTAGTAGCGTTAGTATGATCCGTTCATGGTATCATCCATTCATTGCTACCATATGTATAATAACATAAATGGATGCTTACTTAAAGTATGTAAATTGAAGAGAGGTCTACTCTGAAACCTCTCCACTTACTTTATTCATCCAATTCGTTAATTTCGCCGGTTCATCTGTTGCTGCATAGGTGGATGCTACTTTTCCATCTTTCAAATAAACCATCGTTGGGACAGAATCAATGTCCATTTTTTCTAAAAGGGCAATCATATCATCACGACTCTTTTCGGAGGCTTTATCCGTGTTATAATAAGCCAGTTTTTGGTTTGGTTGTCTTTTTGTAAGTTCTTTCTTTAAAATAGGCTGAAATGCTTGGCAATCTTCACAAGTCGGGCGTCCAACATAGACAAAGCCAGTTGTTTTATCGGCCATCTTTTGCTTAAAATCTTTGGTGGAAATGGTTGTCAAAAAAGAGGCGCTTTCTTTTTCTGTTTGATTCGTTTTCTCTTCTGTTTCTTTTTTATTATCGCCGCAAGCTCCGAGCGTAAGAACTATGGTAATTAAAGTTAATAGTACTAGTATTTTTTTCATTTAAACAGCTCCTTCCCATTTATTGTACTTGATTTTTCTCAAAAAAGAAAAACCCGAAAAAGTGATTTTCACACTATGTTTTCGAGTCAAAAGATATGTTTTCAGGTATTTTATTAGGGCTAAAACGTTCTTTTCTATAGTGTTTCGTTATTTTTCATTATCTAGCAAAATGTCTGCTGAATAGATGGAATGCACTTCACCGAGTGCGTCTTGGAGTAACAGTACACCCTCATCAGAAATCCCTTTTACTTGTCCATGAATTTTGCCTTTTGTAGTACTGGCGGTTAGTTTTTCGCCAAAAGGAATTGCTTTTGTTTCCCATAGTAATTTTATTGGTGCGAATCCTTTATCTAGAAAAAGTTCATAATATTTTTCTAAAGAAGTAAGAATTTCTTGTAGTAAAGCTTTTCTTGAGATGCTCTCGCCTAATTCCAGTTTTAAAGAACTTGCTTTATCTTTGATTTCTTCTGGAAATTCCTGTTGATTTACATTGATCCCCATGCCGATAATTACCGCATGAATCGTTTCTGCCTCCGCTTGCATTTCAGTTAATACACCACAGATTTTTCGTTTTCCGATGTAAATATCATTCGGCCACTTAATTTTTGGTTCTAGTTTTGTAATATTTTCAATCGCTTCTGTGATTGCGAGTGAGGCGATAAACGTAAACTGTGGTACTTTTTGAATAGGGATTTGTGGTTTTAAAATGACACTCATCCAAATACCTTCCCCTTTTTTGGAACTCCAAGGGCGAAGTAAGCGACCTTTTCCAGCTGTTTGCTCATCGGCTACGATAACGGTTCCTTCAGGGCTAGATTCGATTTGCTGATGGGCGATGATTTGTGTAGAGCTAACCGATTCATGGATTTCCAAATGCTGGCCGATAAATTTGGTTTCTAAACCGAGTAGTAGTGCATCTTTCGTGTACTGTTCTGCTGTTGCTGACAAACGGTAACCACGGTTTCTGACTGCTTCGATTTCAAATCCTTCTTTACGGAGGGCTTCCATTTGCTTCCAAACGGCAGTGCGCGAGCATCCTAGGCTATCCGCGATTTCTTGTCCCGATAAATAAGTGCCATCACTTTCTGTAAATAAAGCAAGTAATTTTTCTCGATTATTCTTCATGATAGCCTAGCCACCTTTTAATCTGAATTTTTTCATTGTTTATTTCATTGGAAAGGACGCCACATTCCACTTTATCAAGCGTCTCTTTTACCCAAGGGCCAGCGCTTTCTCCAGACCAATTTAATAAATCAGCTCCGGTAATAGCTAAGTCTTTTTTGGAGTGAATTGGTAACGCCTCGTAAGCTTGACTTAGTTTATGTTGATTATTTTCTTGCCCTCGAATAACATTTAGTTCATTCACTAAGGAGAAAACGGCCTTGCCAGCATGATAAAGTTCCTCCTTTAGCCATGTCTCTTTCCTTTTCAGCGCATCTTGATACGCTTTATTCACTAGTTGAATGGTTTTATTTGGTAATTTCCACGCTTTTAGAAATGCGTTAACATTGTTAGGTTTGACAGCAACGACAAGTCCAAGCCAAATTGCTTCTTCGGTTGTCCGTTTTTCCCAGTCCCAACTAGCAAATTCGCTTAGTGCTGGTTTCTCGTCTTTTAAGCCCGGTAAATAAGTTTCCATTTGGACTTTTAAAAGTAGTTCTATCGCACGTTTTGCTGCTTTACCTTTCATCATCTTTATCCATTCAACAGTAATTCGTTCAACAGAAGTATGCTGTAACAACGCTATTTGGGTTTCTAAAGCTTTTTCGGTTTCTTTATCAAGCTCAAAGTCAAGTTGACTTAGAAAACGAACTGCTCGCATCATTCGAAGCGCATCTTCATGAAAACGTTCGGAGGCTTTACCAACCGCTTTGATTTCTTTATTTTGAATCGCTAATTGCCCAGAAAACGGGTCGTGTAGCGTAAAATGTTCATCCATCGCAATTGCATTCATTGTAAAATCGCGACGTTTTAAATCCTCTTCTAGAGAGCGAATAAAGGTTACTTCGCTTGGGCGCCTGAAATCTTCATATGTCCCTTCTGTTCGAAAAGTGGTCACTTCATAAAATTCATTATTTTCTCTAACTGTAACAGTCCCATGCGCAATCCCAGTGTCATAACTTGTCTGAAAAATCTCTTTTACTTCTTCTGGGAAAGCACTAGTTGCAATATCCACATCGGAAATCGTTCTATTTAGCAAGTAATCTCTGACAGATCCGCCAACAAAATACGCTTCAAATCCCGCTGTAGTTAATTTTTGCAATACAGGAAGCGCTTTTAGGAAAACGTCATTCATCTGTCATCGCTCCTTTAATCATCATTCCGTCTTAAATCTCGCCAATCTAGGAAACCAGCTCCTAAACCACGAATTAAAATTTCTGCTGTGCCAATATTCGTTGCTAAAGGAATTTCGTATACATCGCATAAGCGAATAAGTGCCGTCACATCTGGTTCATGTGGCTGGGCGGTTAATGGATCACGTAAGAAAATAACAAGGTCCATTTTATTTTCAGAAATACGCGCGCCGATTTGTTGGTCTCCGCCAAGTGGGCCTGATTTAAAACGATGCACGGTTAAGCCAGTTGCTTCGATAATACGTAAACCTGTCGTCCCGGTTGCATATAACTGATGCGGTTCGAGCAAATGTTTATATGCCGTTGCAAAGCCAACCATCAACTCTTTCTTTTCATCGTGCGCGATTAATGCGATATGCATCTTATTCACCTATCCTTAGTCTAAAATATTTTCTAAGCCATAAATAAGTGTTTCTAACTCTTTTGTTTTACGAACAGAAAGCGCCACACCAGACATAAAGGAGATTCGATCATAAGAGTCATGGCGAATGGTTAATCCTTGTCCCTCAGCTCCAAAAATCACTTCTTGATGTGCCACAAGTCCGGGTAAACGCACGCTATGAATTCGCATGCCTTCATATTCTGCGCCTCTTGCTCCTTCCATAAGTTCTACTTCATCTGCTGCACCTTGTTTAACGAATTCACGCGTTTCTGCCATCATTTCCGCAGTTTTAACAGCAGTACCACTTGGCGCGTCTAATTTATTGTCATGGTGCAACTCAATAATTTCGACGTTCGGGAAATACTTAGCAGCTTTTTGTGCAAATTGCATCATTAAAACAGCACCTACAGCAAAGTTGGGCGCAATTAAAGCACCGATTTTTTTTGATTCTGCAATCGATTTTAGTTCACTAATTTGTTCTGGTGTAAAACCTGTTGTACCAACGACCGCACGTACGCCGTGTTCTAAAATCGTTTTCGTGTTACTATACCCTACTTTAGGGGTCGTAAAATCAACGACACAATCCGGTTTTATTTCTTCTAACATCTCGCTTAAATTACCAAAAACAGGTACATCTAACGAGCTAAATTCTACCATTTCATGTATATTTTTTTCTTTTGGTTCATGGTCAAGTACGGCCACTAACTCTAAATCTGCTTCTCTTAAAACAGTTTTGACAACCTCGTGTCCCATTCTTCCTTTAAATCCAGATACTGCTACTCTCATTTTGTTTTTTCCTCCTTTTTTGTCCAACGATCTTTATCGCGTTCTTTAAATTTTGTCATGACCGTATCGTGTGCTTTTTCCATATCAATATCAAGTGAGTTGGCCATGCATGTCAGTACAAAAAGACAATCGCCTAGTTCCTCTGCCACGGTCTTGGTTGGCTCACTTGTTTTCTTCGGCTTTTCACCGTAGTAATGATTGATTTCTCTGGCTAATTCTCCCGTTTCTTCAGTAATTCGCGCCATCATCGCTAGTGGGGAAAAGTAACCTTCCTCGAATCCACCAATGAAATCATCCACTTCTTTTTGTATTTCTGCCATTGTTTTCGCCATCGGTTTTCCCCCTTTATGTGGTAAACTAAAATAGATTTTAAGACTAATTGTTAACTTCATTTCATTATACCTAAACAAATACATCCAAGTCCATGATTTTTTACTTACATATTAAATAGGTTTCAGGGAGGATAAAAGCTATGCTAAAAACTTTACGCACGAAAAATATTTGCTTTATTATGCTTGGTACGGCGATTTATGCATTTGGATTAGTTAATTTTAATATCGCGAATAACCTCGGGGAAGGCGGTTTGGCTGGAGTAACCTTATTCCTTCTTCACTTTTTTCAAATTGATCCAGCATACTCCAATTTAATTTTAAACATTCCTTTGTTTATTTTAGGTTGGCGAGTTCTCGGCAATCGTTCGCTCATTTACACAGGCATTGGAACGGTAAGTTTGTCCCTATTTTTATGGATTTTCCAGCGAATACCTTATACGCTAGATTTACATAGTGATTTACTTTTAGTCGCCCTTTTTGCTGGTGGCTTTAGTGGTATTGGGCTTGGCCTTGTGTTTCGCTACGGTGGTACAACTGGTGGTAGCGACATTATCGCCAAACTGCTTAATCATACAAAAGGAATAAGTATGGGACGTACGCTTTTTGCCATTGATGCGATTGTTCTCGTTGCCTCGCTCTCTTACTTAGATGTCCGTCAAGTTATGTACACGCTCGTCGCTGTATTCATTGGTTCTCGTGTGATTGATTTTGTTCAAGAAGGAGCTTATGCGGCTCGCGGTGCGCTTATTATTTCTAAAGATAATGATGCGATTGCTTCCCATGTGATGCTCGCGATGAATCGTGGTGTGACAGTTCTAGAAGGTCGCGGCGGCTTCTCTAAAAAAGACCAAGATGTCCTTTATATTGTCGTGGCAAAAAATGAAATTATTCAATTGAAAAACATTGTGCAAGCAATTGACCCACATGCCTTTGTTTCTGTGAGTGTCGTTCATGATGTGATGGGGGAAGGTTTCACACTCGATGAAAACAAGAATCCTATCTACTAATGTATTTACTTGGCTCATAGTTTTCTAAAGCCAAATCGACGGTGTTTCCAAGTGCTAAATCCGCTAAAAGTTTGCCAACATAAGGCCCGGTGGTTAAACCAGAAGCACCAAGACCATTCGCTAAAAAGACTGACTCAAATCCAGGAAGTTGACCAATAAGTGGCGCAAAGTCAGGCGTGTATGGTCTAGTTCCGACCGCCACATGTGCCACTTTACTCGCCAAATCCCCTTCCATAAACTGACTGACTTCTGTTAGTATTTCCGCCTTACCTTCTGCTGTTGGTTTCGTATCGAAGCCAGCAGCTTTTTCATGCGTTGCACCGACGATAATTTTCCCATTATCAAAAGGAACAATTGATTTCGCGCTCGGTGGTAAAATTACTGGCCATTCAGCTGTTTGAAATTCGCTAAAATCAAGTTCCAGCAATTGCCCTTTTTGCGCTAAAACTTCTGTATGAAAACTTGCCTCGTCTAGCAATTCTTTTAACCAAGCACCTGCTGCAATGATTAATTTGTCGTAACGTTCCCTTGCCCCGCCCACACTAACTTTCCCATCAGCAGAAAAATGCGCCCGGCCCGACTTAATTTTCACACCATTTTCTTTTGCGGCATAAAGTAGTGTTTCACAAAATAAACCACCGTTCACTCGTGCTGCCCCACTTACATAAACCGAACCGAATCCCGGATTAACTAATGGAAATTTTTGTTTTGTTTCTTCTTCAGTCAATTTTGCAATTTCTCCCATCACTTCCGCATCGAGGCGTCGTTCATTCGCAAGATCAAACAGTGCTGTTACTTTTTCTTCTGTCTTTCGAAGTGCGAGCACACCGACTTGTTTATAGCCTGAATTCCTCCCAGTATCTCCTTCGAGTGTTCCCGCCAATTCCTTATAAAAGGCGGCACTATTTTTTGCAAGCTCATACCAATATTTATTTCGTCTTTTGGAAAGCCATGGACAAATTATTCCCGCTGCAGAACGCGTTGCTTGTCCCGGTTCATCTGAATCAATCAGCGTTACTTGCACATTTTCTTTTGACAATAAATAGGCGGCGCTAGCTCCAACAATTCCCCCGCCGATAATCACTATTTTTTGCATGGTTACACCCCTCTATATCAATTGTGACACAAGTTGACTTTTTTATAACTCTTTGTAATAATATGTGAAAATAGTTAAGTTTGCAGACTACTAAAAATCCTCTACTTCATTCTATCCATTGTACTGAAATCCAGCTTTAATTACAAAAAGGCAGATTTTAGCTTATCTCGTCGTCATTACCACATATCCTCTTAGAGTACGCTTTCGTCCATTGGTTGGTTCTTTGTACTGCGTCTCAGCTAAAAATTCATTTATTTTTCATTCTGCCTATATTAACAGTTCAGCTGATTAGTTATGCTGAGATATGGGAGATTTTTTTATGCCAAATATTCTTGATTCATTATGGAACAGCATGGCGCTTTTTTTATCAGCGCTTTTTTTTCACGGAATGGCACTGCGTTCTATTAGGGAAAAAAAGCCTGCTTGGTTCCAAATTAAATTTGCTAATGAAATTATTAATTATGCACTGGGCATTTACTACGGCCTTCTAGGTGTTTATTTTATTATCCGCGGATTACCTGGCACAGACTCGGGGATTTATACAGATATGCTACTTAATATTTTAATCGTCCTGCATTTATTTTCTTCAGCAGGTCCTGCTACCATTGCGTTATTACTGATCGTCGCAGGAAAACTTTTTCTCGGTGATGCGCTGTTTGCCAATTTGATTTACGTATTTTTGATTATCGGTTTTCATTTTGTATGCATGGAAGTGGCCAAGCTTCGACTTAGTTCCGTTCAAAAAGTTGTTTTAGTTAAACTTAGTGCGATTCCCCTTATGCTATTTTATTTACATCAAAAAATACATTTATTGTATACCATAAATGACTTACCTGTTTGGATACTCTATTTTTTGGTTTCTTTTTTTATTACTTTTATTATTGTTTCAGCGGCTTATTATATCGATACATCGAATAAGCTAATTTATGATTTGCAGCAATCCACCATCCTTGATCCGCTAACAGGTTTGACGAATTTTCGTCATTTTGAAAAGGCGTTCGAAGCAGCATTTAGTCATGCTACGTTAAAAAAATCGAATTTAAGTGTGATTATTATTGATATTGATTATTTTAAACGGGTAAATGATACATATGGCCATTTAGTCGGAAATGGCGTTTTATCTGCTTTTAGTCAAATGCTTTTAAAAATAAACTTCCCGACAAACACAGTGATATCAAGGATTGGCGGCGAGGAATTTGCCATTATTTTGCCGAATATTAATGTCAGCGAAACGGAGCATTTAGCGGAGAAAATCCGTCGAAAAGTCGAAAAAATTGATGTTCCGATTGTCGTTTCTGGCTCCATTATTACTATTTCTGCTGGTATTGCAAATTATGACGGCAGAAATTATCCAAATTCGAACGAACTACTAAATGCAGCCGACCAAGCGCTATATAATGCGAAACGAAATGGACGAAACCAAGTACATATTCGTGAAACAGAACCAATTATTTAAGAGAGTAAAAAGGAGATGTGTCCATTTGTTCGAACTAGTTAATTCATACATAGATAGTTTAGCGCTCTTTCTCGCTATCCTTTTTATCCAGGGGATGTCTTTTCGAAAAATAAGACAATATCGCCCAAATTGGTTCCAAAATGGTAGTAGAAGGCTATTTCTTTCCATCCTACTCGGCGTCTACTATGGTTTAGCAGGTATTTATTTTATTTATGAAGGTGCTTACGAAAATAATCCCGTTATTTATACAAATATGCGGATTTTGATTTTGATGGTAACAAGTGTTTTCGGTGGACGCGTGCCACTTATTTTCGCCTATTTAGTAATGCTTTTGGGTCGAATTAGTTTTGATATTGCTTCTCCCGTTACTAGTCGCTATGTTATCTTGATGACACTCATTTTTGCCGCTTGTTTACTTGTTACTTTTTGGAAAAAACAACGCTTTTCGAGATTTGTTGCTTTAATTATTTTAAACTTTCCAGCGATTCTTTATTATTTCTTGAATAATTTTGATGAGGGGCGAATTTTGCAAGGGTTTGAGATTATCGAGTATTTTCTTCTATTCTTTGTAACTGCCTTACTAGTATTTTACGCTTGCAATTACATTGATAAAAGTAATCTCGTTATCCAAAATTTGACGGAAACTGCGATGACGGATAGTTTAACTAATTTACCAAACATGCGCTTTTTCACTCAACAATTTGGTTGGATTTTTGCGAAATCGTTGAAAAAGAAAAAGGCATTATCTCTTTTCATCATTGATATTGATCATTTTAAAGAAATAAATGATTTTCATGGTCATCAAGCTGGCAATACTGTTCTTGCGCAGTTTAGTAGCATTCTTAAAAATCGCACCTTTCCACCAAGGACCATGTTTGCACGTATTGGCGGCGAAGAATTTGCTGTTTTACTTCAAAACGTCGGTACAGAGCAAGCCGCTTTAATTGCTGATTTTTTCCGTGAAGAAGTGGAACGAGCGAAATTTCCTTATAATCCTGCAAGTGGCAAAGTAACTGTTTCGATCGGAGTGGCCTCTGCTAGTTCTCATTTTTCAACAACCGAATCACTTTTCGAAGCTGCTGATCAAGCCTTGTATCAAGCCAAACAAAGCGGACGCAACCAAATTGCGGTTCACCAGGGGGAACTCAAATGAAGCGATTTATCTTAATTTTTATTTTACTTATTCTAATTGGCGCCGGATTTTTCTTTTTTCTACGACCAGAGACTAAAAAAACGGTGCGCGCACCAAAAGAGACCACCCCCACTTCCACCGCTGTTCAAGAGTATGTGAAAGAAAACTATACGGCGAAAAATGGTTTAATTGTGGATTACAAAAATGCGCAAGAACCGCATTATCTAGCCGAGAGCATTGGACTTTACATGGAATATTTGGTCGAAGTGAATGATAGTAAAAATTTCCAAGAGCAAGTAAGCCATTTAGAAAAGAATTTTATAACCAAAGATAATTTTATTAAATGGGAAGCAACCGATGCAACAACAACCAATGCGATTGTAGATGATTTCCGCATTACAGAAGCACTTTATCAAGCAAGTGAAAAATTTAAATTCCCAACCTACAAGAAATGGGCAGATGAACTCTTAGCCAACACCAAAAAATATAGCGCTGAGCAAGGTGTTCCAGTAGACTTTTACGATTTTGTGCATAAGAAAAAAGCAGATACGCTCCATTTAAGCTATCTCAATATCCAAGCAATGCAACAGATTAATTATCGTGATAAAGCCTATCTACCAATTCAAACGGTCAATGCCGACCCATTTTTTACAGAAGTATTTCAAAACGGACAGTTTCAATATGCTGATCCAAAAGAAGTCAATATGATTGATCAAATGCTCATCGCGATGGCTTATTTTGAAGAAAATGGCGATGTAGAGCCAAACTTCGATGATTTTTTACAAACAGAATTAGCTTCTAAAGGAAAAATTTATGCTCGCTATGAAAGAGCAACGAAGAAACCAAGTACAGAAAATGAATCTACCGCCGTTTATGCCTTTTTGACACAGTATTTTAACAAGACAAATCAAGTTAAAAATGGTAAAATCACCAAAGAGTTGTTAGAGAAAATGGATACGTCAAATCCTGAAACGACCCATTTTTTCGATTATATAAATAAAGAAATAACTCTTAAGAAATAACGGAAAGAAGTTGGACAAATGAAAAAGCCCTCCGTACGTGAGATTATTGATCAAAATCACTTTGATACAATATATGAACCGATTGTTGCTGTAGAAAATACACAAATTTTCGGCTATGAGTCACTCACCCGCCTGAAAACAAATCACTGGAATGCCATTAGTGATTTTATTGAAGAAGCGGAACAGGATGGTCTGCAAAAAGCATTTGAGCTGCTCACGCTTCATAACGCAGTGAAACGCTTTAACAAAAGCGGAGACACGCCACTATTTGTCAATATTTCGTATGATACTTTTTTAGAAAATCAAGAAGAACTGCACGATACCCTTCTTGATAACGGGAAAATAGTGTTTGAATTTTTGGAAACATCCAAGTTACCACAAGAACGAATGAACGACTTAGAAAAACAACTGCTCCTATTCCAGAAAAAACACAAGACTAAATTTGCTATTGATGATTTTGGCTCCGGTTATGCGGATTTGCATCGCGTTTTTGCGCACCATTCTGATTTTGTCAAAACCGATCGCTTACTGCTACGAGATTTATTTGAGAGTGATGGCAAAAAACTCTTCTTTGAGCAGCTTCATAATTATGTTAAGAAACACCATAAATCCTTAATTGTCGAGGGAGTGGAAACCAAAGAGCAACTTGAATTCCTTCAAGAAATCGGCATTCCCTATGCGCAAGGTTATTATTTTCACTAAGAATAAAAAAAGAAAATCTGCTTATTGTCAGGTTTTCTTTTTGTTTTGAATCAGTTGTTATTCTTCTTTCCCCCATGTAAAATAGAATAGAATGAAAAGGAGTGCTGAAAAATGACTTTAAAATCAGGTTTTGATTATATGAATAATCCATTATTAAATAAAGGAACTGCTTTTTCAAAAGAAGAAAGAGCAAGTTATCAATTGGACGGATTACTGCCACCAATTATCGAAACAATCGAACAACAAGCCGTGCGCATCGAGTCTCAAATAGAAAATTTAGAAACACCCTTACATAAACATCAGCTTTTAACAAACTTATATAATGAAAATCGTACTCTTTACTATTATGTCGTGACAAAAAATGTGACTGACTATTTGCCAATTATTTATACACCAACTATCGGAGACGCAGTAATTCATTACCATGCAGATTACAATGCGCCAGATGAAGCTCTATTTATTGATGCGTTTGCACCTGAAAAATTAAGCGCATCTATAAAAAACTATGCAAAAAATAATCCGAATATTGATATGATTGTTATAACAGACGGTGAAGGCGTGCTCGGAATTGGCGACTGGGGTGTGAATGGGGTCAAAATCGCTGTTGGAAAATTAGCGGTTTATACAGTTGCAGCTGGACTTGCACCAGACCGTGTGCTGCCAGTTGTTATTGATGCCGGAACGAATAACGAAACGCTTCTTAATAATCCAATGTATTTAGGAAATAAACGCCCTCGCCTTGCTGAAAGTGAATATGATGCTTTTATTGCTTCCTTTGTGGAAGTTATGAAAGAAGTTTTCCCGAAAGCTATTCTTCACTGGGAAGACTTTGGGCGCGCAAATGCAAGTCGGATTCTGCACAATTACCGTGATAAAATTTGTACATTTAACGATGATATTCAAGGGACTGGCGCCATGGTGGTTGCTGCTGTTCTTGCGACGATTCAAGTTTCCCAAATACCATTAAGTGAACAAAAAATTATTATTTTCGGAGCTGGAACTGCTGGAATCGGCATCGCTGATCAACTTAGTGCACAATTAATGCGCGAAACTGGTCTCCCTTTTGAAACAGCTAAAAAACATTTTTATTTAGTTGATCGAAACGGTTTAGTGCTTGATAATATGACAGACTTAACTACCGGGCAAAAGAAATATGCGCATCCGTCTACTGAGTGGTCTAATGTGCCCACAGATACGTTAGAAAACTTAATGGAAGCTGTTCATCCAACAATGTTAATCGGCTGTTCTGGTGTTCCGGGTGCCTTTAAAGAGAGCATCGTCAAAAAAATGACCCAGTATACAGAACGACCAGCGATTTTACCACTTTCTAATCCAACGAAATTAGCCGAAGCAACTGCTTCTGATTTAATCCAGTGGACAGACGGAAAAGCGCTTATTGTTACAGGTAGTCCTTCCAAACCAGTAGAATATCAACATACTACTTATGAAATCGGTCAAGCAAACAACGCGCTTCTCTATCCTGGGCTAGGATTAGGTGCTCTTATCACTCGTGCGAAATATATTACAGATGGTATGCTCGCGGCTGCTTCTATAGCTGTCGCTGAGCAAATTTCGCCAAACGAACCAGGCGCAGCTCTTTTGCCTCATGTGCGCACCCTTCGCAAAACATCGCGCGCAGTAGCCATCGCTGTCGCTAATCAAGCTATAAAAGAAAATATTCATCAAGTCGAATTAACGAATGTCACCGAAGCTATCGATCGTGAGATGTGGCAACCTATTTATAAAGGAGTTTAGATATGTTCTACAAAACGAAGCAATCACTAGATCAACTCGTCCAAAACGGCTCCACTCCGGGAATTAGTTATCAAATTAAAACTAATTTTCTGGAAGAAAATAACATCATGGGATTAAAATCCGTTTTTCCAGAAGCAGAAATTTTACCAAGAACAACAGAAAACATTTATGATATCGCTTCTTTGACCAAAGTCATTGCTACGACTACTCGTATTTTGCAACTCATCGAACAACAAAGTTTCCAATTAAACGACCCTATTCAAATGTATTTGCCAGATTTCCGGTATAATAATGTTACGATTTTGCATTTACTCACACATAGCTCTGGGCTCGCACAAAATATCCCAAACTTTTCAATGAACGCACCAGAAGACGTCATGCGTTATGTGTATGCCACACCTCAAATTAATACTCCCGGAACATTGGTCACTTACGCCGATGCTAATTTTCTTTTACTCGGTTATTTGATTAACAGGATAGATGGCAATTATGAAACAGCTATTCAAAACAATATTTTAGAACCCCTAAGCATGACAAATACAAGTTTTCATCCCACAAATAAAAAACAAGTTATCCCAACCGAACTTGACCAAACACGCGGTTTAATTCAAGGTGATGTACATGATTTTAAAGCTTGGACCGCCAAATCAGGCACAGGACATGCTGGACTTTTTAGCACCCTAAGCGATCTTTCCAAGTTCCGGGATGCACTCATGTTACAACACGGTGCTCCAATTCTTTCTGAAAAAACATGGCACCTCATGCAATTAAATCATACTCCAGGTCTAAATAGAAGTCGTGGACTAGGCTGGGACCTCCGCGGTGAGTCCGTCTTATATCACACCGGATTCACTGGTACTTTTATGGTGCTCGATTTAAAACGCCAAGCTAGTTTAATCGTTCTTTCTAACCGCGTCCACCCAAGCCGCGCCAACCCAAATTTCGTAGATAAAAGAGACAGCATAGTTGATACTTTTTTAGAAGAAGTTTCAAAGAAAAAAGAAGTCTAGCCCATTCGCTAGGCTTCTTTTTTAGCCAGACCTCTCCCTGCCTCATTTCCACAAAAACTGTATTAACACAGCCACTGAAAGCCTTTTCTAGTTATATAAAAGAAATTTATTTTCTTTCTGATTTTATATTGTTTTCGTTTTCACAAAGGAGTATGCTGTTCAATGAAGAAAGATTCTAAGAACAAGTTTCTGGCTTTAAGTGAAAAGGAACACAATTGAAGGAGGAAATTATAATGACAAAAGCATGGGATGGTTTTAAAGGAACCGCATGGCAAGAAAGCATTAGTGTAGGACAATTCGTTCAAGACAACTACACTCCTTACGATGGCGATGAAAGCTTTTTAGAAAAGAGCACACCAAGAACAACAAAACTAAATGAAAAAATAAATAAACTGGTAGAAGAAATGGACGCAAAAGGTGGCGTACTTGATATGGATAATGCTATCGTATCTAATGTTGCGTCTCACAAAGCTGGTTATGTGGACAAAGAAAATGAAGTTATTGTTGGTTTACAAACAGACAAACCATTCAAACTAGCCTTTATGCCAAATGGTGGCCTTAGAACAGCAGAACAATGTTTAACAGACAACGGCTATTCGATTGACCAAGAATTACATGACTTCTACGTAAAAAATCGTTCTACAGCAAACGATGGTATTTTCAGAGCATATACAGATGATATCAAACGTGCGCGTCACTCACATATCGTTAGTGGTCTTCCTGATGCTTACTCTCGTGGAAGAATCATCGGCTTATACCAAAAACCAGCACTTTACGGTGTGGATCGCCTAATCGCAGAAAAACAACAAGACTTGAAAAAAATTGCGATTTCTTCTGATGAAAATATTCGTTTACGTGAAGAAATTTGGTTACAAATCAAAGCACTGAAAGACTTAATCGTTTTAGGTAACGAATACGGTTTAGAACTTGGACGTCCAGCTGAAAATGCAACTGAAGCAGTACAATGGACTTATATGGGCTACCTTGCTTCTATTAAACAAGCAAACGGTGCTGCAAGTTCATTCGGTCGTATTCCGATTTTCCTTGATATCTACATCCAACGCGATCTAGAAAAAGGTATAATCACTGAATTCGATGCGCAAGAATTAATCGAACAATTAACCCTTAAATTAAGAATGGTTCGTTTTGCAAGAACAGATGGTTACAACGAACTTTATGCTTCCAACCCAACCTTCGTTACAACTTCTATGGCTGGTATGGGCGCAGACGGTCGTCATCGTGTCACAAAAACAGATTATCGTTTCTTACATTGCCTAGATAACCTAGGAAACTCAGCGGAACCAAACTTAACTGTCCTATGGGATGCTCGTTTGCCAGAAAGCTTTAAAGAATATTGTATGAAAATGAGCGTGAAACATTCCTCTATTCAATACGAAAATGATAAATTAATGCAAGAAGAAGGCTACGGCGACATGCAATGTATCAGTTGTTGTGTTAGCCCACTTAACCCAGAAGCAGACAAAGACAAAGGCGAAACACATAACCTGCAATATTTCGGTGCTCGTGTCAACGTACTTAAATGTCTTCTTGGAGCTATCAACGGTGGTAAAGATGACCTTCACAAAAACCAAGTATTCGATGTAGTAGAGCCAATTACAACTGAATACCTTGAATACGAAGAAGTACTAGAAAAATTCGATAAATCCATGGACTGGTTAACAGACACTTACGTAGATGCAATGAACATTATTCACTTTATGACAGACAAATATAACTACGAAAGCATGCAAATGGCCTTCTTACCATCTAAAGTAACAGCCAACATGGGATTCGGTATTTGTGGATTCGCTAACGTAGTAGATAGCCTAAGTGCCATCAAACACGCTAAAGTAAAAACTATCCGCGACGAAGATGGCTTTGTGTATGACTATGAAGTAGAAGGCGACTTCCCTCGTTACGGTGAAAATGATGACCGTGCCGACGATATCGCTGTAATGGTTCTTAAAATGTTCAAAGACAAATTAGACTCCCATAAACTTTACAAAGATAGCGAAGCAACTGTTTCTGTTCTAACAATTACTTCTAATGTTGCTTACTCAAAACAATGTGGTAACTCCCCCGTGCACAAAGGACCTGTATTTGATGAAAATGGCAAAATCGTCAAAGAACCAGAATTCTTCAGCCCAGGAGCTAACCCTTCTAACAAAGCAAAAGGTGGTTTCTTAGATAACCTTGCTAGTCTTTCTAAATTACCATTCCACTATGCAAATGACGGAATTTCCTTAACTATCCAAGGAGCGCCAAAAATGTTCGGTAAAACAACCGAAGAACAACACCATAACCTTGTTGGTATTTTAGATGGTTACTTCACAAAAGGTGGTCAACACATCAACTTAAACGTTCTTAACCACGACGAAGTAATCGAAAAAATCAAAGCTGGTATCCCAGTAATCTTACGTATCAGCGGTTATTGCTTAAATACGAAAGATCTAAATGAAGAACAAAAAATGGAACTTTGCCAAAGAATGTTCCACGAAAAATTAATCGGTTAATAAGAAAAAAGAACCAAATCTGCAAATAACAGATTTGGTTCTTTTTTTTATGCATTCGAAACTTCCGCCGCATAAGCTCCTGCTGTGTGCCCGGTCACTAGTGCACAAGTAATATTATATCCACCTGTGTAACCATTGATATCCAGTATTTCCCCACAGAAAAATAATCCTTCCATCAACTTCGACTGCATCTCTTTCGGTTTAATTTCCTTCACAGAAACCCCTCCACCAGTCACAAATGCCTTTTCAAAATCAAGTGTACCATTCACTTCAAAAGTAAAATCTTTTAACAACTGAATAAATTGCTCGATTTTTTTTGGACTTACTTGTTTATATTCAGCCGTTTCATCTAGTTCTGCTTTTTCAAGTAAAAACAATAACATTTTCTCTTGCAACAGCGGACTTAACGAATTTTTCAAGGCTTTCTTCGGATTCTCTTCTAACAATTTATACACATCTTTCGAAAGTTCCGCAGCAGATACATTCGGAAATAAATCAAGACGCATCTTCACCGTACTAGCACCTGTTTTCTTTAATTCACGAAGGACGAACATACTACAGCGAAGTGCTGCTGGCCCTGACACACCAAAATGCGTAAAAATCATATCCATTTGATGTGTTATAATCGGCTTCCCTTTTGCATTTAAAACAGAAAGAGATACATCACGAAGCGACGTTCCCTGTAACACTTTTTGTTTAATAAAAGGCTCACTGGATGTAATCGGCACTTCTGTCGGATAAAGTTCTGTAATCGTATGCCCTGCTTTTTTCGCCCAAGCGTAGCCATCGCCTGTCGAACCTGTCCGAGGAACAGATTTACCGCCAACTGCGACAATGACCGCACTCGCTGAAATTTCTTGGCCGTCTTTCAAGGTCACGCCTTTTACATGTCCATCCTCATAATCCACTTGTTTCACAGCTGTTTGCATATAGATTTTCACGCCTAATTTCTCCATTCGCTGAATCATTGCCTCAGCGACAGAACGCGCGCTATTCGATACAGGAAACATTCGGCCGTGGTCTTCCTCTTTTAAAGCCACCCCAAGTTTCTCAAAAAAGCGAATAATATCTTCATTATCAAATGCATGAAACGCACTATATAAAAAGCGACCATTGCCAGGAATGTGTTTAATAATTTCTTCTGCTGGTCGCCTGTTCGTTACATTACAGCGTCCACCACCAGACATAATTAATTTGCGTCCCAGTTTTGGTCCTTTTTCAATTAATAATACTCGTTTATTTTTTTCTGCTGCACTGATAGCCGCCATAAGTCCAGATGGCCCGCCACCAATGACAATTACATCATAATCCATTGTCCCGCTCCTTTACTTTATCCGAATATAAGTATAGCAAGCATTCGGCTCAGTGCCAAGCTTTTTTCACCAAACAAAAAACCTGAGATTTTTCTCAGGTTTTTTGTTTCTAATTTCGATTCATATTCGTAAAAATAAGTAGTAATCTTAGAAGTTCCAGGACAGCTACGGCCATCGCAGCAACATAAGTCATTGCAGCAGCACTTAATACTTTTTTCGCTTGTGGAAGTTCTGAAGATGCGACTAGTCCGCCACTTTCTAATTGAACAAGTGCTCGTTTACTAGCGTCAAATTCAACTGGTAACGTGATTAATTGGAAAAGTACACCTACTGCCATTAAAATAATCCCGAGCAACATTAAACTAGCAATATTTGCAAGCATTCCGATAATTAAGAACACCCAAGAAATATTAGAACTAAACATTGTCACAGGAACAAGCGCTGAACGAAAACGCATAAAGGCATAATCTTGCTGATCTTGAATCGCGTGTCCTACTTCATGGGCTGCAACAGCTGCCCCAGCGATAGAACGACCACGGAAGTTAGCTTCAGAAAGGAAAACCGCTTTTTTTCGAGGATCGTAGTGGTCACTTAACATTCCTTTTGTTTCATGAACTGGAACATTCGTTAAACCATTGGTATCCAAAATATGACGCGCAACCTCGGCACCAGTTAATCCATTTGCCACACCAACTTTGGAATAATGTGCATAGGTAGTTTTTACCCTATACTGTGCCCAAAGTGGGATTGCCGCGACGATAATAAAATAAATAATATACTGACTAAACGACATTTAATCATCTTCCTCCTACTACTTTTTTTCGGTGAATATCCTTATGTTCTTAGTATAAATTAACTACCACTAAGACTCAACCTCTTTCACTTATCATGAGGAAATTCTAATGTTAAATGCTTATTTTTTATCGTTTTATCATATACAAACCATAGAACGAGTACTGTTAGCCAAAATGTCGCATATCCGATTTCTGGTGCGAATTTTTCTAGTCCCATATAAATCGGCATCTGACCTAACACATAATCAATTACATCATTATGAAATACCCACACAGCTGCAATCATAAAATGCCCGATTCGAAAACGATAAAATGGAGCATAAACAATCCCTTCTACTGCCATAAAACCATGCGTCAAAATTAATGCCACTGAACCCCAAACTAGCATTCCTTGATCCACCATAAAAAAAATATTCATCCCGACTGCCCACAAACCATATTTCACTAAACAAACAAATCCGAGCGCTTCCATTAAAGGCCAATGCTTTTTCCCAAGAAAACCAACTAGCGCCAAAGTAAAGAACAAAAACGCTGTTGGACTATCAGGAACAAACAACCAAAAACGTGGTTCTGTTATTTGTAATTGCGGTATATACCATATGTATCCATAAATCGCTCCTAGTAAATTCCCAAAGAAAAGTAATCGTAAAAAGGACCGATTGGCAAGTAAACTATATAACAAATTTCCCAACTCCCTTAAAAAATCCTAGCATAGCAAGAAAATGATACAACATTCGCATCATTTCCTTACTAACTAGGATCTATTCCTTATTCTTTTACTGTATCCATTTGCTGTAAAATTCGAACTAACTTATGAAAAGTCACTTCATCACGTGCATCCAGCGCCTCATCGATTTGTTGTAATACTTTTTCTCTTGAAAATTGGTGCACAGATTGATAGATAAGCGCATCTGCCATTTCTTTCTCCTCATCCGCAAGCTTCACTGCTGTAAAAGGATTGTCTTCACGAACAAGCGCGTATTCAGGTGAAGTCATTGCTTCTTCAAAGTGAAGTTCTACATACAACTCTTCGTCCCAATTTAGTCGAATATCGTGAAAAGCTTTTTCTGGATCGGTCGTCATAATGTTACCTTTAAAAAATAGGAACGGTTCGGATTCAACGCCGTGAGCACTAAGTGAAAGCCCACGCGCACACCCTTCCAAATTATCAACAAAATGAACATATTTTACAATTTGATCATGGCCAGCAATATAATTTAAAACCCACATTGCTTCTCTAGTTTTCATCTGATGTTTATTTAAAAACCAGCGAATAAAATCTTTCTTCTCGTCTATTGAAATGGATGCCTTCATCTTTCCTCAGTCCCTTCCTTTATTCATTTTACTGTTTAATCAAATAAAGATAAAATCTCTGTGTCTTCTGGCTCTAGTGCTAAATAATTCCGCAAAACTTCTTGTGATTTCGCGTGTTCTCCTTCTTCTCTTAAAAATAAACCATATTCTTTTAAGAAGGTAGGATTATTTGTAAAGTGCGAGTAAGCTAGTTCATAATTTGCTTTTGCTTTATTATATTGTTCTGTTTCCTGATATGCAACACTTACGTCCCAGAAAATTTGTGGTTCCGAAATAACTTCTTCCCCAAGGCCTTCCACTAATTCGATGACTCCTTCGTAGTCTTCCTTCGCAAGTAATAATTTGTTCAGCTGCATAATTGCTTCCGAATATTCTTCATCCAGCACAATTGCTTGACGATAAAACTCTTCTGCTTCTTCTGACAAACGTAGCGTAACCGCAAGATTTCCAGCCTCTAAGAACATTTCTTTATTAAATTCATCTTGCGTTAAACCATCCCGAAGTACCGCAATGGCTTTTTCCGGTTCTCCGTTCTCCTCGTAGCTTTTCGCTAAATAAGAGTAGAGCGTCGTGTACGAAGGATCATGTTCGCGCAAATGTTCGAGCGCGTGAATCGCTTTTGTGTACTCTTTTGCCTGATAAGCCGTTAATCCCATCCCGAAAAGCGTATCAACCGATTCCTTATCTTCCAGCGCGCGTTCATAGTAAGATAATGCTTCTTCAAATGCCCCACTAGCAGCAAATGCTTCAGCGATACGTTCATATACAGACACCGCACCATTCGAAATAATCGTTAATCCGGCTTCCACAGCAGTTTGATAAGACTGCACAGCAGATGCGAATCTTGCTTGCGATAAATAATATTCCCCAAGTGCGAAATCAATAATCGGTTCATTTGGCGCCATTTGTTTCGCTTCGAGTAATTTCTGCTCACTAACTTCGAATAAACCTTGCATCTGATATAAATCAGCTAATACGAGCAAACTTTCAATATAGGCTTCGTCTTCTTTGTTTACTTTTTCTAAATAGTCTTGCGCAGAGTCGATATCGTCTTTTTCAAGCGCTACTTCAGCTGCACGGACAAGCAACTCGCCCTCATCCTTGTATTTTGCTAATAAAAGTTCGTATAAATCTTCCGTTTCATCTAAGAATCCAAGTGTAAATAATTCTTCTGCTAAATAATATTGTTCTTCATCTGTTCCCGCTTGCACTACTTCATCAAAATATTTCTTCGCAAGCGCCATATCTTCATGCTCTAACGCATGTAACATTTTATTAGCTAGTTCCATGTTTGCACCTTCTTCAATAATAAGTCGTTTTTCTATTATACCATTACTTCGCCCATAAGAAAAAGTGATTGCCTCTCCTAAATAAAAATACCAGCACTGATGGGATTAGCATACAGCACTGGTAGAAATGATTATTTTAAAAGTGAGCGAATATCCTCAAAGAAAGTCGGATAAGAAACAGAAACTGCTTCTGGGCGTTCTAATTCCACATCGCCTTCCTCGACAAGAAGTGCTGCAATTTGTAGCATCATGCCAATACGGTGATCGCCGTAACTTGTTACATTGGCTGCATGAAGTGGCGTTTTTCCGCGGATAATTAAGCCGTCTTCGGTTGGAGTAATATCTGCGCCCATTTTGTTTAGTTCTGTCGCAACCGCATCAATCCGGTTTGTTTCTTTTACTTTTAATTCAGCAGCGTCTTTAATAATCGTCGTTCCTTCTGCTTGTGTTGCTAAAAGAGCAATAACTGGAATTTCATCAATTAAACGAGGAATAATATCGCCACCGATTTCCGTTCCTTTTAAATCGCTCGTTTTAACAACAACAGTACCCGCTAATTTACCGGTACTTCTGCTAGAATCCTTAACAACTAAACTTCCACCCATTTGCTCGACCACATCAAAAATTCCAGTTCTAGTAGGATTTAAGCCAACATGAGTTAGTTCAATCTCACTACCTGGCGTGATTAAACCAGCAACGATAAAGAATGCTGCGGAGGAGACGTCGCCTGGCACAGTCATTTCTTGCCCAGTGAATTTTTGACCGCCTTTGACGCGAATGGTTAATCCGTCCATTTCAATTTCACCGCCAAATTGGCGAATCATGTGTTCCGTATGATCTCGAGTCTTTTCTTTTTCATGGATAATCGTTTCGCCATCTGCTTGTAAAGCTGCAAAAATAATCGCGCTCTTTACTTGCGCACTAGCAACTGGCATATGATATTCCATCCGTTTTAATGACTGCTTCCCACTTATTGTAATTGGAGCAAATTCAGAGCCATCTTTACCATGCATTTTTGCTCCCATTTGTTGTAATGGTAGCATAACACGGTTCATCGGACGTTTTGCAATCGATTCATCCCCTAAAATGACTGTGTCAAAATCGCGGCCAGCTAAAATGCCCATCATTAAACGAATCGTGGTTCCCGAGTTACCAATATCAAGTGGACCTTCTGCTTGTTTTAGCCCGTCAAAACCAGTTCCGTGAACGATAATTTCTTCTTCGGTTTCTTCAATTTTCACACCTAATGCTTTAAATGCCTTAATTGTTCCAAGACAATCATCTGCACGTAAGAAATGACGAATGACCGTTTTTCCTTCTGCAATGGCACCGAACATAATGCTACGGTGGGACATTGATTTGTCTCCAGGAACTGTGATTGCACCAACCAGCCCTTGTTTATTTGTAATTAATTTCATCGTCATTTCTCTCCTATTCGTAATGGCATGTATAGTTACTTCTTGTTTCAATGCAACGTTTCGCCCGGTCCCTATCTTCATCCGATTGGAAAGTAATTTGTAACACACCGAAAATATCTTCGCGCGTTTCCAAAATCTTGATGTTTGTTAAACTAATTTCTTCTTCGCCCAAATACCTAGTCACTTCCGAAATAACCCCCGGATAATCTGGTACGTCAACAAATAAATCGTAAAAAGATGGAATCGCACCGCCTTGGTGAACTGGAAGTGAATCTCGAAATTCTTTCGCCCCATCAAAAAAGGCATAGATAGAACTGGCGTCTTCACTTTCAAGCATCTCAAGCGCTTGGTTCATACTATCTCGCCAAATCGTCAGCTGTCTCGTTAACGTTTTTTGGTTACTGATGGAAATGTCCGTCCACATTCTTGGGTCAGAAGAAGCGACCCGTGTAATATCACGAAATCCACCCGCCGCAAGTCGAAATGCTGCAGGATGTTCTTCTGTAAAACTTTGCGTTTGGTTCACTAAAGCTGCTGCTACAATATGCGGTAAATGGCTCAACATGCCAGTAATTTCATCATGTTCATTTGGTGATAATACTAAGAATTTAGCATTTGTACCAGACAGCCACGTTTTCAAGTCGGCCACTTTGTCTTCTGCTACATCTTTCGTTGGTGTTAACAAATAATAGGCATTTTCAAACAAAAGTTCTTTGGCAGCACGAACGCCACTTTTATGCGAACCAGCCATTGGATGACCGCCAATAAATGTAATGCCACTTTCTCTAAGCGCCGCAGAGGCATCCATAATAGTTCCTTTTGTACTACCTGTATCTGTAACGATTATATTTTTCTTTAAACGTAGTTCAGGTAAACGTGTTAATAACTGTTCTGTTTCTTTTACTGGGCAACAGAAAATAAGTAAATCTGCTTTTGGTCCATCTATTAAAATACTTTCACCAATTTCATCAATAACGCCGAGAGACTTTCCAACTTCTAACGAATGATAGGAAACGTCAATCCCGATAATATGTGCTTCTGGGTGTTTGGCTTTAATCGCAAGGGCAATAGAACCGCCAATTAACCCAAGCCCAACAATAACTACCGTCCCTCTCATTCAAAAAACGCCTCCAAACACTTACAATAATTTTTCTAAAAGTGCAATTACCGCACTATTTTCTTCTTCTTTTCCGATTGTAATTCGAACAGCTGTTGGGAAACCAAGTGCCGCACCAGAACGTGTAATATAACCATTTTTTTCCAAGTAGCTAAAAATAGTTCCTGCTTCGATTCCTAAATCTATTAAAACAAAGTTGCCATTCGCTGGATACAGTTTTACTTGCTCAAAACGTTTTGCAAATGCTTCATATTGTTTAATTCCGTTTGCATTAGAAGTTCGACATGCTTCAATAAAAGCTTGATCCTTTATTGCTTCTATTGCTAATTTTTGACCAATGCTCGTCGTATTAAACGGCGGACGAACGATATTCAGTTGTTCAATGATTGCTTTATCCGCAATACCATAACCGACACGGGCACTTGCCAAACCATAAATTTTACTAAAAGTCCGGGTAATAATTAAATTCTTATAAGTCCGAATTAAATGTTCATGTTTTTCAGGTTGTGGCGTCACATATTCAATATAGGCTTCATCCAAAACAACGAGCACATCACTCGGTACTTTGTCTAAAAATGCTTGGATATCTGCTAAGTCAATGTAATTCCCAGTTGGGTTGTTCGGGTTGCATATCCAAACAATTGTCGTATTGTCGTCAATCGCCTTCAACATACCATCTAAATCATGCGCACCATCCATAAGTAGTGGAATTTCTCTTACTTCGGCGCCTTCGATTAAAGCATTTTGACGATACTGCACAAATGTCGGTGTCGCCATCACAGTATTTTTCGTCGTATCCAGTAAAACTCGTGTCAACAGCTCAATCAATTCATCGACACCCGCCGTAAAAATCAATTCTTCTTCTTCCAATTGATAAAAATCAGCTACTTCTTTACGCAAGCTAGAAGCCCAGCCATCTGGATAAATTTCTGTTTCCACACTAGAATTTGCTTGAAGCTCCGCCACTTTTGGAGAAGTTCCTAGTGGGTTTTCGTTGGATGATAGTTTGGTGATTTTCGTTAAACCAAGTTCTACCATCACTTCTTCTTCGCGTTTTCCAGGTTTATAAGAAGATAGACCTGCAAGAGATTTTTTCCATTTCATTACGCATCCTCCTCTTTTACTAAATCTGGGCGAAGTGCTTTTGCTCCTCGCAAGTAGACATGGTTAATGGCTCTGAGCGGTTTATGTAAATCTGTGAATACCATGAAACGAATGCACATCGGGAGCGAGTTTGGCACCGGAATTTCCTGCATCCCCATGACAGGAACATATTCAAAGCCAGGTGTTTCGCGCACCGCCTTAGCTGGAAAAGCGGCAAAAATATCTTCTGTCACTGTAATAATGACGGATGTTAGTTGCTCACTATCTGTTATTTCATTTTGCGTTAAAATTGCTTCAAATAATTCTTTCGTCGCTGCATAAATTGCTTCTGGTGAGTTAGTTTCTATTGTCGTTGCCCCTCGAATTGCTCTCAAATGTCATTCCCTCCATTTCGCATCACACGTTTGTATGTTTCAAAAATCAAATCATCTTCCGCTTTAAAAACAACTGGTTTTCCAATTTCTTCGAGTAAAACCATACTTATTTCATTAAAAGTGGTTTTTTTATCATGACGCATATTTTCCAGTATTTTACTAAATGGAACAGTTGCATCAAATGTCGTATCATAGCCTAACTGTTTTAGCCACGTTTTAAATTCTGCTAAATCGAAATCCAGTCCGTAAATTGTCTCACTCATCGTGAGCGCATAAATCATCCCATAAGTAATCGCCTCACCGTGTAACCATTTACCAAAGTTCCCGTAAGCTTCTAGCGCATGACCAAACGTATGACCGAAATTCAAATACGCGCGCACGCCTTGCTCCGTTTCATCTTGCGCAACAATATTTGCCTTAATTTCGATCCCGCGTTGTAAAAACGGCGTCAAGTCTTTCGTATAAAAGTCTTTTGGCTCTGTATAAGTGTCCATTAAAGCACGTAGTAACGTACGGTCGCTAATAAGCGCATGTTTAATCATTTCCGCAAAACCAGAGCGCATTTCCCGTTCTGGTAAAGTAGCAAAGAACTGCGTATCATAAATGACTGCTTCTGGCTGGTAAAAGTTACCAATCATGTTTTTGCCAAGCGGATGATTGATTGCAACCTTACCACCTACGGCACTATCATGTGCAAGAACCGTCGTAGGCACCTGATAAAAAGGAATGCCTCTCATATACGTAGCGGCAACAAAACCACCTAAATCACCAATAACGCCTCCACCAAAAGCAACTAAAACCGCTTTACGATCAAGGCCTGTTTCAATCAGTTTTGTCATCACATCTTCATAGACACGAAACGTTTTCGCTTCTTCCCCGTTTGGCGCCACATAATAAGTAACTACGGGTAAGTCAGCTAGAACTGCGTCAAGTTTTGCTTTATGAAGTTCCGCCACATGCTCGTCTGTCAAAACAAACACGTGGGAAAATTTAGCTAGACTCTCTGTCCACTTTACCCTTACGTCTTCTAATGCGAATTCATTAATATATACTGGGTATGTTTTACTTTTAGCACGGACTGTAATTTCTGGCATGTTTAAAACTCCTTCGTTAAGTTTCGGTGTTCCTCCACATGTTTTTTAAGTGTGTCAAAACGGTCACCATCAAATTTTTCTAACACAGCAACTGCAACTTCCCAAGCAACAACAGCTTCTGCTACTACGCTTGCAGCAGGGACTGCACAACTATCTGAACGTTCTACACTTGCATTAAATGTTTCTTTCGAATCAATATCCACACTTTGAAGTGGTTTGTATAACGTTGGAATTGGCTTCATTACGCCACGAACAACGATTGGCATGCCATTGGTCATTCCGCCTTCGAATCCACCAAGATTGTTTGTACGTCTTGTGTAGCCATCTTCTTTACTCCATAAAATTTCGTCCATCACTTCGCTACCAGGTTTTCTAGCAGCTTCAAAACCAACACCAAATTCAGCACCTTTAAATGCATTGATACTTACAATCGCACGTGCGATTTTCGCATCTAATTTTTTATCCCATTGTACGTAGCTACCAAGTCCAGCTGGCACACCGCCAACTACAACTTCTACGATACCGCCTATAGTGTCGCCATTTTTCTTCGCATCATCAATTTTTTGCATCATTTCTTCAGCCGCTACGCCATCTAAACAACGCACGGGGGAAGCTTCAGATGTTTCTTGGATTTCTGTAACCGAGTAATCACGTGTTAAGTTCGCACGCGTACCACCAATTTCAAGTACATGACCAGCCACTTCAATGCCAAGTTCATGTAATAATTTTTTTGCTACTGCCCCAGCTGCAACGCGGACAGTCGTTTCGCGCGCGCTAGAACGTTCTAGTACGTTACGCATATCATTATGGCCATATTTCATACCACCAACTAAATCTGCATGTCCAGGACGTGGACGGGATACGCGACGGGATTTCTCCTTTTTTTCTGGGACTGGCTCAATGCTCATAACCGTTTCCCAATGTTTCCAGTCTTTATTTTCAACAAACATTGCTACAGGTGCGCCTAATGTTTTACCATGACGAATTCCTGCCGTGATTTGTACTTGGTCTTTTTCGATACGCATACGCGCGCCGCGACCATGACCACCTTGTCTTCTTTTTAGTTCTTTGTTTACATCTTCTGCTAGTAGAGGCATTCCTGCTGGTAACCCTTCAATAATTGTTGTAAGCCCCGGTCCGTGTGATTCTCCTGCCGTTAAGTATCTCATCTGCTCATCTCTCCTTTTTCTATTTCAGCTAGATTTTCTAGCGTTGATATTTTAGCGCTTTAAAGTATATGTGTAATATCTTAACATATGCCACGCGAGAAAACAATACTTTCGTTTTATTCTTTCATCTTACCAAAAAACCGCATGAAATGGTAATTTCTCTATAAAAAAAGAGCCTAGGTTTCCCTAAACTCTATACTATATTAAATCCAAGTGTCAATTGCCTTTTGATAACTTAAAATTTCCTGCGGTGCAAAAAACAGCTGAATCTCCCGTTTCGCACTTTCTAAGCTATCCGAACCATGAATCACATTTCGATTTGTATGTATCGCATAATCAGCGCGAATTGTTCCAGGGTCAGCTTCTAGCGGGTTTGTTTTTCCCATCATTCGGCGTGCTGTTGCAATCGCATCGTCTCCTTCTAGCACCATCGCAAACACTGGTCCAGAAGTAATAAATCCTATTAAATCCTCGAAAAAAGATTTTCCAATATGTTCAGCATAATGTTTTTCAGCTAGTTCGCGGTCGATTTGCATTAATTTTCCAGCAACTATTTTTAATCCTTTTTTCTCTATTCTTGTGACAATTTCACCAATAAGTCCTCGTTCTACACCATCCGGCTTAACCATTACATAAGTTTGTTCCATAAAGAATCCTCCCTCACGTTAATAATTTCTTTTATCTAAAACACGAACGATTTGTTTTAATGGTTTTAATTCAGGCACTTGCGGCAAAGAATCCAGTATTTCTACAGCTTTCTTTAAGTAGGCTGTTGCGATATCTTCGGCCTGTTTTGCTCCGGATTTTTTGACTTCTTCCACTAAAACCGCAATTTCTTCTGCTGGAGTTTCCTCTGTAACCTGGCTGATGCGTTTTTTTAGAAAAGGGTCTTCCATTGCGAAAAACACTGGCAACGTGACATTTCCTTGTCTTAAATCTTCCCCAGCTGGCTTACCGAGTTCTTTTTCTGTTCCAACAAAATCAAGTACATCATCCGTAATTTGAAACGCCATACCAACATAATAACCAAAACGATATAACTTCTGATAATCGGCTTCACTTTGACCAGAAACAACGCCACCAAGTCCGCAACTAGCTGCTATCAGTAAAGCTGTTTTCCGTTTAATTCGGCGCAAATAATTACGCACACTTTGGTCAAAATTATATTTATCTTTTAATTGCTCGATTTCACCTGTAGAAAGCTCCACCGTCACATGAGATAACATTTTGTGCGCAGCAACGTCTTTAATTTGCGTCATATATTCCAGTGACTTGGCAAACAAAAAGTCGCCGGTATACATCGCAATATGGTTGCCCCACTTCGATTTAATTGTCTCGCGTCCACGTCTTAAATCCGCATCATCCACCACATCATCATGCACAATGGATGCCATATGAATCAATTCAATCGCTACACTCGCATTTTTCACTGCATCAAAGTCTGCATTAGGAGCAAGTCTTGCGGATAAACAAACGAACATGGGTCTAATTCGTTTTCCACCAGCCTCTAATAAATGAAGTGCCGCATCAGAAGTAGTTTCAGCAGCCGCGCCAGAAAGAGCCTTTTTAAGTTCTTTTTCCACTGAGTCAATGTCTTTTTGCATATTCGCATATAAAAAGTTAAGTTTCATGCTTGCCACCTTATTGTTCCTTCTTTTTAAATCCAAAGTGGGTTGCACTTGCGCCGCCACTGTGTGAAATATATCTTACGTATGAAAATCCGGCTTCTTGAAACATTTCCGCAAGTCTAGCCATCCCTGGAAACTCGCGCGTTGATTCTTGTAGCCAGCTATATTCTTTATAACTTTTCGCAAAAAACTTCCCGAAAACTGGCATTACGTAACGGAAATAAGCATTAAACACTTGTTTCCAACCTGGAATATTGGGTTGAGAGGTATCGATACACGCAAGCTGTCCGCCTGGTTTCAGTACACGGTACATTTCCTGGAGTACTTGCATATAATCTGGTACATTTCGAAGCCCAAAACCAATTGTCACGTAATCAAAACTATTATCCGGAAAAGGTAATTCCATTGCATTCCCGTGAATAAGTTCCACATTGTGCAAATCTGCTTCGATTACTTTCTCACGACCAACTTTTAGCATATTTTCACTGAAATCAAGCCCCGTCACATGACCTTCTGGGCCAATTTCTTCCGCCATCATAATCGACCAATCTGCCGTGCCACAGCAAACATCAAGAACATTCGTCCCTTTTTGAACACGCATTAGCTTCATTGTTTCTTTGCGCCATTTCACATGTAGTTTAAAACTAATAACACTATTCATTCGGTCATAACTTGGGGAAATTTTCTCAAATACTTTATGTACTTTTTCTTCTTTAGTTTCCGTCATATCCCGAATCTCCTTCTATTTATCAGTCGTTAAGAACTTCAATAATTCTTTTTTCCAGTATGTTAGAAAGCGGTTCAGATTCTGTTCTTAGTCGCTCCACTTCCAATTTCACATCACGAATAATCGCTACTAACCAGCTTTCAAAATTAGATACAGCTTCCTTCGCAAAATAGCCATGATCAAACGCACGCTTTAACCTAGACGCACCAATTTCGTTGTAAGTAGCAAGTTCTGTTTGGAGTCTTTTAAGTAAAAAGAACTGACAACCAAGCGCGATAAATGTGTCATCTTTCATAAAATACTTCGCAAACTTGGCAAAAATAGCCGCATTCGTTAACGTAAGCTGAGATAAATACTCTTCATCTGTTGCGACATGTAACTGGTAAATATTGGTTTTTGCCGTGTTTGTTTCTTGAACCCCGCTTTGCAATGCTCGAAGCAGTGGAATCATTTCTAATTCAGCAAGTGTGCGGTAATAGAGAGCACTATAAAAATCCCCAGCGAGAACCGTCAACTCTTGTTCCTTACGAGTGAGCTGTACGACATCTCCTGGTTCATCAATTTTTTCATGTGTATCATGCGCTAAAATCATGTACAGCGTTGCACTAACGACGCGATATGCAGAGGCATCAGTCAAATCAGAGCCAGAAATGGCTTCATGAAGAAATAGCATTTGATCCTTGTCCATTTGCCCGCCTTCATTATTCTCTTGTAAATACTGATAGACTGCTTGCTCATGTACCAACTGCTCCACTTCCTTTAGCCCAGCCTCTCTTGCCTGATAAGTCATTTAACTATCCCCTTTGAATCTCCTTAATATGTAAAATAAATTATACCATAAAGGATATTTAATTATGCTTAATTAAAGCCAAAACTTCACTTCTAAGCTTATCATCATTTTTAAAAGCACCACGAACAGCACTTGTAATTGTTTTTGTTCCAGGTTTATTTACACCGCGGATTGTCATGCACATATGCTCTGCTTCCATGATGACCATTACACCCAGCGGTTTTAGTTTATCCATCATAATTTCTGCGACAGTCGTTGTAATCCGTTCTTGTAGTTGCGGGCGACGACTCACATCATCCACGACTCGCGCAAGTTTACTAAGACCAGCAACTCTTCCATTTTGTGGTAAGTAAGCCACATGAGCTACTCCGAAAAAAGGGACAAGGTGATGTTCACACATAGACGAAAAACGAATGTCTTTCACAAGTACTAATTCTTCATGTTGTTCTTCAAAAATAGTGTCGAAATGAACAGAAGGATCTTTTTTCAGTCCAGCAAAAACTTCTTCATACATACGAGCTACTCGCATCGGCGTATCAATCAGCCCTTCACGATCTGGATTTTCTCCTACTGCTTCTAAAATAACTTTTACCGCGTCAGCAATCTTTTGTTTGTCTATTTGCTCCATCCTTAATTCCCCTATCTTTTTAGCATTATATACCTTGTATATCTTAACACAGCCGAACTTCAAGGTAAATTTAATTTGCTTGGATAAGTGATAATAATAGGGTTTTTTTACTTTCCTAATTATATTCCCTATTTCTAAAACAAAAAACCACTAAAAATGGGCATAAAAAAACTAGCCTAGCTTAATTATAAAATTAAGGCCAGACTAGAGTTAGTGCTTAAAAGTCTATGTAGCTTATTTAACAGCTTCTTTAAGCGCTTTACCAGGTTTGAAAGCTGGTACTTTACTTGCAGGGATGTCGATTTCTTCTTTAGTACGAGGGTTACGACCTTTACGGGCAGCACGTTCACGTACTTCAAAGTTACCAAATCCGATTAATTGAACTTTTTCACCTTTAGATAAAGAAGTTTGAATAGTTTCGAATACAGCTTCTACTGCTTTCGCTGCGTCTTTTTTAGAAAGATCAGCTAGTTCAGCAACGCTATTTACTAAATCAGTTTTATTTGCCATTGTGTTTTCACCTCCTTCACAGAATACTTCAAAATAAGCAGGTACAAGATATACCTGTATTTCTCTTTTTTTCCAAAAACAAAATTTGATTTTGGAAATCTAAGGAGAATCATGACTGAAATGGCTTAACTACAAGCCTTAACAGTAATTCTGATAAAAGATTATCACATAATCCCTACAACTGCAAGGAATAATGCCAAACTGACACCGTTTCTTAACATTTTCAATCACAAACTTTTTTCTTTCAATGCTTGAAAACGTGATAGTATCAACCTGTTATCCATAATACTAACTTGGAAGCCTTAGAATAGCAAGCGATACCACCACAATTAGCTAAAATAGTTCTTTTTTCATAAAAATATGGTTAAATTTGCTTCTATTACCTGAAAACTCTAGGTTTCAGAGCCTAGCTTTATTCTAACATTTCTTTTTGAAAAGCTGCTTTTTCTGCCGCAGTAATTCCGATTCCTTTTTCTAAATAGTTAGCTACTGAGCCATATTGTTTTTTCATTTCGTCAAAGGCAATTTCCAAATATTCAGGACGTGCTTCTGCCATAGGTCGGAAAGTTTCTAAATCTATTTTTTCTGTTCCGCTTGAGAAGAGCGCCACAATTCCTCCCATTTCTTGTAAGATGTCGTCCTGATAGCGATTAGTGATGGCGTAATCGTCGAAAATCGTTTTTTCTGGTACATCTAACAATGTTAATAATAATGCCCCTAGGACGCCTGTACGGTCTTTTCCTGCAGTGCAGTGGAAAACGAACGGCAAGCCTGCTTTTGCATCCTCTAAAATTTCTGTAAAAATTTCTCTAAAACCTTCTACTGATTGTACAAATACGCGGTAACTTTCTCCCATCAGTGGTTCATAAATAGTTGTATCATTCGTTACTGGTAGTTTTGTTTCTTCATTTTTGGCAGTGCCAATGGGAATATGCTTATTTTGCACACCTTCAATTGCTGGTGTAGGTTGTGCTTGAACTTCGGAACTACTACGCAAGTCACAAATCCATTTAATATGTAGTTTTTGCAGTAATGCTGCATCGTTCAAATTTATATTCACGAGGTTAGAAGAGCGATATAGCTTCCCCCACTTCACATGCTTACCATTTTTGGAGGCATAACCACCCATATCACGGAAATTAAAAACACTTTCCAGCGGCAAAATGCGTTCTGAAATAACTGTTTTATTTCCTTTTGGCTCCTTTAAAAAGAAATAAACAGGAATATCCTTCGTTTCATACGTAAAGTGATCAACTTCATTTGTCACTTTGAAAACAGGCGCACTACTAGCTTCTAGGTTAGGACTATTACTTACAAAAACCAATGTTCCTTCGCTGACTTCTTCTTTTTTCCATGTTAATGTTACGGCCTTTTCTGTACGAGTAACTTCCATATTTTCCACCTACTTTTTATTATTTGGCTCTTCTGCTTCATTTTAGCATATTTCCTAAAAAAAGAGCCAAAATAAGCAGATAGCCCATTTTGACTCTTTCTATTAAAAGGATTCTTTTTCGATTTTCTTTTTGCGACCCATTAATAAATCCACTGCTTCGCGAGCATCTTTATTTTCGAATAAAATCGCGTAAATGGATTCGGTAATCGGCATATCAATATCAAGTTTTTTCGCCCAACCATGTACTGCTTTAGCTGTTCGAACACCTTCAACGACCATACCCATTTTTTCTAATACTTCGTCTAAATTCTCGCCTTTACCTAGCATATTACCAGCACGCCAATTACGTGAATGTACACTAGTGCAAGTAACGATTAAGTCACCAATACCAGTCAGCCCGTAAAAAGTTTGCGGATTAGAGCCAACAGCAACGCCGAGACGAGTGATTTCTGCCATTCCGCGAGTCATTAGAGCCGCTTTGGCATTATCGCCGTAACCAAGGCCGTCAGAGATTCCTGCGCCAAGTGCGATAATGTTTTTAAGCGCGCCACCAATTTCCGCACCAATCACATCATCATTCGTATAAATGCGCAAGTTATTATTGATGAAACGGTCTTGAACAATCTCAGCAGCTGTTAAATCTTTACAGCTTGCACAAAGTGTTGTAGGGTGACGAAGCGCAACTTCTTCCGCATGACTTGGTCCAGAAAGAACCACAAGCGCCTTCCGTTTAGCTGCATCAATTTCTTCTTCAATCACTTCGGACATTCGAAGGTTTGTTTCTGGTTCAATACCTTTACTCACATGCACTAAAATGGTTGGTTCTTTTAGCGCTTCATTTAACTGCTTACAAACGATACGCATCGCATTTGTTGGAATAGCAATTACGACAATTTCTGCCCCATCAATAGCTTCATCAAGTGACAATGTCGCTTTTACCTCAGTTGGTAAAATAATATCTGGCAAATAGTGACTATTCGTGTGCGATTCGTTAATTTCATTCACAATTTTATCTAAGTTTCCCCAAATAACTGGTTTATGATTATTATCCGCTAGGACAAGTGCAAGACCTGTTCCCCAACTTCCAGCGCCAAGAATAGCTACTTTTTTCTGTGTCATTATATTTTTCCTCCCGAAAACTTTACTTACGCTTACGAGCAATTACTCGAATTGGCGTACCTTCAAATGGAAATGCTTCTCTAATCCGATTTTCTAAGAAACGTTCATACGAGAAATGCATGAGTTCTGGATCATTAACAAATACAACAAATGTCGGTGGTTTTACAGCCACTTGCGTTGTATAGAAAATCTTCAATCGTTTACCTTTATCCATTGGTGATGGGTTCATTGCAACGGCATCACTAATAACATCATTCAGCATACTTGATTGTACACGGAGTGAATGGTTGTCGCTCACTTGGTTAATAAGTGGGAATAGATTATTTAAGCGTTGTTTTGTTTTCGCAGATACAAAGACAATTGGTGCATAGCTTAAGAATTGGAATTGCTCCCGAATATCTTCCGTCCATACGTTAATTGTTTTTTCATCTTTGTTAATCGCATCCCATTTGTTTACTACAATAATAATTGCACGTCCAGCATCATGCGCATATCCAGCAATTCGTTTATCTTGCTCCCGAATACCTTCTTCAGCATTGATAACCACAAGAACAACGTCCGAGCGTTCAATTGCTCTCATTGCACGTAAAACACTATATTTCTCTGTGCTTTCATACACTTTCCCACGTTTTCTCATTCCGGCTGTATCAATCATGACATAATCTTGGCCATCGAAAGTATAAGTTGTATCAATTGCATCACGAGTTGTACCCGCAATATCAGAAACAATAACACGATCTTCTCCAAGCAGTGCATTCAGAATAGAAGATTTACCAACATTTGGTCGACCAATTAAACTGAATTTCACTGTATCATCTGGATATTCTTCCTCTTCTTCTTTTGGAAAATGAGCACGAACAGCATCAAGCATGTCGCCAAGCCCTAGTCCATGTGAACCAGAAATTGGATACGGCTCACCAAACCCAAGAGAATAAAAATCATAAATTTGATCTCGCATTTCTGGGTTATCTACTTTATTAATCGCTAAAACAATTGGTTTATTAGACCGGTAAAGAATTTTTGCTACTTGTTCGTCTGCATCGGTAACCCCTTCACGACCATTGGTAATAAAAATAATTACGTCTGCTTCATCAATTGCGATTTCCGCTTGTGCGCGAATTTGCTCTAAGAATGGTTCGTCGGAAAGATCAATACCACCTGTATCAATAATGTTAAATTCTTTTCCAAGCCATTCCGCTGAATTATATATGCGGTCACGTGTCACACCGGGAACATCTTCCACTATGGAAACACGTTCACCAACGATTCTGTTAAAAATAGTCGATTTGCCAACGTTTGGACGTCCGACAATCGCTACAACTGGTTTTGCCATTATTTCACCTTCTTTTTTCTCGAATCCTATTTATCAAACTTTCTTTAGTTTATCAGTAAAACAGCTTACTGGCAATGAAAAGTTCGATTGGAAAAAGAAAAAGAGCCTACGGGAACAGTCTCCCTAGGCTCTTTTACGTACAATTATTTATCGTCGTTTTGAAGACCTTTTAATTTATCACCAATTAAATCGCTCATTTGGAATCCAGTGTTTTCTTCTGGAAGTTCATAATCAGCTTCTTCAACTGGAGCATCTTGTAATTCTTTAATGCTTAATGATAAACGTTTATCTGCTTCATTTACTTCAAGTACTTTCACTTCTACTGTTTGCCCTTCTGAAAGGACTTCTTGTGGTGTTCCAATATGTTCATGGGAGATTTGGGAAATATGAACCAAACCTTCCACTCCTTCAAAAATTTCCACAAATGCACCGAAAGTAACGAGACGCACTACTTTACCTTCTAAAACAGAACCAACTGGCGCTTTTTCGGCAATGCCGTCCCAAGGTCCAGGTAAAGTCGCTTTAATAGAAAGAGAAATACGTTCATTTTCAGGATCAATTCCAATAACTTTAACCGTTACTTTTTGTCCTTCTTCTAGCGCTTCTTGCGGTGTTGCAATATGTTTATAAGAAATTTGCGAGATGTGAACTAATCCGTCCACGCCACCAATATCAACGAATGCACCAAAATTAGCTAAGCGTTGAACCGTACCTTCAATCACGTCGCCTTCTTTGATTTCGCTCAGTAGCGCTTGCTTTTGACTAGCTTTTTCTGTTTCCACAACTGCACGATGGCTTAAAATTACACGGTTATTTTCTGGTTCAAATTCTACTACTTTGAAAGTAAGGGTAGTTCCTTTGTAATCTGCGAAATCTTCCACAAAATGATCTTCTACTAAAGAAGCTGGAACAAACGCACGAACACCAAGGTCAACAACTAATCCACCTTTAACAACATCACTGACTACTGCTTCAAACACTTCACCAGATTCAAATTTAGCTTTAATATCATCAGATGCTTTTTCTGCATCCACTTTTCTTTTGGATAAAACAAGTACATCGTCTTCTACTTTAGTGACAATCAAATCAAGTGTGTCGCCAACGCTCACAACGTCAGAAGCTGTCTCCACATGTATATTGGAAAGTTCACTTATTGGAACGACACCATCAAGTTTGCTATCTGGAATACCAACATAAACTTGTTTATCTTCCACGCTTGTAACTGTGCCAGTGACTTTGTCTCCTTCTTCAAAATTTCTAACTTCCACATCAAATAAATCTTCAGACATGTGTAGCCCTCCATTCGTTAGTCGAATTTTAGGAGTTTCTAATTCAGAAGCAACCTTCACGCTCACTTCCTCCGTTTGACTAGTTTTTCTAGATAGGCAAATTCCGATTAAATAAAGAAAAATATCAAATGCACCTTCTGTAAAACTGATCTTCCAACTAGAAAATCCTTTCAAGATACTTTTCACAAAGTAAAAAATCTCTCTTATAACATCCTACAAATCCAGAAATTTGTCAAGCTCTTTTAAGGGGATGAAATTGACTACAGGGCGTGAAATCGCTTCGTTCGTTTAGCCTTTCACGGTTAAATAAAAAAAGTGCTACATTTCCATTTAGTTAAGAAAATGTAGCACTTTTTCATTAATCTTTGATTTTTAGTTCTGCTAGTGAAAGAATTTTGTCGGCCACTTCATCAATCGACATGGATGTGGTATCTACTTCAATGGCATCGTCTGCTTTTTTTAATGGAGAGTGTGTTCTTGTGTAATCTAAATGATCTCGCTCTTCAATTTCTTTTTTAAGTTGGTCTAGATCTCCAGCAAAACCTTTCGCCATATTTTCTTTATAACGACGTTCCGCCCGTTCTTCCACGCTTGCAAGTAAGAATATTTTTAGTTCAGCATTTGGAAGAACTGCCGTCCCGATATCGCGTCCATCCATAACAATGCCACCCTCTGTCGCAAAAACTTGTTGGCGTTCTTGAAGTGCTTCACGAATAGATGGGTGTGCCGCAACGATAGAAACATGATTAGTTACTTCTAAAGACCGGATTACTTCTGTCACATTTTCGTTACCTATAAATACTTGTTGTACTTCGCCAGGTTCAAAACGAATAACCGTTTTTTGAAGGAGAGCCGCTATGCCTTTTTCATCTTCATAAGGAATGTTATTTTTTAAAGCAATATAGGTTACAGCACGATACATCGCACCCGTGTCTATATAAACAAAACGCAATTTTTTCGCCACGATTTTTGCTACTGTGCTTTTTCCTGCTGCAGCTGGTCCATCAATCGCGATACATATCTTTTTAGTCATAAAATAAAACTCCTTTTATCTGAAATTGGTTTGATTAATTTCTTCTTGGGATGCTAAAAGTACCATTAATTTCATCCGCGCTTTTTTACTATCGTAGTCTTTTCCTAAAATAACGCCACGATTATATAAGTCAAACGTGCTACCTTCATAGTCATATGTAGTATATACATTTCCTTCTTCTGCGCTCGTTGTAATCACAACTGGAATTCCCGCATCCAAAGCTCTGATAATAGCTGGCATCATTTTTGGCGCCACTTGTCCGCGTCCAACACCTTCTAAAACGATTCCTGAAACGCCACTATCAATCGCAGCATCAATAAATAAACCATCTGCTCCAATATAACATTTAATTACCACGACTTCTGGCAGATCTAGACGAATATCAAAACACTCATGTTCAAGCGGTTTTTGATACAAGAAAACTTGGTCATTATCAATGATACCAAGATAGCCGAAACCAAAGGCACTAAAGCCTTGGATATTAGAGGCATGGACTTTTTTTACATATCTAGCCGCGAAAATCCGTTCATTAAAAACAACGACTGTCCCAGCTTGACGTAAATTGATTTCACATGCCGTATAAATTGCATGACGAATATTAACATAGGCATCTGTTCCCGGCTCTTCAGGCGCTCGCTGTGAACCAGTAACTACAATGGGACGTGCATCGGTTACTGCAAGGTCAAGAAAATAAGCTGTTTCTTCTAAGGAATCTGTCCCGTGTGTTACAACTATACCATCATACGTTTCGTCCATGAAAATGGATTCAATAAGTTGTTTCAAGCTAATTAAATCAGGAAGCGAAATATGCATAGATGGTAATTGAAAAGTAGAATAAATATCTATTTGAATTTCTGTTGGTAATTGGCATAATGCAGCTAATTCTTCTCCAGATAATTCACCTGATGCAAGTTTACCTGATGCTGTCTTCTTACTTGCAATTGTACCGCCCGTTGTAATTAGTGCCACTTTTGCCATGATTATTTCCCCCTACTTTTCCATTTAAACAAACAAATGAGTCTCGGAAGCGTTTCCCAGACCCATTCAGTGTTGTTTATTACTGTGGAATTGTTAGAACTGTGCCAACTGGAACATTATTACTTGCCAGTCCATTGGCTTGTTTAATTTTTTCTACTCCGGCAGCTGCCCCAGCTTGTCCATATGCAGAACGAGCAATGCTATAAAGGGTATCGCCAGCTTTTACAGTATGAGATCCTCCAGCTTTTTTCTGAGTGGATTCATTTGCTTTTTGTTGTGCAGCTTTTTCAGCGGCCGCTTTCTCGGCAGCGGCTTTCTCAGCAGCAGCTTTTTCTTCTGCAGCTTCTTTTTCTTTTCTTTCATTTGCTGCTTTAACTGCGTCTTCTTCTTGTTTTTTCTTATCTGCTTCCGCTTTTGCTTCTGCAGCTTTCTTCTCTTCCGCAGCCTTTTCAGCAGCAGCTTTTTCTTCAGCGGCTTTTTTCGCTTTTTCTTTTTCTTCTTTAGATTGTGTGTTGTCAGATACATTTACAGTTGATTCTGTTTCTGTTTTTACTTCGTTTGATGAACCCATATTTTGCACTGTCACAAAGACAATCACGATAACGATTGGAATTAATAGAAAAAAAACAATCAATAAATTAAGTAATGGGTATCTAAAAATGGTTTTCTTTTTTCCTTTTCTGCTATCAGAACGAGATAACATCGGCGGTTCATTATTAAATTCATCTTGACCTTCAGAATTCATGTCATAATCAGCCGGTTCTTCGTATTCCCGTTTTTCTTTTCTTGTTTTTACCACTCAAAGTTCCTCCTTTAGTGCTTTCTAACTTATCCTATGCACTATTATTGGCACAGAGAAGTGTTACATATGATGTTAATAAATGAAATACCTTTGAAATAATTATAACCATAAACGTAACTTACAACAATACTTAAACTGCTTTTTTTTCAAAAAAAGCAAGTATCATTCTAATTTAGTACTTCTGGCATAGAATCTCGCTTGATTTTATACAGATTACTGAACAAAATAATAACAATTTTTTCACTATTAAACAAGTCTTTTTTTATAAAAAATGGGAAACCAGCTACTTTTTGTCGAATTTCGTAACAATACAACTACTGGAGTAAATAGGATAGATAAGCTTCCCAGGTTGGAATTTCTTTCGGCTGTATTTTTTCTTGTTTCTCAAAATGGGTTATTTCTGCCCCGTCCAAATCACAACAATTTTCTGGCGTGACTCCTACTTGCGTTTCTTCAAAGTAACGCAAAATATAATTGCGACGGCAGTCTTCTGTATGAAGGTAACCAATAAATTGTTGTAAATTAGCTTGTTTCCATTTTTTTCGATATTCCATTTTAGCTGTTAATTCTTTCGTAGATAAACCGCTTCTTTGATAATACTCAATAAAACGTTGCTCTGCTTCTGGTAACGTTTTCCGTTGCTCCTTCGTCAAGTTCATTAAACTAGCGTCTGGTATGTCTTGATCAGCTAATTGCATTTGAATGAATTCATCTCCATTCGCATAAAGTAAAATCGCCACACTATCCTTACTGTCGCGTCCAGCTCGACCAATTTCTTGCAAATAAGCTTCTAAATCAGCTGGCATATGATAATGAATCACAAAACGAATATCTGCTTTATCTATTCCCATCCCAAAAGCGCTAGTCGCGCATATAATATCCAACTGTCCGTACACAAATTGTTGCTGGATAATAATTCTATCTTCGGTGTCCATATCACCGTGATAATAAGCTACTCTCAATTCGGCAATTTCGCTTAATTCACGCGCAATACTTTCCGCTAATTTTTTACTGGAAAAATAAATAATTCCCGGCGTTTGCAGTTTGCTTACAAGCTCATATAAACGTTCTTTCTTCAACTGTTGGCTAGAAAATTTCTCCACTTGTAAAGAAATATTAGGCCGATTCACCGAATAAATGATTTGCTCACAATCCGTTAAGTAGAGTTGCGTTAAAATATCCGCCCTAACCTTCTTCGTCGCCGTAGCAGTCAGCACCATCGTCACTGGGAAGGCGGCATCTTTAATGAATTGACCTAACATTAAATAATCAGGTCGGAAATCGTGTCCCCACTGTGAAATGCAATGGGCCTCATCTATGACAAACAAGCTGATTTTTTGTTTTAATAGTAGATTCTTCACTGCTTCATTATTTAGCATTTCTGGTGATAAAAAAATAAATTTATATAAATGAATATTCGTAAGGATTTGACTTTTTTCTTCTCGTTTTAAAAAGCTATTCAGTGCCGCCACTCGCTTCTCTCCGTGAGCGCGCATTCGCTCTATTTGGTCTTGCATGAGAGAAAGAAGCGGCGAAACAATCAAAACTAAACCATCCATCAAATGACCGGCTAATTGATAGCAAATGGTTTTTCCTGTTCCAGTAGGTAATATAGCGAAACAATTCCGCTTGGACAAAGCTGTTTCAATTACTTCTTTTTGACCAGGGCGAAACGTATCAAATCCGAGGTATTCTTTTAATTCCTGCTCTAAGTTCACTGCTCGCCCTCCCTACTAACAACTGCTAACCGAATTTGATAATAATCTAAATCTGGAAATTCAGCTTTTATTTCACGCAGTAAATTCCATTTCTTTGTATTAATCGTTTGGATTACGTTCTCTTCTGGTAAATAAGGAACGTCTGCTTCCTTCAAAGTAGCACGGATTTCCACAAAATGATCATGAATAGTACTCATTTTCAAATTCCGAATTCGCTCAATTGCCTCTAGGTCCGCACCATTCTGCCATAATGAGTAGGTTTGCTTTGCAGAACTAGTTAGTCCAGTTAGTTCATTCGGCACAAGACTAACCAATATCGGCCATTCTTCCGGTTTCTTTTTCATCACAGCAAGCAAACGATGAATCTCGTGGAGTACTTCAAAATAAACGTCCCACTTCTCTACTTGATACTTTGTGCCAATTTGTTCTGTCGTATAGCCCATTAATTCTCCACCAGAAAACCGCTCCACAATAAATGCTGGCCGAGCAACAGCTAATTTTTCCATCCATGCAAAAAGTTCCTTGTATAATCCATCCGCTAAACTTGATTTATCTTGTGACTTCAACCAATGCTTAATAAATTGTTGGATTTTCTTATCGCGAATGACAGGTAAATAGTAACTTTCATGATGATGGATATTGCTAACAACTTGAACAGCGAGTCGCAAATGCGCAAAGAAAGCAAAAGCTTGCCGCTGAAATGTAAAACCTTGAAAATTTGGATAGTCCTTTACAAAAGAGGCAACTTGTTGTTCTCGAATCATATAGCCATTTTCAGTTGAAACAATCTTCCCTTGGCGCACTAAATCTGAAAGGCGACTTTCTAAATGGTTGGCTTTTAAATTAGGCACTAACCCAAATAAATGTTGCATTTGAAAAAGATGGATATCTTGAACAGCTTGACCGGTTCTTCTTCCAGCTAAAACAGTATGTATAAATGGTAATTTTCTATGTGTAATACTTTTTTCTAACATTGTCATAATATAGTTATCCAGCTTATCCAAGACTTGTCCACCACCTTTTTTTGTATCACAATCATACCACAGAAACACTTGTTCTACATTAGTTTTTCCGAAAAAAACTTTTTGAAAATATGTTACAATAGAAAAAGAAAAAATCTGGCTGCAAATAGTTATTTTAGAAAGGAAGCGTAGAAAATTGAAGTATTGTCTTGTTGAAAAAGACACTTGTATTGCTTGTGGCGCTTGTTCCATTCATGCACCCGATGTTTTTGATTACGATACAGAAGGTCTTGCCTTTAATATATTAGATGAGAACACTGGAACAAAAGAAATTCCCGAAGATTTGGTCGAAATGGTGATTGACGCTGAATTCGCTTGTCCTTCACTTTCTATCAAAGTTTCCGATGGCCCATTTCATTAAAAAATCCGGCAGCCCATTTAGTGGCTACCGGATTTTTATATTTAATGGCTTGTTTCTTGTTGTCTTTTTTCAAATTTGCGCCGTTCTTTTACAGTTTGGTTTTTAGCAACCCAATTTTTAAGTCTAGAGTACAGTAACAAGAATACAGCACTAACGATGATTCCTTTTAATAAGCTAAATGGTATAATCGCATAAGTGACTAACCAAGCAACATCTGTATTCGCCGGAAGTCCACCAAGTTTAATATAAAATGGTAATAATGCAAAATAATTAAATGCCGCCATTACAACTGTCATTACTAACGTTCCAATTGCTGTTGAAAGCACCATTCCTTTTGTTGAGCGCAACCAGTGAAATAAATAATAAACCGGTAATACATAAAAAATACCATTAATAAAATTGGATAACTCTCCAACAGGAACCCCAACTGGACTACCTGACATAATGTAAAGTAGAACATTTTTGATTAGTTCTACTAAAATCGCTGCGAGTGGTCCAAATAATAAGCCACCAAACAAAGCTGGAATATCACTAAAATCAAGCTTTAAAAATGGTGCACTCGGTAATAGCGGAAATTGTAGCATCATTAAAATAAATGCTAAAGTACCAAGAACCGCCACACTTACAAAAACCTTCATTGAATAATTCTTCATTGTCATTTCTCCCTTGATGTTCACCAAGAAGCGAGTGACTTCACTTAACGAATGCAACCCAAGCAAATAAAAAACCTCAACCAAAAAAAGTTGAGGGAGAGTTTGTGAAATAATAAACAAGTACCGAATACTCAAATAAGCATCATAGCTTGCTAACACATGCTCGTGAAGACAAACGAAAAGGTCTGCCAACATCTTCTCCCATCCAGACTTTACTGTCGGTCCTGGAATTACACCAGAGTCAACTGCTAAAAAAGCAGATCGTGGACTTTAACCACCGGTCGGGAATTACACCCTGCCCCGAAGATGAACGAATATTTTCTTACAATTTTCATTTTACCATGAAAAAAAATTTTGGCAAGCCCTTTTGTACGTTTTTTCACGTAAACGCTTTCTATCTAAATGAAATAAAAACCAGCAAATTAGCTGGTTTTTATTTGTTTACCAAGGAATGTCAGTTGATAGTGATTCTGCTAATGATTGGTTTTCTTTCAAACGAATTTTACGAGCAATGCTTCTTGCCTCGGCGCCCGCATGGATTCTTTTTTGCTCTTCTGTTTCTGGTTGAACGAGTGGAACTTCTACAGTTTTACCATTCGCATCCAACGCCACAAATGTTAAAAAGGATGTAGCTGCCAAATAACGTTCTCCTGTTTTCAAATTCTCCGCAATAATTTTAACGAAGATTTCCATAGAACTTCTACCCGTTGAAGCCACATAAGACTCCAAGCAAACAGAATGATCATTTTTAATTGGTTTCAGAAAATCCACCGAGTCTGTTGACGCAGTAACAATTTCGGTACGACAATGACGAGAGGCGCTGATAGAAGCTGTGTCGTCAATATAGGTCATTAGTCTACCACCAAAAAGGGTATTGTGATTATTTGTGTCTGACGGGAAAACCCGGCTCGTTTTAATTACTAGTGATTCTTTACAAAATTTTGTTTGTCTTTTTTCCATGTTTTTCGCTCCAATCTATTTATAGAGAGGTAAAGTGATAATAAAATCAGATCCTTTACCTAATTCGCTTTCAACCGAAATTTTTCCATTATGTGCTTCTACAATATTTTTAACGATTGCAAGACCAATACCTGTTCCAACCGCTTTTCCGCGTTTCCTTGCTTTATCCACTTTGTAAAAACGTTCAAACAGATAGGGAATGTCTTCTTCCGCAATCCCGCTTCCATTGTCAGATACAGTAATTACAAGATTGCTCCTAGTCTCATCAATGGTTTGTTTTAAAATTACTTTTCCATCATAGCCTTCTTTTCCAGTGTGACGAATAGCATTCATAATTAAATTAATTAATACTTGTTCCATCCGGTCTGGGTCAAAAGAATATTCTAAGTCAGGCGTTTCTAATTCTAACCCTAGTTCCACAAAGTTCTCTTTTGCAAGTACATCAAAATTAGAAATCACTTTTCGCAACAATGGAGCAAGCGGTAATTTTTGATTATCCATTTGATTAAATCCAGCTTCCATTCTAGCAAGATCCAACATATCGTTCACCAAACGTCCAATACGAAGGGATTCATCATAAATAATTTGCGCAAACTCCCGCACTTCTTCATCCGACTGAGCTACCCCGTCAATAATCGCTTCACTATAACCTTGTAACATCGAAATCGGCGTTCTAAGTTCATGCGAAACGTTATTAACAAAATCACTTTTCATTTTTTCAAGTTGTTTTTCTTCTGTCATATCTCGAATTACCGCAACAATACTACGCACATGTTCTCCCGTGTAAAGCAACGTCAAAATTGCTACATACGTATGATCTGCAAAAGTGATTTCGCCAACTTGAGATTCTTTCTTTTCTAACGTATCATTCAACAATTCATTTAAAGCTACTGGAATGAGAACTTTTTCGGTATTTTCTGGCGAGAAGAACCAATTATGTAAAAATTCTTCTGCCGGCGGGTTACTAAGAATAATCGTTTTATCCACACTAAATTTAATAACACCATCAGCCATCCCAACTAGAATATTGGATAGCTGTTCTTTTTCTTGCCTAAGGGCGCTGACATTATATTTCAATTGTTTTGCCATATCGTTAAAAGCTACCCCGAGTTCGCCAATTTCATCATGTGTATAAGTTGGTACGCGGTTGTCAAAATTTCCTTTAGAAACAGCAATCGCAATTTTTTTCATTTCCCGAAGCGGAAAAGCCATACGAGAAGAAAAGACAAATGACAAGATAGATGTAATAACTATCGCAATAATACCTGAAACAATTAACGTACTCATTGTTTTTTCGTTCACTTTTAAGATATCATGATAAGACTGATAAACGTAAACAACGCCAGTTTCCCCATTCGCAAGCTTAAACTTCTGCGCAGAAATTTCGACTGGTAAAGAACTTTTTTCTGTTTTGAAATTATATTTCATCGTTACACTATTATCTTTTTCTAATGCTTCATCTAATGTCTTATCTTGAATTAATTTATTAGCGGATGCACTAGAAATAGTATCTGGCGACTGCGATTGATAGACGCTTTTTCCATTTTGTTCAATAATGACACCCATCGTATCATCAAGTAGTATAAGTGCAGAATCATTATGATTTTTAGCAGAGATCACTTCATTATTTTCTTGCATGACAGTGATGATACTAGCAGTTTTATTCTCTAATTCATTTGTTATTCGAGTAATATTATTTTTTTCATATATCATTGCAACTAAAAATCCAGAAATAACTAAAATCCCTATCAATAAAAGAATAATGGTACTCCAAATTTTCCCAACAATACTATTCCAAATCTTCATCTATTCTCACCTCGGTCCTCGCAAAAAAATAACGAACAAAGCACGTGCGGCATAACACTTGCCGATTAAACGTCTTTGCCCGTTATCTTAGTCTGTTTTATTAATCTTCTGGAACTTCAAATTTATATCCAAGACCCCAAACTGTTACAATCATTCTAGCAGCGTCTTCCGATACATCATGCAGTTTTTCACGAAGTCTTTTAACATGCGTATCAATCGTCCGTAAATCACCAAAGAACTCATAACGCCATACTTCTTTTAAAAGTGACTCGCGGTCAAATACTTTATCCGGAGATTTAGCCAAATAATAAAGCAAGTCATATTCTTTTGGTGTCAAACCGATTTCTTTTCCATCGACAATAACACGGTGAGCTTCGTTATCAATTTTCAAATGTGGGAAAGTAATAATGTCTCCCGGTGTTCCTCCTGCTGATTCTTCTGAGGATTGTTTCGCACGACGAAGGACAGCCTTCACACGAAGCACTACTTCTCTTGGGCTAAATGGTTTAACGATATAATCATCTGCACCAACTTCAAAGCCTTGTACTCGGTTAGCTTCTTCTCCTTTTGCAGTCAACATAACAACAGGTGTTGATTTAAACTCTCTCAGTTCACGACAAACTTCGATACCGTCTTTACCAGGCATCATCAAATCAAGTAGGATTACTTCATAATTGTTGTTTAGCGCCATGCTTAAGGCTTGATCACCATCACTAGCTTCTTCAATACGATAGTTTTCTCTTTCAAGATACATCTTAAGAAGGCGGCGTATCCGGTCCTCATCATCCACAACAAGCACTCTAACTTGTTCACTCATAAGTACTCATCCCCTAACTCTCATTTACATTAAAACGATCACTTACATTCAATTAAATAAATGGAATCTTCCGTACCCACATACGAAAAAACCATACAATTGCCTATACCAAATTTCCTACGATTTAAATTATACATGTTTTTCACAAAACACGCTATTAGAAAGTATATTTTGTAAGAAAAGTTACTTTTTATTTTTACCAAATCTTGCTTCTGTTTTTAATTGTTTTACTTCATGATGCGATAATTCTCTGCGTTCCCCTGCGTTTAAACCACGTAAATTTAAGAACGAGTATTCTTCCCTAGATAATTTTTGCACTTCAAAACCAACAGCCTCAAACATTTTACGCACTTGGCGATTTCGGCCTTCATGAATTGTAATCTCTACAATAGCTTTATCTTTCGTTTTGTCAGATGAACGTACTTTTACTTTTGCTGGTGCCGTTTTGCGACCATCAATCACCACACCGCGTTCTAACTGACGAATCACTTCTCGTTCAGGAATACCTTTAATTCGTGCAATATATGTTTTGGAAACTTCATTTTTCGGATGCATTAGCAAGTTAGCGAAATCCCCGTCATTGGTCATTAATAACAAACCAGAAGTATCATAGTCAAGTCGTCCTACGGGATAGAGTCTCTCAGGAATATCTGCAAAATAATCCGCTACAGTTGTACGACCTTTATCATCTGTTACAGCCGATACCGTTCCTCTTGGTTTATAAAAAAGGAAATAGCGGTGTTCTTCTTTTGTTAGTTGAATTCCCTCTACTTCAATGCGCTCAGTACCGCTAACTTTCACACCTAACTCGGTGACTACTTTACCGTTCACTGTTACTTTACCTTCTTGAATAAGCTTTTCTGCTTTTCTTCTTGAAGTAATACCTGCGTTCGCAATCACTTTTTGTAAACGTTCCATTCTTATTCCTCCTCCTGTTCTTTACTTTGGTTAAACCGGTCAAAAAACAGGTCCATTTCATTCTGATCTGGTTCTTCTGCGGCTGGATCAGCAAGCTTTGGTAAATCCTCTAGAGAATTTAAGCCAAATGCATCTAAAAATTCACTTGTAGTAACGTAAAGTTTTGCTCGGCCAGCTCCATCCACACGACCTTTATCTGTTACAAGTCCTTTGGCTACTAAGGTTCTGATTGGACCATCTGTTTGAACGCCGCGAACCTCATCCACTTCCATTCTTGTCACTGGTTGACGATACGCAATAATCGCTAAAGTCTCTAACGATGCTTGCGACAAAACGGTGTTGCTTGGAACTTCAACTAGCTTACGTAAATAATCTGCATGGGCTTTTTTCGTAGCTAATTGAAACGTCCCTGCAAGCTCTAAAAGAATCAGTCCTCTATCAGCACTTCCATTATATCGTTCACTTAAAAGCTCTAATAAATTGAGCGCTTCAATATGCGTGATTTCCATGACTTCGGTTAATTGTTCCGTTGAAAGTCCTGCATCTCCTGCTGCAAAAAGCAAGCTCTCTAATATGCCTAATTGTTCTTCTCTGTTCACGATAGTTCTTCCCCTTTACCTTGCACATATAAATCCGCAAAACTTTCCGCTTGTTCTACTTCGACCAATTTTCGTTTCATTAATTCTAGCAAAGCCAAAAATGTAACGACAAGTTGTTCTTTCGTTTGTTCTTCAAACAGCTCATCAAATCGTAAGCGGTGATTGACTTGTTGATGTAATTTCCCTAAAACAGCATCCATTCTTTCATCAATGGAGATTTCCTGCGTAGTAATTCGTGTATGCAGCGGTTTATTTAACTTTTTACGTCGCAGCATTTTGTTAAAAGCGCTTAACATATCGTTTAATGATACATCGAGTTCTGCTACTTTTGTCCCGTCATCATATGCTGCTAAATCCATTGGTGGCTTACTGAAATAAAAGCTTCGTTCCGCCTCTTTTTCTTTTAGTTCTTTGGCGGCTTCTTTAAAGCGTTTGTATTCCATTAGTTTTTCAACTAAAGCGTCACGAGGATCCTCTTCCTCTTCTAGTGTATCATAGTCGATTTCCAGTTCTTGTTTTGGTAGGAGCATTTTACTTTTGATTGCCAGTAAAGTTGCTGCCATCACTAAATATTCGCTGGCAACATCTAATTCCATTTCTTGCATTGTATGAACAAATTCCATATATTGGTCCGTAATTTCAGCCATGGGGATGTCATAAATATCGACTTCTAGTTGTCCAATTAAATGAAGAAGTAAGTCAAGCGGTCCTTCAAATGCGTCCACTTTAAAATTCATTTCTACCATATTTGTCCCGCCCTACTATAATGAAAGATCATTTTGCACTAAATTTTCATATGTTTCGCGGGCAACGATTAATTTATCGATTCCGTTTTCCACAAAAACAACTGGTGGTCTTGGGATACGGTTATAGTTACTTGCCATTGCATAACCATAGGCTCCTGTACAAAATACTGCCAAAACTTCACCGGCGTTTGATTTTGGTAGTGGTAAATCCCATATTAACATATCACCAGACTCACAACATTTTCCTGCGATAGCCACTGTTTCTTCTGCGACTTTCTCTGGGTTTGCAGCAAGAACAGCATCATAGTGGGCATCATATAACGCTGGGCGAATATTATCAGACATGCCCCCATCCACCGCAATATAGTTCCGAATTCCCGGAACTTCTTTTCGCGATCCAACTTTATAAAGTGTTGTTCCTGCTTCACCAACAAGCGAACGCCCTGGTTCAATCCAAATTTCAGGAATGTCAATATCGTTACTATCCGCCACATCCCGCACTTCATCCATAATTTGACGTACGTATTCGCTAGGTTCAAGCGGCTCGTCCTCCGCCGTATAACGTACACCGAAACCGCCACCAAGATTAAGTACTTTGGAATCAAACCCTAGAGTTTGGTGCCATTCAACTAGTTTATCCATAATACGTCGAGCCGCTAATTTAAAACCAGTTGTTTCAAAAATTTGCGACCCAATATGACAGTGGAGTCCAATTAAATCAAAGGATGCACTTGCATGAAGTACTTGTTTAATCGCTTTTTCAGCCTGTCCATTTGTAAGTCCAAATCCAAATTTCGAATCATCTTGACCTGTTAAAATATAGTCATGTGTATGCGCTTCTATCCCTGGTGTCACGCGAATTAAAACCGAAGCCTTTTCATTTCGTTCTATTAATATATCTTCTAATAAACTAATTTCATAATAATTATCAATAACAAAACAACCGATGCCATAATCAAGCGCCATATGTATTTCTTCTGCACTTTTATTATTTCCGTGAAAATGAATTCTTTCAGGAGGGAAATTTGCTTTTATTGCCGTATAAAGTTCTCCACCTGATACAACATCGAGCGATAAGCCTTCTTCAGCCATCAGCTGATAAATCGCTACTGCAGAAAATGCTTTACTCGCATAAGCTACTTGCGCTTTTACGCCTAGCTCCTCGAATGTCTTCTTAAATCCTCTTGCTCGGTCACGGATTAGCGCTACATCATAAACGTAAAGTGGCGTCCCATATTTTTCAGTAAGCTTTAAAGTGTCCACCCCTCCAATTTCGAGATGTCCTTCTGCATTTACATTCATTGTTCCAAGCCGTTCAAACGTCACGCCAATCCCACCTTTACATTATAGATTTTTAAAAGTTCTTTTATATAGTAGCACACTAAGAAGCCGAGCGACAATAACTATCTGAAAATATTATCAAATACGTAAAAAACTCAGCCCAAATCTATTATCTCCTTGCTTCAGAAAATAACAAATTTGGGCTGAGATTAGCTACCATTTATTCTAAGAAATTTTAGCGACAATCGCTTTTACATATTGTAAAAACGTGCTGCGGACTTGATCTGTTGTTTCAATAACTTCCGTATGAGAAAGTGGTTGATCCAAAATTCCGGCTGCCATATTCGTAATACAAGAAATACCTAGCACGCGTAATCCAGCATGGTTAGCAATGATAACTTCCGGTACAGTGGACATCCCAACTGCATCTGCTCCAAGCGTACGCATCATTTGGATTTCAGCAGGTGTTTCGTAAGTTGGACCGCTAAATCCAGCATAAACACCTTCACGGATAGTTAGATTAAGTTCTTGAGCAATAAGTCTAGCATCCACACGTAGAGCTAAATTATACGCCTCAGACATATCTGGGAAACGCGGCCCAAAATGCTCATCATTTGGTCCAATAAGCGGGTTCGTTCCAGTAAAGTTGATGTGATCAGAAATCAACATTAAGTCTCCAGCAGAGTATAATTCATTTACGCCACCAGCCGCATTCGTCACAACAAGCACTTCTACACCAAGTTCTTTCATAACACGAACTGGGAAAGTAACATCTTGCATCGAATAGCCTTCATAAAAGTGGAAACGTCCTTGCATTGCCACAACTTCTTTATTCTCTAACTCACCAAAAACAAATTGCCCCGCGTGTCCTTCAACTGTCGAAACAGGAAAATGTGGAATTTCACCATAAGAAAGTTTTGTTGGATTGTTTACTTCATCCGCAAGTACACCTAAACCAGAACCAAGAATCAAACCAATTTTTGGTGTACCGTTGTAACTTTCTCTAATTTTTGCAACTGCTTCATTTACTTTTTCTAAACTCATTTTTGTTCCTCCCTTTTCCTATTTCAAGTCTTTTAAGAAACTTGTTCCATATTCTGGCATTTTCACGTCAAAATTATCCGCAACTGTCGCGCCAAGATCGGCAAATGTTTTGCGTAATTCTAATTCTGAACCGCCATTTTTAAAGCGTGGTGAGTATACAAGTAATGGTACAAACTCACGTGTGTGGTCTGTGCCAGAGTACGTTGGGTCATTTCCGTGATCAGCTGTAATTATTAAAAGATCATCCTCTGTTAGTTTTTCCATTACTTCTACTAAACGACCATCAAAATCAACAAGCGCATCTGCGTAACCTTGTGGATCACGACGGTGTCCGAAAAGCGCATCAAAATCTACTAAATTCAAGAAACTCATACCGTTAAAATCTTTATCTAATACAGCGATAAATTGATCCATTCCGTCCATATTTGATTTCGTACGGATAGACTCTGTAACACCTTCACCATCAAAAATATCAGAAATTTTACCAATGGCAATCACATCTTTACCGCCTTCTTTTAAAGCATCCATTACTGTTGGCTTAAATGGTTTTAGTGCATAGTCATGACGATTTGGCGTTCTAACAAACGCACCTGGTTCTCCAACAAACGGGCGAGCAATAATACGACCAAGCATGTACGGGTCATCTAGTGTAATTTCACGACAAAATTCACAGATTTCATACAGTTCTTCTAAAGGAACTACATCTTCATGGGCTGCAATTTGTAAAACGGAGTCCGCTGATGTATAAACAATGAGCGCACCTGTTTTCACATGCTCTTCTCCAAGTTCCGCCATAATTTCTGTTCCGCTCGCTGGTTTATTTCCAATTACTTTACGTCCTGTTTTTTCTTCAATTTGGTTGATTAAATCGTCTGGAAATCCATCTGGGAATACGCGGAAAGGTGTGTCAATGTATAAGCCCATGATTTCCCAGTGACCAGTCATTGTATCTTTACCGTTCGAAGCTTCTTGCATTTTTGTATAGTAAGCAAGTGGTTTTTCTGCTTTTTTAATTCCATCGATTTCTCGAATATTCGATAAACCTAATTTGCCCATTTCAGGCATGTTTAGTCCGCCGACATGTTTAGCAATATGTCCAAATGTATCTACATCAAAATCACCAAATTTAGCAGCATCTGGTGCTTCTCCAATACCAACGGAATCCATTACAACAACATGTACTCTTTTAAATTTATCTGGCATATTTACTCATCCTTTTCAACTATATTTTTTAAGCACGTGGGTGGAACTGTTTGTATACATCTTTTAGCCGCAGCTTTGTTACGTGTGTATAAATTTGTGTAGTGGAGATATCGGCGTGACCAAGGAGTTCTTGTACCGATCTTAAATCAGCTCCATTTTCAAGTAAATGGGTGGCGAATGAATGACGCAAAGTATGCGGTGTAATCTGCTTTTCAATACCCGATTCTTTCGCAATACCTTTTAAAATCTTCCAGAAACCTTGTCTCGTAAGTCCTTGACCGTGATGATTTAAAAACACAAAATCATTTCGGTATTTTGGCCTGCGAAGTTTTGGTCTCGCTTCCTCTAAATACTTCTCTAACACAGTAGTTGCTGTTTTCCCAAGCGGAATAATTCGTTCTTTATCTCCTTTACCAATCGTTTGAATAAAACACATATGAAGATGTAAATCGTCCATTTTCAGACTGACAAGTTCCGTTACACGAAGCCCTGTCGCATATAAAATTTCCATCATCGCTTGATCCCTTAATCCAAGTGGTGCACTCGTATCAGAGGAACTAAGTAATTTCTCCACATCATCTAGGTTCAAAACTTTTGGTAATCCTTGCGCTTGTTTCGGCGTTTCAATTTGAATCATTGGGTCATGTGACATTTTCCCATCGTGCATTAAATAATGAAAGAAAGATCGTAGTGAAGCAATATATCGCGCCACACTTCTCGCTGATTTCCCTTCTTGTCTTGCAAATGCCATAAAACCAACTATATCGCTGCGTTCAAGTGTATTCGGATCTGTTAATCCCTTTGATACATCCATATAAGAAACAAAATAGCGTAAATCTCGTTCATAAGCTTTGATTGTATTCGCGGATAATCCTCTCTCTACAATTAAAAAATGTAAAAAATCCTCAATTAAATCATTCATAAGCGTTTCCTCCACAAATCCTATTCTACCATGTTACACTTCCACTGAAAACGTTTAATTAATAGAAAAAGACTTATAATACTTTTCACGCAATTCAGTCCATCTTTTTTACCATAAAAAAAAGTTTGAGATAAATTATCCCAAACTCTTGTATTATTCTTTTTTAGATTTTTGTCTGCAGTCTGCACAAATCCCTTGGAAAGTCAGACGATGATCTTTAACAAGAAAGTTCCACTTCGATTCGACGATTTTCTCCACATCTTCTAACAAGTCTTCTTGGATTTCTTCTACAGAACCGCACTCCAAACAGACTAAATGATGATGAAAATGTTTGGCGCCTTCTTGTCTCAAGTCATATCGAGAAACGCCGTCCCCAAAATTGATTTTATCAACCACGCGTAATTCTGTTAAAAGCTCCAACGTTCTATAAACAGTTGCAAGGCCAGTGTCGGGTGCAATATCTTTCACATGCAAGAAAACTTCCTCCGCACTTAAATGATCCTTTTCATTTTCCAGTAAAACGCGAACAGTGGCTTCCCGCTGTGGGGTTAATTTATAACTAGCATCATGAAGTTGTGCTTTAATGCGTCCAATACGACCTTCCATTATGGTTCCTCCCTTGGTTGCTATCACAAGTTGTCTTTCTATATTATCATTATTATCATTTAACAATAAATACAGTTTATAATAATTATAAATAAAATGCAAGTTAGGAATTCAGTTTTCGCTGTTAAAATAGCATGTATTCAATTCCTATTGCTTATGTTTACTAAGATATCATAAAAGTAATAGGCTGTCTACAATGATTATCAATTACTAACTAATTTCTCGTTATCAATAATAATTATTATTTAGCTTTTGCAAGCAAGAACAAGAAATACGGTGCACCGATAATCGCCACAACGATACCTGCAAATATTTCAGAAGGTTGAATAATCAATCGTCCAATCGTATCTGCAAGCAATAACAATAGCCCACCAGAAAGCGCCGCCGTTACCATCACCCAACGATGTGCAGAGCCAACCAACTTTCTAGCAATATGCGGACCAATCAGACCAATAAAGGCAATGCCGCCACTAACGGATACACAGGCAGCTGCCAAACCAACTGCTACTATTAAAAGCACAAATTTTTCTCGCTCGACCCGAACCCCCAGCCCAGTAGCTACTTGGTCTCCAAAAGAGAGCACATCCAACGTCTTTACTTTCATAAAAGCAATGGCACCTAAAACAATAAGCCACGGCAAAAGCGCAAAAACATATTGCCAGCTCGATGCCCAAATATTTCCCGCCATCCATTCAGCGTAACGTTGATAATTTTGCGGGTCAAGCCGAACCGTAAGCAGCGTGATAAGAGCCGCAATTGCCGCTGCAACAGCAATCCCCGTAAGGAGCAATCGATTAGGCAACAACCCTTCGCTTCTACTATAAGAAAGTCCGTAAACAACAAACGCGGTTAAAATCGCTCCGATAAACCCAATAAATGGCATAAATAAAACTGGCACATCCATCGTGGAAGGAAAAAAGGAAATATAAAGCATAACCGCAAGTCCTGCGCCATTATTAATCCCAAGAATACCCGGATCAGCTAACCCGTTTCCAGAAATACCTTGTAGGATTGTTCCTGAAACCGCGAGGCCCGCACCAACCAATAGCGCAATAACTATCCGCGGCAATCGAAACTCCGTCACAATAAGTTGTGTTCCCGCGTCCGCCATTCCAAAAAACGACTTAATCACTTCCAAAAATGGCAATTTCGAATAACCAGCATTAACACTATATGTAAATGTACAAAAAATTAACACACTTAAAATAATTAACGTCCAAACTCGCCGCGATTTTTTTCGCTTTTCTGCCTTTGTCATATACATTATAAGTTCCTCCTTTCTTTACGTGCTACATATAAGAAGAAAGGAACCCCAATTAACGCAAAAATAACACTGATTGGCGTTTCATATGGCGGATTGATTGTTCTCGCCACAATATCCGCCGCTAATGTCAGAAAGGCTCCAACAACCGCCGAGCAAGGAATAATCCAGCGATAATCTACTCCAACTAAAAACCGAACCAAATGCGGCACAATCAAGCCAATAAATCCTACCGGGCCAACAACTGACACAGCAAGCCCCGCCAAAATTAACACCACAACCATCGAAGCAATTTTAACAAAAGTAGTTTTTTCACCCAAACCAACAGCAATATCATCGCCTAAACTTAAAATGGTAATCGATCTGCTTAGTAAAATCGCCGCAATAAGCGCTCCAAGTAACCAAGGCCAAATCGCCGCAAGCTGACTCCATTTCACACCAGCAACCCCGCCCGCGTACCAAAAGGCCAAATCTTGACTTAACTGAAAATAGATGGCAAGTCCTTCACTAAGCGCGGTAAGCAATGAACTAATTGCCGCCCCAGCAAGCACTAACCTCGTTGGTGACATCGCACTGCCTGCAAGCGAACTAACACCAAATACTAAAAATGCCCCAATTGCCGCTCCAACAAAAGAAAATAAAATGAGCGAATTATAACTAAGCCACGGCATAAACGCAAAACAAACTGCTATCATAAACGTCGATCCAGCATTCAACCCAAGCAGACCTGAATCAGCAAGTGGGTTCCGAGTAATCCCTTGCATAATCGCTCCAGCAACTGCAAAAGCAGCCCCTATCGCCATATCCGCAACCACCCGAGGAACACGTAAACTTCGTATAATCTGGTGTTGCGTATCCGAACTATTATAATGAAAAAGCGCATCCCAAACCGTACTTAAATTAATATCGGCTGCACCGACTGCAATACCAAATAACGCTAGAATAAGAAGCAACAAAATTCCACCTGAAAGTATGAATTTAGCGACAGTCGGTCTTGTATTCATTTTTATCTGTTTTGACTTATCCATCTGCACATGTTCCTTCCATCTAAATTATCGGCTCGTTTTAAGTGATAATAATTATCAATCGCAAAGAAAATTATATCAATATCATTCCCTAAGCGCAATCATTAGTTCGAAGCCAATAACTTCTCTACGATAATATCAAGCTGCCCTTCCACTGCTATAGGATCATAATAAAACATTGTATCAAAGTCCATTTGGTAAACATTCCCCGCTTTAAACGTTGGCAAATTTTTCCAAATTGGCGAATTCGTCAAATCTTTTAATGTTTTCTCGCCGTCTTTGGCACTTCCTGAAGAAGTCCTTGTAACAAACATTCTATCGGCCGCAAATTCAGGTAATACTTCCAGTGAAATCTTCTGCCAGTCTTGCCCTTCTAAAACATCTTTTTGAATTTTTGCAGGCGCTTTTAATTGTAAGGCATTGTATATCGCTTGACCACCACGCCCCATATTTTGCCCCATCACATAAAAATCCTTATCTTGTACTTCATAAATTCCCACTGTTTCATTCGGGTCTAGTTTATCTGCTAATTTCGCTCTACTTTCTTTTGCTTTTTGATGAAACTTATCTAACCATGCCTCTCCAGCCTTTTTTTCACCTACTAGGTCTGCAATTTGGCGCACGTCTTCTTCCACATTTTTTGAAGTTGCATATGGAATTAACACAGTTGGCGCAATTTTCGACATTGCTTCAAATTCGTCTTCTTTTGAAACAATGATTAAATCCGGCTTTAATTCCGCCACTTTTTCCGCTGAAACAGGATCACCAATATCCGCAACGCCGTCCACATGTCCTTTTAAAAATGGATTTTCCAATTGTTTTGCTCTAGCACCAACTGGCTTTATTCCTAGCAAAACTATATTACCTAGATATTCCGAAGCCACAATACGTTTCGGATGTGCTGGTATTTCCACTTTCTTTCCATTCACCATTGTATATGTACGCATCTCGACCTTTTCATTTCCAGCCGATTTGTTATCTCCACAAGCAGTTAAAACCACTGCAATTAAAAGCATTGACACGAGTAAAATGATACCCTTTTTCAATTGAATCCCTCCCGTAACTGATAATAATTCTCAGTTAGTATAGCAACTTTCTTCACAAAGCGCAAATCATTTTGCCAAAGTATCACTTGCATCTTTGCCATAAAAACTCTATACTTAACCATTGAGAATGATTATCACTTTAACTTTAAATTGGAGCGATGAAAATGAAAGACCTTCATACAGATAACTTACAAATTTCATACGACAAACGAATCATTGTTGATGGTTTAGATATAGCCATTCCAGCTAATAAAATAACCGCTTTAGTAGGTGCAAACGGCTCAGGGAAATCGACTATTTTAAAAACGATGTCCCGCTTAATGAAACCTAGCAAAGGCACTGTTTATTTGGATGGCAAAAGTATTCATCATGAATCAACGAGAGAAATTGCCAAACAATTAGCCATTTTGCCACAAAATCCTTCTGCACCTGATGGTTTAACGGTGTTTGAATTAATTTCTTATGGACGTTCCCCGCATCAAAGTAGTTTTAAATCCATTACCGCAAAAGATCGCGAAATTATTTTTTGGTCATTGCGTGTGACGAATTTAACGGAGTTTGCGGATCGACCAATTGATAGTTTATCAGGTGGACAACGGCAGCGTGCTTGGATTGCCATGGCGCTTGCTCAAGAAACAGATGTGCTTTTTCTTGATGAGCCGACTACCTTTTTAGATATGACGCATCAATTAGATGTACTTAATTTATTAAAACAATTAAACCAATCGGAAAACCGCACAATAGTGATGGTTGTCCATGATTTAAATCACGCATCTCGTTACGCGCACCATATGATTGCTATTAAAGAAGGAAAAGTCATTGCAGAAGGAACACCAACAAGCGTCATGACCGAACAAACTTTAGAAGACGTTTTTAATATCAAAGCAGATATTTTAATTGATCCACGTAGCGGTGTCCCCCTTTGCCTTCCATACGAAACTTGCAACGGATGCGAAATTGTAAAGGAGCTTGATTCCATTGCCAAATGAGGTTTATGACGTAACTATTATTGGCGGCGGCCCCATCGGCCTATTCTCCGCTTTTTATAGCGGCTTGCGTTCTATGAAAACAAAAATTATCGATGCCGAACCAGCAGTTGGAGGTAAAGTTCGTTACTTTTTTCCAGAAAAAATCATTCGCGACATTGGTGGCATTCCAGCTATTACCGGTGCAAATCTTGTCGCAAATTTAAAAGAACAAGCAGAAACCTTTCATCCGACTATTGTTTGTAACGAGCGGGTAGTTGATGTGACCAGACTAGCTGATGGCAAATTCCAACTAACCTCACATAACGGTTCGATTCATTTTTCTAAAACGATTGTTATTGCAACAGGCAGTGGCACTTTCGAAGTCAATAAACTCGAAGCTTTGCACGCTGAAGATTTCCCATCAGCTATTCATTATGACGTTAAAAACATCGAGCAATTTCGCAACAAAGTAGTGGCGGTTTCTGGCGGTGGAAATGCTGCTATTGATTGGGCTCAGACGCTCGAACCCATCGCCAAACAAGTACACCTTATTTACCGCGGTGAAGATTTTAAAGCACACGAGGAAAGCGTACGAGAACTTCAAAATTCTCGCGTCGAAATCCATATCCACCATGAAATAAGTGAACTAATCGGAACGAACAATCAACTAACCGAAATCAATGTTCGCTGCAATCAAACCCGCGCTACAAAAACAATTCAAACAGATGCACTGTTTATTAATCACGGGGTAAAAGTAGACCTTGGAACAATGGCCGAATGGGGCTTTGAACTGGCCGACTTTGGCATCGTCGTGGATGATGAAATGAAAACGACAGTTCCTGGCATTTTCGCTTGTGGAGATAGTGCGACCTACCCTCGAAAAATACGCATTATCGCAGCAGGTCTTCATGAAGGTCCTATCGCAATTAATAGTGCAAAAAAATATTTAGAACCAACTGCCGCAGATGAAGCGATGATTAGCACGCATCATGAAAGCTTTATTGGTTAAAAAAAGGATTTGGGCTCACTCGCCCAAATCCTTTTTTTCTTCGCATATCCCAAATTCGACAATTCGCATCATTTCCGTAAAATCATTCGCAAGCGGAACAAAATCCTCCATCGTCGCATTCGGATGGCTTTGCAAATAAACTGTACTCGTCTCCGTAATATGCTTAAAAAGAGCCGCCATCACTTTACGCGCCGCATCTATGTTCACATCTTTTTTCAACTTCATTTCACTTAAAACTTGATTCATTTGTGCTTCCGACCGCTCAATTGCCTTATCAAAAAAACCATCCAGCTTGCCTTTCAATTCAACGGGTGGATTTCCATAAGCTTGCATAATCAAGCCGAACACAGCAGGATATTTACGATTAAAATCCAGTTTCATTTTCGTTGACCAAATCGCCATTTCGACAAAGTCTCCCCAATGTTCCCTTTCCAAACGAACCTCATTGGTCGCAAAATCCACCGCATAACTAACCGCCGCAATATAAAGCTTTTCTTTAGAACCAAAATAATGAAAAATCAGCCCTTTCGAAACACCAGCTTTTGCGCAAATTTTATTCGTACTAGCCGCCTGATATCCTTTTTCCGTAAATTCTTCCATTGCTGCTTCTAAAATATTTAATCGTTTTTCATCCATTATACTTTCAAATCCTTTTTCTTATACAGAACAAATGTCGCTGCAACCATCACGACAATCACCCCACATGAAATCAGGGCATTGGTTCCAGTAATTCCTTTATTCATAATTTCAGAAGGAATCGCATAATTAATGGGTGAAAAATATTGGAAGAAATCGACCTTATCATTTAAACCAGCCATAATTCCTAAAATATACGTTAAGAATACTAGCGCAAGTGCGACTGGGGAGGCTTGCTTAGCGGAACGAAGCACCGCAGAAATCATAAAACCTGCACTCATAAATACAGCAGCCACTAGTAGCTCGCTAGAAAACACTCGTACAAGCTCCATTACTAAATCGCCACCGTCAACCCCACTTGGCTTTAAGAACAGAACAAGCACGACTGAAGCTACAAATGTAATCGCCCAAAAAGCTACAAACGACAATAAGTTCCCAATCATTTTCCAGAAAACTAGACTAGTCCGTGTAATTGGCTGCGCATATAAAAACTCAATCGTCCCATCCGTTTCTTCTTTTATCAAGGCCTGCGCACCTATTAACGCCGCGTATACACATGCCGCAATAAAAATATACTGAAAAACATATGCAAAATAGGCATCAATATTCGTTAAGTCCGCCATCGAATCCATATGCAAAATTTTCATCATATCTTGCGGAAGTGCGTTCATTTTCGTATTCACTAAATCTTGCATTCCACTACTTTGCATACTTGGGAAGAAAGCCATAAAAACACCTAAAATCATAATCACTACCACTGCCCAAACGATGAGACTTTTTATCCGCGTTTTCCATTCAATGTGTAAGATGTTCATTTGATTTCGCCCCCTTCGTATAGCGTCATAAACTTATCTTCCAGTTCTTGATTCGTAATGGTTAAATCCGTAATTTCTTTTTCTTGAAGTAGTGGCAAAATCGTTTTAATATCCTCATCAAAAATAAGTCGTGCTTTTCCCGCCTCGTTTTCAATCACTCTTGCGCCCGCATTCGTTAATTTTTCCAGTGGCAAATTCGTTCCCTTCAGTGCGATCACTTTACCCGTCATTTGTTGATTAGCGATATCTTCCACCGCGATAATATTTCCGTTTCGAATAAAAGCAGCTCTTGAACAATATTCTTGAACTTCACGCAAATTATGACTAGAAAGAAAAATCGTCATTCCTTCTTTATTTCGTTCAGTCATTTCTTTAAATAAATAATGTTGCATTAACGGATCCAGCCCATTTGTTGGTTCATCCAAAATAAATAATTGCGGTTCCGTAATAAGTCCAGCAACAATCGCTACTTTTTTCTTATTTCCAAGCGACATTTCTCCAAAGCGCTTTTTCGGGTCAATGGAAAACATTTCATAATATTTATTCATTTTTTGCGTTGCATTTTCAATATGATGGAACTTGGCGGCGTAGTGGATAATATCATTTGCTGTCATTTGTGGATAATAGCGAACTTCACTCGGCACATATCCAATCAATTTTTTAATTTCAGCAGATTCTTTCACCACATCCTTACCGAGCACCGTTGCATTCCCACTCGTCGCATAAATAAAATTAAGCAAGACTTTAATTGTTGTTGATTTCCCCGCACCATTTGGACCGATAAAACCGTACAATTCCCCTTCATTTACAGACAAATTCACATTTTCAATTGCTCGCTTTTTATGGTAATTTTTTGTGAGCGACTCCACTTTAATTGCTTCCATATTCTCTCCTCCACTCTCAAATTGACCACTTAGTCAACTAGAGTATAACCTCATTTGACCAGGTAGTCAATACAGAACTATTAAACCCTTTCTCACAATCAAAATTTAATTCCAATTAAAATCTAAAATGTAGATAAATTACTGTTTTTCTTGCTCCTTAAGTCTTTAAAAATCCGTTTTTAGTTTGATAATAATTGCTTTAACCCAGATAGAATAACTATATTCAAGGTGATATAGTAAGTTTATGGTGGTGGCTAGCTCTTTCAACATGAAAGGGGGATGCCTATGACTTTTTTGTTAGGAATTCCTGGAAAGGATAACCCATGACCGTTTATGAAGCACTCTCTTTTGCAGTCGCTTTTACAACTTTAATGTTGTTACTAAACATTCAAAATAATAAAAAAAAATAACCACTCATAAACTTTGGACGGTTTAGTGGTTATTTTATAACATATTAAACTAGCTGCCACCTTAAATGGGCTTACGTTGGAGGGTCATGTTCTTGCATGGCTCTCTTTCATGCTTATGATACCACATTTCCATTCTTTATGCCAAGTATTCCCAAAGAAGTTTTTCATCCGGTTTATTCATTTTCTTCTATTAATAGTTGCATTTTCCAGTACTGTATCGCGTACATTGTTTTTGCGTCATGAATGCATTGTTGTGCTATTAATTGTTCTGCTTCTTCCGGAGTTACTTTGACTAAATTAATAAATTCATCTGCATCTTGCGCCAAAGGATGATCCATTTTCCGTAGGTCACGCGCTACATAAATATGTAAAAGTTCATTGGCAAATCCAGGTGATGTATAAAAAGAAGTGAGATACGTTAAATCATCGGACTGAAAACCCGTTTCTTCTTCTAGCTCCCGTTTTGCGGTCACGAGTGGATCTTCCCCTGGTTCCATTTTGCCGGCCGGAATTTCGATAATGTTTTTTTCAAGTGGCTTTCGGAATTGCTCTACTAAGTACATTCTTCCATCTGCTGAAAAAGGTATAATTGCCACAGCACCGGGATGCTTGACGATTTCGCGCTTGCTCCTTTCCCCGTTTGGCAACTCCACATCATCTACTTGCAATTCAATAATATTTCCGCTAAAAATCTTTTCTGTATGAAGCGTTTTTTCCTCTAGTGAGTCCATTTCTGCCACCTACTTCTCGTTTTTTTTCATTATAACATAACTAAGTCCGAGTTTAATTTACATCGCACGACTGATAACATCTAATTTCTAAATATGGTATGATAAGAACAAATAAAGGACACTTTCTAAAATATAAAAACCATTCAGCTTGCCTAGTTTTCACTTACAAAATATACTTAAATGGTAGGTTACTTTCCATCAATCTTTATTTTTAGAAAAATTTACTATAAGAAAAGCGGACCTTTTAAACAGGTACTTAAAGGAGAAGATGTATAATGACCGTTTTTAAAAAGATATTAGCATTCACAGGTTCTATATTCCTTGTCATTATTTTGGCTGGTATCCTCACTTCACTACTCCATAGTGGCTTGGTAATTGCAGCAATTGTTATCGCTGTTGCGGCTATCCTATTTTTCTTTTCATCTAAAGCTGGGGACCGTGCGCAAATGATTGCAACTGGATTAACCAAGAAAGAATATAAATATATTCGCACTAACTTAGAAGAAGCTCGTGTGAAAATTATCCGCCTTCAAAAAATCATGACACAAAATAAAGCGTTATATTCTTTCCAAGAGCGCAACAAAACACTTTTACTTACAAAAAGAATTTACGGCATCGTAAAAGATGAACCAAAACGTTTTTATGAAGCAGAAGATTTCTTTTTCTCCCATCTTGATTCTTTAGTGGAGCTAACTGAAAAGTACGCTTTCTTAGAAAAACAACCTGTAAAAGACAAAAAAATCTATCAAACACTTTCTGATACACGCACACTTTTAAATGATTTAAGTCGCGTAATTGAAAAGGATTTATTTACACTTTTGAATCAAGACGTGAACAACCTTGACTTTGAATTAGAAGTAGCAAAAAACTCCATTTCTAAACAGAAAAAGAAATTTGAAAGGGGTACAAAAGATGACCGAGAACAAGCCAAGTGAAGAAACAAATGAATTAAAAGATTTAGTAATTGAGAAAGAATTCAACCAAACGTTAGATGATCTTCTTGCTAACCCATTTGGATCAGACGGCGAAACGGCTGCAAATATTGTAAATAACGAAACAGATGCAGCGCCTCGCCTTGTCGATATGCTTACAGAAACTAATAAAAAACAAGCACTAGAGTTATCTAAACAAATCGAACCTGGAAACCAAGCAGCCATTCTTGGCTACGGAGCTCCAGCGCAAGCCAAACTGCATGACTTTTCTCATTCAATGTTAGCTCATGTACAAAAGCAAGATGTTGGACCAATTGGCGATATTATTAGCGATTTAATGTTTCGTTTACAAGAAGCGGACCCGGATGAACTTGCGGCTCGCAACAAAAACGTCTTCACCAAAATGTTCCACCGAGTAAAACAATCCATCAACGAAATTACTTCTAAATATCAAAAAATTGGTACCCAAATTGACCGCATCGCGTTAAAACTGGAACATTCCAAAAAGCGTTTAATGGAAGATAACTCCTTCCTGGAACAGCTTTATGATAAAAATAAAGATTACTTCCAAGCACTTAATATTTACATTGCTGCTGGAGAACTAAAATTAGAAGAAATTAACACAAAAATGCTCCCAGAACTCCGTAAAAAAGCGGAACAAACTGGCGACCAAATGGATTACCAAGAAGTGAATGACTTAACACAATTCGCTGATCGTCTGGATAAACGAGTATATGATTTACGCTTAAGTCGTCAAATCACTATCCAACAAGCGCCGCAAATTCGCTTAATCCAAAATACAAACCAAGCACTCGCTGAAAAAATCCAGTCTTCCATTATGACTGCGATTCCACTTTGGAAAAACCAAGTAGCTATCGCGCTTACCTTGCTTCGTCAACAACAAGCCGTAGCAGCTCAGCGCCAAGTTTCTGAAACAACGAACGAACTTCTAAAACGAAACGCCGATATGCTAAAAACAAATGCTATCGAAACAGCGCGTGAAAACGAAAGAGGTATTGTGGATATCGAGACACTTAAAGAAACTCAATCTAGCTTGATTGAAACCTTGCAAGAAACACTTAAAATTCAACAAGAAGGCCGTGCTAAACGTGCCGTAGCTGAGAAAGAGCTTGTAACAATGGAACAAGAACTGAAAGAACGTTTACTTGAAATGAAATAATCAAAAAAAGGCTAGCACTTAACCCGTGCTAGCTTTTTTATAGTCCTTCTAAACGTAAATTTTCAAAATAAACGGGTTTTAAATTCGTTACAGTAAGTCCTATCAAACGAATGCTATCTTGTCCTTTGTAGCTTTCTCGTAGAAGTAATGCAGCCGCTTGGTAAATTTGATTCGCATCATTGGTATATTCATTTAAAGTAAGTCGTTTAGTAATTGTGGTAAAGTCACTATAGCGTAATTTTAGTACTACCGTCTTACCATGTTTTTGTAACTTAATGAGACGTTCTTCCACCTTCTTAGCAAAATTCATTAGACTTTGCTCGAGTATGCGATTATCCAATACATTAAATTCAAAAGTCGTTTCTTTTCCTACTGATTTGCGATCACGATGCGGATTCACAATGTTATTCGAACGACCTCGAACCTGTCGATACAACTGATAGCCATGCTTATGCAATTCACGAATAAGATCCCATTCACTCCATTTCTTCAAATCTGCCCCAGTTTCTATTCCAAGGCGATGTAATTTTTCCGCTGTGACTTTCCCTACCCCATAAAATTTAGTCACAGGGATTTGTTCTAAAAAGGCTTCTGCTTCTTCGGGCGCAACTACGGTAATACCAGCAGGTTTCTTAAAGTCGGAAGCAATTTTTGCAATAAATTTATTGAATGATACGCCGGCTGATGCAGTTAATCCAAGCTCACGGTAAATTGTTTGTTGGATATCACGGGCAACCATTGTGGCGGATTTCATTCCTTTTTTATTTTCGGTTACATCCAAATAGGCTTCATCCAAAGAAAGTGGTTCGATAATATCTGTATATCTGGAAAAAATTTCGCGAATTTGACTAGATACTTCTACATAATGCGCCATATTCCCATGAATAAAAATACCATTCGGACAAAGTTTGGCAGCTTGACGAGTAGGCATGGCAGAATGCACACCGTATTTGCGTGCTTCATAAGAACAAGTCGAAACAACACCGCGCTTATTAGGATCCCCACCAATAATCAGTGGCTTCCCGCGAAACTCCGGATGATCGCGTTGTTCTACAGATGCATAAAAAGCGTCCATATCAATATGAATGATTTTCCTACTCGTATCCATAACTGCACCTCCTAAAAAACGAACAAACGTTCCTAATTAATTATATACGCTAACTTAATTAATTACAAGAAAAAAAACACCCTATTTAAGGGTATTTTCTCTAATTCTATTTCTTTAAAAATGCACCTTTGCCAAAAAATTCAATGACTTGAGGCATCACCTGATACAGTCTGGTCGCAATATTCATTACAAAAGGCAAATTAATTTCGCGTCGTTTTGTCCCCATAATTTGCACGGTTTTTCTAGCTACTTTCTCTGGTTGTAGAACTAATTTTCCAACTGTCTCTAAGTAGTTGCCTGATTTATCTGCTACATCGAAAAAGTTCGTTGCAATAGGACCAGGATTTATCGTTGTGACGTTGATTTTATCAGGAATTAGTTCTAAGCGAAGTGCATTAGAAAAGCCCAGCACTGCATATTTTGTTGCGGAATAAACAGTTGACTTTGGTGTGGCTATTTTTGCCGCTTGAGAAGCGATGTTAATAATATGTCCTGCCTTACGTGCTTGCATTTGCGGTAATATAAGTTGCGTTAACTGAATTAACCCAAGCACATTCGTATCGAACATTTTTTCAATCGTTTCAAATGGAATGTCTACTGCATTTTCAAATAAACCAAACCCTGCGCAATTAACTAGTACATCTACTTGATATGTCGTATTTATTTCCGCACTGACTTGCTTTACTTGCTCAAAATCCGTCATATCTAGTGTAAAATAAACAGCCTCTACGGAAAATTGACTACTTATTTCTTTTTGCAAAGCGATTAATTTTTCCGTACTTCTTGCGGTGATAATAACGTTCGCACCTGATGCGGCCACTTGTCTTGTAATTTCTGCACCGAGGCCGCTCGAAGCTCCTGTGATTAGTACCGTTTTATTTTTCAAAAATGGATTCATTTCGTCACTCTCCAATTGGGAAAACAGCTAAGTCATACGCTATTTCTGTATTTTCAAAAACAGATTGTGCTTCTATTAATAATTCTTTACTTGCGTCACGATCATATCTAGAGCTAATGTGCGTTAATATTAATTTTTTGACGTTGGCTTTTTTCGCAAGACTCGCAGCTTGTATTGTGGTCGAATGCATGTATTCTCCTGCCAATTTTTCTTTATCGCCTTCAAATGTAGCTTCGTGTACTAAAATATCAGCATTGAGTGCTAATTCCAGTTCACTGGCTGTCGCTTTCGTGTCACCAAAAATACTTATAATCTTTCCTTTTTGCGGCTCATCAATGTAGTCTTTTCCATTGATGACACTTCCGTCAGCTAATGTGACTGTTTCTCCATTTTTTATTTTTTGGAAAATTGGGCCTGGTTCCACGCCATCATCTATTAATTTATCGGCATTTAATGCACCCGGTTTATCTTTCTCAACGATTCGGTAACCAAAGCTACGTAATCCGTGATCTAATTCGTCCACTGTAATAGAAAACATCTTATCTTCAAAAATTAAACCCGGTTCAATTTCGTTAAAAATAATTTTATATGTCAGCCTTGTACCACTTAATCTTAAGGAAGTTTCTACGTACTCGGTAATGCCAACTGGACCATATATGGTTAAATCTGACTCCCCACCTTGAAAAGAACGGCTACTTAATAAGCCTGGTAAACCAAAAATGTGGTCACCGTGCAAGTGGGTTATAAAGATTTTTTCTAACTTACTAAGCTTAATTGGACTTCGCATGATTTGGTGTTGTGTTGCTTCTCCGCAATCAAATAGCCAAATTGTATTTCGTTCATTTAACATTGAAAGTGCGATGGATGTGACATTACGGCCTCGCGACGGTACGCCTGCTCCAGTTCCTAGAAAAACAAGTTCCATATCTGTTTCATTCCCTTCTCGGTTCGAGTCTTATTTTATCATATTCTTAAACGAACAGGAAATAAACATTTCCATGCTAAAAACCCTTATAATTCAGAAATAACTGTCAAATTAAAAAAATATTCGAACCAAACAGTTGCACAAATGCTTCTTTATGGATAAAATAGTATGGACTAATGAGGAAAATTAATAGCTCATTTAATAAGGCCTTTTTTTGTGGGGTTCTTTTCAAACTAAGAAAACTTTTTCTTAGCAGTTAATTTTTTGCCATTAAGAGAATAAGAAAGAGGGTAAATGACGTATGACAGATGAGTTAGAACAAAAAGCACTGATTACTATTTTTGGCGGTACGGGAGATTTGGCAAATCGCAAACTTTACCCTTCGCTATATCATTTATACAGTAAGGGATCTCTTGGCGACAATTTTGCTGTTATCGGAACGGCACGTCGTGAATGGAGTAATGATTTCTTCCGTGATAAAGTAAAAGAGTCTATCAAAGACATTGACGGTTCCGAAAAAGACGCGGATGCATTTGCTTCTCACTTCTACTATCAATCTCATGATGTGACAAATAAAGAATCTTACGTAACGTTAAAAGATTTGTCTGATGAACTAGATGCAAAATACGAATTAGGTGGTAATCGCCTTTTCTATCTTGCAATGGCACCGAATTTCTTTGGAACGATTGCTAGCCGCATTAAGTCTGAAGGTTTTGTAGATACAGACGGTTTCCATCGTTTAATTATCGAAAAACCATTCGGTCATGATTTAGCTAGTGCGGAAGAATTAAATAATTCGCTTCGTCAAGCTTTCAAGGAAGATGAAATTTATCGTATTGACCATTATTTAGGAAAAGAAATGATCCAAAATATTTCGGTTATTCGTTTTGCAAATTCTATCATTGAATCGCTTTGGAATAATCGTTACATCGATAATATTCAAGTTACTTTAACAGAGGTCCTTGGAGTGGAAGATCGTGGACGCTATTACGATGAAAGTGGCGCACTTCGAGACATGGTTCAAAATCATATTTTACAAATCGTCTCTTTACTTGCAATGGAGCCACCGATTAACTTATCCACTCGCGAAATTCGTCATGAAAAAGTTCGCGCGCTTCGTTCTTTACGCGTTTTTGAAGGAAAAGAAGTGCATCAAAGCTTTATTCGCGGGCAATATGGCCCCGGTGAAGTGGATGGTAAAGAGTTAAAAGGTTATCGTCAAGAAGATAACGTGGACCCTCATTCCAACACAGAAACATTTGTAGCAGGCAAACTTGAAATCGATAATTTCCGCTGGGCTGGCGTACCATTTTACATTCGTACTGGTAAACGTCTTGCGAAGAAAACAACGCAAATTGCGATTCAGTTTAAAGATGTCCCATTAAACTTATTCGGGCAACAACAATCACTTGGTGGTAATGTGCTTGTTATTCATATCCAACCAGACGAAGGTATTACACTTCATTTGAACGTAAAAGAGCCTGGTCAAGGTATGGTTACGATGCCAGTAAACTTAAATTATATTCATTCCTCTCCAGATGGCATGAATACGCCAGAAGCATACGAAAAACTAATTCTAGATTGTCTTCGCGGTGACGCGACTTACTTCTCTCACTGGGATGAAGTATCGCTATCATGGAACTTTATCGACCATGTAGCAGACGTTTGGACAAATACGAAAGATCATTTCCCGAACTACAAATCCGGTTCGATGGGACCAAAAGAAGCAGATGACCTCATTCAACGCGACGGATTCCAGTGGTTCCCAATCGATTAATCAAAAAACCAGAAATATGGCTACTCTAGCCTGTTTCTGGTTTTCTTTGTTTACTTGCAAAAACCCCCACGCATGTTAGAATAGAGAGGAAACTAACTAGTTAAAGGAGCTCATATAATGGCTGAAAATATTGATGACTACTTAGAAAAAGGCATGTATGGGGCAAAAGAAATTAATCCCGCTGAGAAGAAGAAATATCTAGGAACTTACCGCGAACGTGTCTTAGTCGCACTGACAAAAGAAGAAGTTTTGACGCAAGAGTATCTTCCAGAGCTAGAAAAGGCAATACTAGAAAATAGTGACTCCAAGCTACTTTTAAATGGATTACTGCATTATAATTCTTTACGCCCTTATATTAAACTAGCAGAAAAATGTAAACATGAATTTTCGATTGTTAGTCGTTTGGAAGGTGAAACAGATATTTACCTCGTCCTCGCCTGTCAAAAAGCGGTAAACAAGGAAGACATTCATTTATATAAAGAAGCACAAGTAGAACAAGAAGAAGAACCAACCTCGTTACTTGAGAAGGTTCGTAAACTATTTAATTAAGTTTTCCGCTCACTATTTAGGAGGTCGATTTATGCTACACATCATCACAGTGTCACTCGCTATTTTGATGGCGTTACAAACAATCTATTTCTTCATTCGTAGAAATGTCAATATGGGCGTTATGTTTTTACTCATAACAGCTGCACTTCTTTTACTCAGTACGATTTAATGGAATTCCTGTTTCAATAGCTTGTTTTAGATTTTGCTGCATGACGCCGATTCCTGATGCCCCGTCAAGTGGAAAACGAAATGCTTGCTTACCATCCGTGATGCTTGTTAATAACCCTCTGAACTTTTTCCCGCCTAACATCGGAATTGGTTCGGTAGGGTTTATTTGTAGTTTCTGCCACTGCTTCTTTAATTCCTCTAGTTGAATCGTATCCGCACCAGTCCCTTTCATTGTAAAACGAACATCGTATGTTTTTGAAACAACATCGTCCGGTCGTAAAAAACCATATTTGGGAGATAAAATTAAATAATCATCCGCAAATTGCTCGGCATAAGTCTTACTTAAACGATGAAAAGTTCCCGTGTAAACGTCCCTTGCTTTTACTGGACCTATATCTGGTAACTTATCCCATATCTTCGGTTTGCCAGATGCAATAATAATCAGCTTTGTTTGATTGGATATTCCCACATCATCACTCTTCCTTGTTTTTCTTCTGTATCTTTTTCTTCAATATGTACGAAATGATTATGCTGTAAAACGTGAATAGATGGCTCATTTTGCTCGTAACATCTCGCAAATATGCGGTTAATGGCGGGCTGTTCTTCTAGCCAAGCAATCATGCCTATAAGCGCTTCTGACATATATCCTTTATTTTGATAATCTGGGACGATGCTGTAACCAATTTCGATTTCACCCGTTTCGTCCGGATTCCCTTGCCCACCTATTTCACCGATAATTTTATTTTCTTCTTTTAGCACGACTAAGCGTGTCCATTTAATCATTCTATCGTCTTTTTTCACGTTTTCTAACACGTATGGTAAATAAAAAAAGAAATCAATTCCTGGCCAGTCAGGTGACACATGGTATCCACTTGCCTTTTCCAAAGCTTCTGACCCATTAATCGTTGCCTGAATCATTTCCAGTGTGTAGTTAATTAATATTAATCGATCTGTCTCTAAATTATCCACAACAAAAACCCGGCTTTCCTACTAATTTATTACTTTCAATTTAGCAGAATTAGATAGAAGAACGCAACTAATGTGTGATTTTTTATCCGAATTATTAAATAAATAATAGAAAACTATAAAAATAAAACTATTCTGACTATATACTTGACCTTTCATTTTTGAATGCGCTTCCATTTAAGTTATACTTCAAATATAAGACCTGGTACTAATTCCAGCTAAAAGTGTAAGTTGCTTGAATTGTGCAAACTGACGGAAAACTTTCAAAATAACAATTGACAATCGCATGTCAACCATATATATTAAATACTAACATAACATTTCTTGATATTAATTTTTTTCAAAAATGTGCGACTAATCGAAAAAATAAAACCATTTAACGAAGGGGATAATGACTTATGAAAACGACCAAATCAGTCATTACAATTTTATTACTCTAGAAGGACTTTGAGCACTGTAGAAATTTACAGTAGTTTGAGTCCTGTTTACGTTAAATGGGATTCTAGCAAAGCATCCCATTGTTTTCATCATTGGGGTGCTTTTTCTTTAGCTAGATTTCGAGTTTTCAAGCATCGAAAAGCCATTATCAAGCAAGCAGCTACTTAATCATATATAATAATGCCACGCTATTTAGTGAATTCTAAAAATTCAGTGTCGGCAAATAATTCTTAATTAGAAATGGGGTAAAGTCCTATGCGTAGTGACAAAATAAAAAAAGGTGTTGAACAAGCTCCAGCAAGAAGTTTGCTGCATGCTACAGGTCAAATTAAAAGTCCAGGTGATATGGATAAACCATTTATCGCTATTTGTAACTCTTACATTGATATTGTTCCCGGTCATGTTCATTTGCGAGAACTAGCGGATGTAGCTAAAGAAGCTATTAGAGAAGCTGGCGGTATCCCATTTGAATTTAATACGATTGGTGTCGATGACGGCATTGCGATGGGACATATCGGTATGCGCTATTCCCTTCCCTCTCGTGAAGTTATCGCGGATGCAGCAGAAACCGTAATCAATGCGCACTGGTTTGATGGGGTTTTCTACATTCCAAACTGTGACAAAATCACGCCAGGTATGCTTCTCGCTTCTGTTCGTACAAATGTACCTGCTATCTTCTGTTCTGGTGGTCCAATGAAAGCTGGATTATCTGCACACGGAAAAGCACTCACCCTCTCTTCTGTTTTTGAAGCGGTTGGCGCATTTAAAGATGGCAGCATGTCGCAGGAAGATTTTCTTGATATGGAAGCTAATGCGTGTCCGACTTGCGGATCTTGCGCAGGAATGTTTACAGCAAACTCGATGAATTGTTTGATGGAAATCCTAGGTATGGCTGTTCCGGGAAATGGTACAACACTTGCTGTTTCTGACGCACGACGCGACCTTATTAGAGAATCTGCTTTCCACTTAATGGATTTAGTTAAAAAAGATATTCGTCCTCGCGACATTATTACAAAAGATGCCATTGACGATGCTTTCGCGCTAGATATGGCAATGGGTGGTTCGACAAATACCGTATTACATACACTTGCACTTGCAAATGAAGCTGGTATTGAAGATTACGATTTGGAACGTATCAATGATATTGCTAAACGTGTTCCCTACCTTTCCAAAATTGCACCATCCTCTTCTTACTCCATGCATGACGTTCATGAAGCTGGTGGCGTTTCTGCCATCGTTAAAGAACTGGTTGACCTTGGCGGCGCTATTCATCCAGACCGAATCACTGTTACTGGAAAAACGATTCGCGAAAATGTAGCTGATGCAAAAATTAATAATACCGATGTTATTCATCCAAAAGAAAATCCTTACAGCCCTGTTGGCGGACTTTCGATGTTATTCGGTAATATCGCACCAAAAGGAGCCGCTATCAAAGTTGGTGGCGTAGATCCTTCCGTACAAGTATTCAAAGGAGAAGCGATTTGCTTTAGTTCTCATGATGAGGCGGTGGAAGCAATTGATAACCATACCGTTCGCGAGGGGCATGTCGTGGTCATTCGCTACGAAGGTCCAAAAGGCGGCCCGGGAATGCCTGAAATGCTTGCACCAACATCTAGTATTGTTGGTCGAGGTTTAGGAAAAGATGTTGCTTTGATTACAGATGGTCGCTTTTCTGGGGCTACTCGTGGTATCGCAGTTGGCCACATTTCTCCAGAAGCTGCAGCTGGTGGTCCTATCGCCCTTGTTCATGACGGTGATATCATCACGATTGATTTACCAAACCGGACACTGAATGTAGATGTTCCTGATGAGGTTTTAGAAGAACGAAGAAAAGAATTACCGAAATTTAAAGCCAAAGTAAAAACTGGTTATCTTGCAAGATATACTGCTCTAGTAACTAGCGCTCATACTGGCGGCATTTTGCAAATTCCAGAAGATTTAATCGACTAAAAAACGAGGTGATAAGCGTGATTGATACGACGAAGACAAATGAAAAAGCGACAAAAAAACAAAATAAAAGTGGAGCGGAACTTTTAATTGACTCTCTGAAAAAACAACAAGTGGAGATGATTTTTGGTTACCCGGGTGGCGCTGTATTACCTCTCTATGATGCCTTTTACGACTGTGATATTCCGCATATTCTAACAAGGCATGAGCAAGGAGCGATTCATGCTGCGGAAGGTTATGCTCGTGTTACTGGCAAACCTGGTGTTGTTGTTGTAACAAGTGGGCCGGGAGCAACTAATGTATTGACTGGTATTGCGGATGCGATGAGCGATTCGATTCCTTTAGTTATTTTTACAGGGCAAGTTCATACGCCTGGAATTGGGAAAGATGCTTTCCAAGAAGCCGATATGATTGGGCTTACGATTCCTATTACAAAATACAACTACCAAGTGCGCGATGTTCGAGACTTACCAAAAATCGTCAATGAAGCTTTTCATATTGCAAGTACTGGTCGTAAAGGGCCTGTTGTCGTTGATATTCCAAAAGACATGGGGATTATCCAAACAGATACAGTTCGTCCAGATACAATTGATTTACCGGGTTATCAACCGACTTATTCACCGAATCCACTTCAACTAGAAAAACTAATGCACTCGCTATCAGCTGCAAGTAAACCACTTATCCTTGCAGGTGCCGGCGTCAATCATGCGAGAGCTACAGCTGAATTACTAGAATTCGCTGAACGCTATCAAATTCCTATCGTGAATACGCTACTAGGTCTCGGAAGTTTCCCGCAAAGTCATGATTTATTCCTTGGTATGGGCGGCATGCACGGTTCATACGCAGCAAATATGGCACTGACAGATTGCGATTTACTCATTAATTTTGGTTCCCGCTTCGATGACCGGCTTGCCAGTGCGCCAAAAGAATTTGCCACAAAAGCAACGATTGCACATATCGATATTGATCCTGCTGAAATTGGCAAAATTATCGAAACACAAATTCCTATTGTAGCTGATATTAACGAAACACTTACACAACTACTACAAATGGAACTTCCGGTTCACCCGGATACATCCCATTGGTACAAATTAAATATGACCCGCAAAAACCGTCATCCTTTTAATTTTGATAGAACGAAAAAAGCGGAAATTAAACCACAGCGTGTGATTGAGCTAATCGGCGAAATTACGCAAGGTGAAGCACTTGTTTCTACCGATGTTGGCCAGCATCAAATGTGGGCGGCGCAGTTCTATCCGTTCCAATTTGATCATCAAATTATTACGAGTGGTGGGCTTGGCACAATGGGCTTTGGCTTTCCTGCAGCAGTTGGTGCGCAACTTGCTTTCCCAGATAAAACGGTAGTCGCAATTGTTGGGGACGGCGGTTTCCAAATGACTAATCAAGAACTAGCGATTTTAAATGATTACCAAATCAATGTGAAAACGGTCATTATCAATAACGGTTCGCTCGGCATGGTTCGTCAGTGGCAAGAAAAATTTCACGGCGAAAGATATTCTCATTCGATTTTTTCGAGTCAACCAGATTTTGTTAAACTATCTGAAGCTTATGGTATCAAAGGGGTACGCTTGACGAATCCTGAAACGCTCGAAAAAGATTTAAGAAAAGCCTTCGCTCACTCTGGACCGATTGTCATTGACGTTCATGTGGCCAAAGATGAGCTAGTACTTCCAATGGTTCCAAGTGGCAAACCAAATCACCAAATGGAAGGAGTGGAATAAATGCGCCGAATCATTACCGCTACAGTAAACAACTCTTCTGGCGTATTAAATCGTATCACTGGGGTTATCTCCAGGCGCCAATACAATATTGATAGCATCTCTGTCGGCTGGACCGAAATCCCGAATGTTTCCCGGATTACCATCGTCGTCCATGTCGATTCCTTATACGAGATCGAGCAAGTTACAAAACAGCTCAACAAACAAATTGATGTACTCAAAGTGAGCGATATTACTGACGATGCACATATCGAACGCGAACTAGCTTTACTTAAAATCAACTCCCCCGCCGCTTTACGTTCTGAGCTAAACGCAGTCATCGAACCATTTCGTGCAACCGTCATTGATGTTGGCACGAAAAATGTTGTCATTCAAGTAACTGGCACAAGTGAAAAAATCGATGCTTTCGTTGATACAGTTCGCCCGTACGGTATTAAACAAATGGCTAGAACCGGTGTCACAGGCTTTACAAGAAGTCCTAAAAAAATGGGCTAAAATCATTTACTACAGAGCAATCCGTTGCTTTGCTAGCATCAGGACAGCACATCGCTATTCTGAAATATAAAAAGAAATTAGTTGGAGGTTAGGAAAAATGACAAAAGTTTATTATGAAGATGCAGTAAAAAACAACGCACTAGAAGGTAAAACAGTAGCAGTAATCGGGTACGGTTCGCAAGGTCACGCACATTCTCAAAATCTACGTGACAATGGCAATAACGTTATTATCGGCATCCGCGAAGGAAAATCTGCTGAATCTGCAAGAAACGATGGCTTTGATGTTTATTCTGTTAGCGAAGCAGCTGAAAAAGCAGACGTTATCATGATTCTTTTGCCAGATGAAACGCAAGGTGAAACGTATGAAAACGAAATTAAACCTAACCTAAAAGCTGGCAATGCACTAGTTTTCGCACATGGTTTCAACATTCATTTTGACGTAATTAATCCTCCAAACGATGTAGATGTTTTTCTAGTAGCTCCAAAAGGGCCTGGTCACTTGGTTCGTCGTACATTTGTTGAAGGTGGCGCAGTTCCATCCCTATTCGCCATCTACCAAGATGCCACTGGAAACGCACGCGACACAGCTCTTTCTTATGCAAAAGGTATTGGCGCCACTCGTGCTGGTGTTATCGAAACCACTTTCAAAGAAGAAACCGAAACCGATCTATTTGGCGAACAAGCGGTTCTTTGTGGGGGTGCGACTCACCTTATCCAAGCAGGATTCGAAACACTTGTAGAAGCTGGCTACCAACCAGAACTCGCTTATTTTGAAGTACTGCACGAAATGAAACTAATCGTTGACTTGATGTATGAAGGCGGCATGGAAAAAATGCGCCACTCGATCTCCAATACAGCAGAATATGGTGATTATGTTTCTGGTCCTCGTGTTGTTACAGCCGATACGAAAAAGGCAATGAAAGAAGTACTTACCGACATACAAAATGGTAACTTTGCTAAATCTTTCATCGACGACAACAAAAATGGCTTTAAAGAGTTCCATAGAATGCGCAAAGAACAACAAGGTCATCAAATCGAAAAAGTTGGTGCAGAACTTCGCGAAATGATGCCATTTGTTAAACCACAACATTAATACTTAATTCGGATTGCTAGGTGAGGATTCTTGCCTAGCAACCGTTTATCCTTTTTTCGATATGAGTTTAAGCAAGAACCCTTTTCTTCCCTAAACTGATACTGAAAGCAGGAAAAATCCAAGCTTCCCTATCTAATATAAAACAAGAGGTGAAATCGAATGAAGAAAATCCAGTTTTTTGATACTACACTTAGAGATGGCGAACAAACCCCTGGAGTTAATTTTGACGTAAAGGAGAAAATCCAGATTGCCTTACAACTCGAAAAACTTGGAATTGATGTGATTGAAGCCGGCTTTCCGATTTCTTCTCCTGGAGATTTTGAATGCGTCAAGGCCATTGCAAAAGCGATTAAACATTGTTCTGTAACAGGGCTAGCGCGCTGTGTTAAAGGAGATATTGATCGCGCGGAAGAAGCACTTAAAGACGCTGTTTCCCCGCAAATACATATCTTCTTAGCAACGAGCGATGTGCATATGGAATACAAATTAAAAATGAGTCGGACGGAAGTTCTCGCTTCCATTAAACACCACATTCGTTATGCTAGACAAAAATTTGACGTTGTACAGTTTTCACCAGAAGATGCAACTCGGTCAGATCGTGCTTTTCTAATTGAAGCCATTCAAACAGCAATCGATGCCGGAGCAACTGTCATCAACATTCCGGATACGGTCGGGTATACCAACCCAACCGAATTCGGCCAGCTATTCCAAGATTTGCGCCGCGAAATAAAGCAATTTGATGATATTATTTTCGCTTCTCATTGTCATGATGACCTTGGTATGGCAACTGCAAATGCACTTGCTGCAATCGAAAATGGTGCGAGACGCGTTGAAGGTACAATTAATGGAATTGGTGAACGTGCTGGAAATACAGCTCTTGAAGAAGTTGCTGTCGCGCTTCATATTCGCAAAGATTTTTATCAAGCAGAAACAAATATTGTTTTGAACCAATTTAAAAATTCAAGTGATTTGATTAGCCGCTTGTCTGGTATGCCTGTTCCGCGTAACAAAGCTGTAATTGGTGGTAATGCTTACGCGCATGAATCTGGCATTCACCAAGATGGTGTCCTAAAAAATCCAGATACGTACGAAATTATCACTCCTGCGCTTGTCGGCGTAGATAAAAATTCCCTTCCACTTGGCAAACTTTCTGGAAAACATGCTTTCCATACGCGTATGGAAGAAATGGGATACACTTTGAGCGAAAAAGAACTCAAAGATGCTTTTAAACGATTCAAACAACTGGCGGATGCTAAAAAAGAAGTAACCGAAGATGATTTACATGCGTTAATTCTCGGACAATCTTCTGAGTCTGCGGATGATTTCGAATTAAAACACTTGCAAGTGCAATACGTTACTGGCGGCGTCCAAGGTGCGATTGTTCGTATTGAAGAACGTAATGGCGCTCTAATAGAAGATGCAGCAACTGGTTCTGGTAGTATTGAAGCTATATATAACACGATTAACCGTCTTATGAAACAAGATATTGAATTGACCGATTACCGCATCCAAGCGATTACAGCCGGTCAAGATGCTCAAGCAGAAGTACATGTCGTCATTAAAGATAATAACGGCACTGAATTCCACGGCATCGGCATTGACTTTGACGTGTTAACAGCGAGCGCTAAAGCTTATTTGCAAGCTTCAGGTAAAAGTAAAACTCCTAGTAAGCAAGCTTATTTCCAGGAGGTAAAATAACGTGACATATAAAATTACTTCCTTAGCCGGTGACGGAATTGGTCCAGAAATTATGGCTGCTGGCCTCCAAGTACTGGAAGCAGTCGCGAAGAAATACAATCATACTTTTGAAATTGTAAAGCATCCTTTTGGTGGAGCAGGAATTGACGCGACTGGTGACCCCATTCCTCCAACTACTTTAAAGGCTTGTCAAGATGCTGACGCTATTTTACTCGGAGCCATTGGTGGACCTAAATGGGATAACGCACCGAAACGACCTGAAGACGGCTTGCTTGCACTCAGAAAAGCGCTTGGACTTTTCGCTAATATCCGCCCTATCCAAGTACCGAGTTCTATTACACACCTTTCTCCTTTAAAAAAGGAAATTGTCAGCAACACTGATTTTGTGGTGGTGCGTGAGTTAACTGGCGGGCTTTATTTCGGGGAACCGAAATATTGGGATAATACGTCGGCAGTTGATTCATTAACTTATACACGTGCAGAAATCGAACGAATTATCGAGAAAGCTTTTGAAATCGCCGCGACGAGAAACAAAAAAGTTACGTCGGTAGATAAAGCAAATGTACTCGCTTCTAGTAAACTATGGCGTAAAATTGCTGAAGAAGTTGCGAGTCGCCATCCAGATATCATATTAGAACATTTATACGTTGATGCTGCCGCAATGCTTATGATTCAGCGCCCAACAACCTTTGATGTTATTGTAACAGAAAATTTATTTGGCGATATTTTAAGCGATGAAGCCTCTGTTATTACTGGCTCTCTCGGAATGCTCCCTTCTGCTAGCCACGCGGAAAATGGGCCGTCCTTGTATGAACCTATCCATGGATCTGCACCAGATATTGCGAATCAAAATATCGCGAATCCAATGTCGATGATATCTTCTGTATCCATGATGCTTCGTCAATCTTTCTCTCTTTTTGAAGAAGCCGATGCGATTGATGCGGCTACAGCAAAAACAATGCAAGCTGGATTTTTAACTGCTGACCTTGGAGGCAATACTTCCACAACTGATTTTACAAATGAAGTTCTAAAACAAATTGAAGGAGGAGAATAAGATGGGGAAAACACTTTTTGATAAACTTTGGAATCGTCATGTCATTTATGGCAAAGAAGGTGAACCACAATTATTATATGTTGATCTTCATTTGATTCATGAAGTTACTTCTCCTCAAGCGTTTGAAGGACTAAGAATGGAAAATCGGCCACTGCGTAGACCAGATAAAACGTTCGCGACAATGGATCATAATGTTCCAACTGAAGATATTTTCAACATTCAAGACCTTGTTGCTAAAAAACAAATCGAAGCACTTCAAACTAATTGCGAGGAATTTGGCGTGACGCTAGCTGATATGGGTAGTGAT